>JAFWTH010000057.1 GCA_017518975.1 Clostridia bacterium
GGATACGGGCGGCTTCTTCAACGCGGCGCTTCATCTCCTCCTTCGGAGTCTTGCGCAGCTTGAGTCCGAACGCCATGTTGTCAAATACGGTCATATGAGGATAAAGAGCGTAGTTCTGGAACACCATCGCGATGTCGCGATCCTTCGGCGCCACGTCGTTGACGAGCTTGTCGCCGATGAAGAGTTCGCCTTCGGTGATCTCTTCAAGACCCGCGATCATTCGGAGGGTCGTCGATTTTCCGCATCCGGAAGGACCGACGAGGATAAGAAACTCTTTATCCTTGATATCGAGACAAAAGTCCGACACGGCGGTAACGCCGCCGGGATACTTCTTGTAAATGTGCTTCAGTGAAAGGCTTGCCATCTTGAATTCTCCTTAAGGAATTTAGAAAATCGCACAAATCGGCACAAATAATTGTAACAGAAAAACGTTTTTTTGGGAAGTGTACATTTCGCCAAAAATGACGCCTGTCTTTTGTACATGTTGCACACTTCGTCAAATAGCGGCAAAATGCGTTATCCCTTCATTGTAAGCCCGATCCTGCCTCTTGCGGTATCGACCGATTTGACCGTCACGTCGACCACGTCGCCCACGCTCAGTACTTCCGACGGATGCTTTATAAAACGGTCCGAGATCTCGGAAATGTGTACGAGTCCGTCCTGATGGACGCCTATGTCGACGAACGCTCCGAAGTCGATAACGTTCCGTACGGTACCGCGCAGTTTCATCCCGACCGTCAGATCGTTTATCGTCAGGACTCGGTCGCGCAGTATCGGGGCTGGGGCCTCGTCGCGGACGTCGCGTCCCGGTTTCTCAAGTTCGGACGCGATGTAAAGGAGCGACGGCTCCCCGCATCCGAGTTCCCCTGCGAGTTTTCCTGCGCCGTACTCTTTCACCCGGCGGAGCAGGCCGGGAACGGAACCTCCCGCGAGTACGTCGTCGGTGATGCCGAATTTTGCGAGCAGACCGCGCGCCGCGCCGTACGATTCCGGATGGACTCCCGTGTTGTCGAGTACGTCGTCGGAATCCGGGACGCGCAGGAAGCCCGCCGCCTGTTCGTACGCCTTCGCGCCGAAGCGCGGGACTTTCATGACGTCGGAACGGCGCGCGAACCCGCCGTTCTCGTCTCTGTACTTGACTATGTTCTTCGCCGAGGCGGCGTTGATGCCCGAAATATACGACAGCAGTGAATACGACGCCGTGTTGAGATCGACTCCGACGGCGTTCACGCAGTCCTCGACTACGCCTGAAAGCGCCTCGTCCAGACGCGCGGGTTTCATATCGTGCTGATACTGACCGACGCCTATCGACTTCGGGTCGATTTTTACGAGTTCGGCGAGAGGGTCCTGAAGGCGTCTTGCGATCGACACGGCGGAGCGCTGGGTTACGTCGAAGTCCGGGAACTCCTCCGCGCCGAGTTTGGACGCGGAGTAGACGCTCGCGCCCGCTTCCGAGACGATGACGTATTTCGTATTTCCGCCGATCTCACGGAGTGTTTCGGCTATGAACATCTCGCTCTCGCCCGACGCCGTGCCGTTCCCTATCGCGATGACGTCGACTCCGAACCGTTCGATCATCCTTTTGACGATCTTTTTCGCCTCTTCGATCTTCTCATGCGGTTTTGTCGGATAGATGACGGAGGTCGCTACGACTTTACCGGTCGGTGTGACGACCGCGAGCTTACATCCGGTACGGTAGCCGGGGTCGTAACCGAGGACAGTCTTCCCCTTGAGAGGGGCGCCCATGAGCAGGTGCTTCAGATTGGAGGAGAATACTCCGATCGCCGACTCGCTCGCGGCGTCGAAGATGTCGGAGCGTATCTCGCGTTCGATCGACGGGGCTATGAGACGGTCGTAACTGTCGCATATCGTGCGGGAGATCAGCGGGAACGCTGGACTTGAGAAGTCGGTAACGACCTCTCCCGTCAGATAGTTCAGAACGGCGTCGCGGTCGACTGTCACGCTGACTTTAAGTACGCCCTCTTTTTCTCCGCGATTGATGGCGAGGATGCGGTGAGGCGGGATCTTCGAGAGCCGTTCGCTGTATTCGTAATACTGTTCGTAGACGGGACCGTCTTCCGCCTTCTTCGATTCGATGAATCCGAAATCTGCGGTGATCTTTCTGATCGCTTTCCGGTACTCGGCGCTGTCGGAGATATTCTCGGCGATAATGTCGAGCGCGCCGGAGATCGCCGCGTCGGCGTCCGGCACTCCGAGGTCTTCGTTTATATAATCCGCGGCGGATTCCGTGATCGTGGGAGAGTATGACGCACGCTGCTCGAAGATAAGTGCGGCGAGCGGTTCGAGACCTCTCTCCTTCGCGACGGACGCGCGCGTCTTTCTCTTCGGACGGAACGGACGGTAGATATCGTCGATCTCCGTCACGGTCTTGGCGGCGGCGAGCGCTTCGCGGATCTCGTCGGTCAGTTTGCCCTGTTCGTTGATCAGATTCAGAACGCTTTCGCGTTTTTCTTCGAGCGAACGCAGATAGGCGAGCCGTTCGGATAGGCGGCGGAGCTGTTCGTCGTCGAGTCCTCCCGTCACTTCTTTTCTGTATCGGGCAATAAACGGGACGGTGTTCCCGTCGTCGAGCAGTTCGACGGCGGCGTCGATCTGGCGCAGCCTGATGCCGAGTTCTTCCGAGAGTCTTTCATTTATCGTCATAGTGTTTTCCCTTCTTTTTCCGCGGCGCTCATAAGCGCCGATATTTCGTCTTTCGTCAGCGGACGGAACTCGCCGGGCGCGAGATCCGGATCGAGCGTCAGAGGCCCGAAGCGGATCCTTTTGAGGTATCTGACCTCGCTCCCCGCGCGGGAGAGCATTCTTTTGACCTGATGGAACTTGCCCTCCGTTACGGTGACGGTGCCGGAGAGCCGGTCGCGTGAGGACGCGATCTTTGCAGGCTTCGCGATGAAGTCGCCGAGATCGACGCCGGATCCGATCATTTCGATACCCCCGTCGGTCAACGCGGGAGAGCATATGAAAAAGTATTCCTTTTCCACGTGACGGCGGGGAGAGAGGAGGAGGTGAGCGAGGGGACCGTCGTCGGTGATGAGCAGAAGTCCCTCCGTGTCGATATCGAGCCGTCCGCACGGGAACAGTCCCGGACGCCGT
Source organism: Clostridia bacterium (assembly GCA_017518975.1). Classification (GTDB taxonomy): domain Bacteria; phylum Bacillota; class Clostridia; order Oscillospirales; family CAG-272; genus RUG11130. The sequence goes on from JAFWTH010000057.1 coordinate 3,115, forward strand.
CCGTCTTCGCCGAGCAGTGAGATCACCGTGTTTCCTTTTTCGGTCGAACTTATGTAACCTGATGGCTTATTAAGCATATAATAAACGTTCCGGGAGAAGACGAACGGTTCTCCGTCGACCGAGATCCGGTCGGTGTCGGGATCGACCGGGGTTTCGGGTTTTCTGATCGGCTCTCCGTTGACCGCGACACGTCCGCGCCGGATCGCATCGGACGCCTCGCGGCGGCTGAAGGCGCCGTTCGACGCGATGAATTTGTCGAGACGCAAAAGCGACGCCTCCTCTCGTCAATCACCGAAAAGCGGAGAGATCAGTATTATCGCCGCGGCGCCGATGACGACGGCGGCGACACCTCCGCACAGGAGGCCGAAAAGGAACGATCTCACGAATCTTTCGATGAAAAAATGAACTCTCAATGGACGCCTCCGAAGGATATCCGTTCGCGTCCTTATTCTTTCATAATTATAACATATTTATTCCCGGTGAGCAAGAAAAACGGGTGTCCCGATCCCCTTTTTCGCGGGCTGAAAAATTGAAAAATCGGTATTGACACACCGGTTGATTTATGATATCATATCTCTTGCGCGGGACGGGACGTCCGCGAAAAAAGAATACGGCCCGTTGGTCAAGCGGCTAAGACACCGCCCTCTCACGGCGGAAACGGGGGTTCGATTCCCCCACGGGTCAAATAAAGAAGGTCACCGAATGGTGACCTTCTTTATTTGACCCGTATTGAATGGGGAATCGAACGGGCGCGTGTAAAAAAACAGCCCGGTGGGCTGTTTTTCCGCGCCCTGACCGAGGGAGCGTCATTTTTCGCATTTTTGCGAAAAATGACCCGCCCTCCCGAGAACGATTCCCCCCGCGCCGGAGGCGCGGAGTGTTGGGAATGCAGTGATCTTACTCCTCACC
>JAFWTH010000004.1 GCA_017518975.1 Clostridia bacterium
ACAACAGACGTTTGCGTATCGCTTTGGATTTTTTTATAAATATAAATGAACATAAAAGAAAAATACAACCAATTATAATTCTGATGATGCTATACATTGCAACCTGACCTTTCAATTTTATTATGCAAATGCCGACACCGGAACAAATTGCCCTGTTGCAGCAAGAGCAAATGCAGCAACGATCCACCAACCACTAATATCAACATTGGCATAAGCGGTTTATGCAGTATCATTATCTGATTGATCGGTCTTTGTTTAATAGCTGTCTTTGCTTCCTTTTCTTTTTCATTTTACCTCTTTCGCTTTATCGGCGCGCTTACGAGGTAGAAAACCGTGATGTAGAGAAGAAACAGGCCGATGACGATCATCGGATAAAGAACGGGGTTCCCGCCGACGAGATTGTAGAAAACATCGTACGGCGTTCCGTCGCCGCGGCGCAGGAACATATAGTTGTAATCGATGATCGCGTTCGCCGCGAACGCGGCTCCGCAGAAGAACAGCAGGATCCCGAACGTGATCGGTATGTTCTTCTTTTTGAGGCTCGCCATGCCCGACACGCCTATGTAGATCGCCGAGAAACCCGCGATCACGTGGGTAAGCCCGGAGGCGACGTTGTCGAAGCCGAACACCGGGTACGCCGCGTAGTTCTGACCCGCGAAATACGTTCCCATCACCGCTCCGAGCACTCCGAAGATCAGAACGAAGTCGAGCGCCGCCTCTTTCAGTCGTCCGCGCGTGAACGCGGCGACGGGAAGCGCGATGAGCTGTATACTGCACAGGAAGAGCGGCAGATTGAGCCGCCAGTGCATCGGATCGTTCTCGCGGAAGCAGAGAAGAACGATCTTGAAGATCTCAAGAAGATCCATAATTATCGCCGCTGCGATCAGAACGCGATTCTTCGTCTTCGCGTCTTTTTTTCTCATCGCGAGACCGAGCAGGACCGCAAGCGCGATCATAACGACCATAAGGGACGAGACGAATATCAGATGCTTCGCGGACATATACCCGTCAGGCGTCCGCTGATATCCGCCGAATCCGAAAAATTCTCTCAGAGCTTCTTTCATTTCGATCGCCATCCCGTCTTAGTATCAAAAAGACCGTCAGATTTCCGCCTCGCCGCCCGACGGGATCATAAACTGCCCGTCGTCGCAGCGCAGATATACGTCTATCGTCGCCGGATTGTACGCCCTTTTCATATCGGCGTAATAGACGAGACCGCGAAAAGCCTTGACGTAATCGTAGATCTCCGTGTTCGTCGCGTACCAGATCTCGCCGCACTCCGAGAGTTTTTTGAATACGCCCTCGATGCGGTCCCACGAATTATCGTGCTCGAACTCGTAGGTGTGCGCCCAGACGTAGAGAAGCTGCCCGTGGTAATAGAGATTCGGCTCGTTCACGAATCTGTCGACTAGCGCGGGAAGCTCGCCGTCCATCTGGTGGATCCCCTTCCAGTCGTACCACTCGTCCTCGCGCGGGAGCAGAAAGTCGGTCTTTCTCTTGTCGCCGCGCGCCCAGACGAATCCGGAAAGGCGGAGCATCTCCTTCACGTCGTCGTTGTAGCTTGAAAACGGATACGCAAAGCCGCGTACCAGCCGCCCGAACGTCTGCTCGAGCGTAATGCGGTCGTTCAGGATATCGAAAAGCGCGTCCGCGCCGCCGATATGACCGAGCGCGTGATGGCAGGAACCGTGAGCGGCGATCTCGAAAGACGGATCGGAGAACAGTTCCTTCGCCTGACTGACCGTGAGCGGGATCGAGTCCCTGCCCTCGGGCTTGACCGTTCCCTCCGGGCTGAAAAGACCTGAATTCAGATTGAACGTACCCTTGACGCCGTACTTTTTCATTATCGACGCCATTCTGATATCGGTGTCGATGCCATCGTCGAAGCTCATCGTGAACGCCTTCGTCCTGAATCCCGGGAACATCAGAGTCACTTTATTCATATTCAGACCCTCTTGTCCGAGTTGATGATCTCAAAGATCGCGTCCCAGCGGGCGCGGTGTTCTTCATCAATAATATCCGGGTAAAAACCGGCGCGAAGGTAGCTTCGGATCGCGGGGATCCTGAAATCGTCCGTCGTGAGGTACGCGGTCTCGAGCCCGGCGCGGTGCAGCGCCCTCAGCGCCTCGACGTTCAGGCGCGTGCCGACGCCCAGCCCTCTGTATTCGTCGCGGCAGGCGACCATGTGGATATATCCTTCTTTTTTATCGTAGTGCGGGATCACCGCGAGCGTCGCGACGGGATCGCCGTCTTTTTCCACGATGAAGAATTTGTCGAATTCGGGATCTCCGTGCTCGTACATACACGTCCTGAAGAACTCGGGACCGAGTTTCTCACCTGTGAGACCGCACTTCACGATCTCGAGCCACATATCGATATCGCGATCCGATCCGTCGAACGGCCGGCAGGTGAATTCTCCCCAGTCGGGAGCGTCGGGGCAGTCGGGCGTCCTTTTCTTTTCCCATCTCATAACAAGCTGACTCATATTAACCTCCCGGGATGTCGTTTTTTCTTCAATAATAGCACGGAGAGGCGTACTCTGTCAAGCGGCGCGCGGGTTGACATCAAAACCTCCGTTTGCTATAATACGGGGTGAAAAAAGGAGGTGTTCTCCGTATGAAATCACGCCTGTTATCACTGATACTTATCATCGCCGCGGTATTCTCACTCACGGCCTGCAGTTCGGGCCGGTTCTTCAGGGAGAGCGAGTCGGGACTGCCGGTCTTCTCGGAGGAGCGGACGGAAGAGGCGACCGTTCCCGATACCGGCACGGCGTCGCCCGAAACGGAGCCGGCGGGATCCGAAACCCCTCGCCCGGAAACCGAACCGCCGGAAACCGAAGAGACGCTCCCCGAAAACGGAGAGTACGACAGCCGCGACGAAGTCGCGCTTTACATTCATTTATACGGCCGTCTTCCGTCGAATTACATCACGAAGAAAGAAGCGGAAAAACTCGGATGGTCCGGAGGCGGTCTTGACGGCTACGCTCCGGGAAAATCGATCGGAGGGTCGCGCTTCGGCAACTACGAGGGACGTCTTCCGGACGCTCCCGGCCGCGAGTATTACGAGTGCGATATCGGAACGCGCGGCAAGAGCTCGCGCGGCGCGAAACGGATCGTTTATTCAAACGACGGACTCATCTA
>JAFWTH010000058.1 GCA_017518975.1 Clostridia bacterium
CAACCCATTTCATCCGGCTTCGCCGGCATCGCAGAATTTTACGGTTTTGATTTCTTCATTTCTGTGTCATTCTGAGCGAAGCGTCTGCTTGCCAAGCAAGCAGGATATAATTCCGCTTGAAATGGGACTCAACCCATTTCATCCGGCTTCGCCGGCATCGCAGAATTTTACGGTTTTGATTTCTTCATTCCCGTGTCATTCTGAGCGAAGCGAGTGAAACGAGCGTAGTCGAAGAATCTAAAGCCTTCCCCTTGAGGGGAAGGTGGCGCGGCTTGCCGCGACGGATGAGGTGACTCCGACAGCGGATCAAAACACGACGACACAGAACACAAAAAGGAGCAAGCGGAATGGTTTATCGCCTGTTTGTTGAAAAAAAGGAAGGGCTCTCCCCCGAGGCGGATATCCTCCTCGGCGAGATAAGGGAGATCCTCGGTATCAGGGAGCTCGATTCTCTGCGCATACTCAACCGATACGACGCGGAGGGGTTGTCGGAGGCGGACTTCGAGGGCGCCGTCGGAACGGTCTTTTCCGAACCGCAGACCGACCGCGTATACCGCGAGACCGCGCCCGATCTCAGCGGCGCCGCAGTCTTCGCGGCAGAATACCTCCCCGGTCAGTTCGATCAGCGGGCGGACTCCGCCTCCCAGTGTATCGCGCTCATGACGCGCGGGAACCGCCCCGCCGTACGCAGCGCGAAGGTGTACGCTCTTTACGGAGACCTGACGGACGCGCAGATCGCCGCGGTCAAAAAGCACGTGATAAACCCGGTCGACTCGCGCGAGGCGTCGCTCAACAAGCCCGCCACGCTCAGAACGGATTACGCCGAGCCCGACCCCGTCGAAACGCTCGGCGGTTTCTGCGACGCGTCCGTTCCGGCGGAAGATATCGTCAAAAAATACGGTCTCGCGATGGACGCGGCCGACGTCGAATTCTGCAGGCGCTATTTCAGAAGCGAGGGAAGGGAGCCGACGCTCACCGAGCTGCGCGTGATCGACACGTACTGGTCGGATCACTGCCGTCACACCACGTTTCTGACGACGATCGACAGCGTCAAATTCGACGATCCCGCGATCGAAAAAACGTACCGCGAATACCTGAGGACGAGAGAACAACTCGGCGTCACGAAACCCGTGACGCTCATGAATATCGCCACTCTCGCCGTGAAAAAACTGAAGGCGGAGGGCAAGCTCGACGCTCTCGACGAATCGGACGAGATCAACGCCTGCACGGTGAAGATCAGCGTCGAGATCGATGGCAAAGCCGAGCCGTGGCTGCTTCTCTTCAAAAACGAGACGCACAACCACCCGACGGAGATCGAACCGTTCGGCGGCGCGGCGACCTGCATCGGCGGCGCGATCAGAGACCCGCTCTCGGGCAGATCGTACGTTTACGCCGCGATGCGCGTGACGGGCGCGGGCGATCCCACCGCTCCTGTCGAGGCGACAAGACACGGCAAACTCCCGCAGAGGAAGCTCTGCACCACCGCCGCGGCGGGCTACTCCTCGTACGGCAACCAGATCGGGCTCGCGACGGGTATCGTCGACGAGATCTATCACCCCGGCTACGAGGCGAAAAGGATGGAGATCGGCGCGGTGATCGCGGCGACTCCCCGTGAGTCGGTCAGGCGCGAGACTCCCGCTCCCGGCGACCCCGTCATCCTCGTCGGCGGCAGGACAGGCCGCGACGGATGCGGCGGCGCGACCGGCTCGTCCAAATCGCACGAGGCGACGTCGATCGAGACGTGCGGCGCGGAGGTACAGAAGGGCAACGCCCCCGAGGAGAGAAAGCTTCAGCGGCTCTTCCGTGACCCGGAAGCCGCCCGGATGATAAAAAGATGCAACGACTTCGGCGCGGGCGGCGTCTCCGTCGCCATCGGCGAGCTCGCGGACGGTCTGTCCGTTGACCTCGACCTCGTTCCGAAGAAATACGAGGGTCTCGACGGGACCGAACTCGCGATCAGCGAATCGCAGGAGAGGATGGCGGTCGTCACCTCGCCCGAGGACGCGGACGCGTTCATCGCGATCGCCGAAAGAGAGAACCTCGAGGCGACCGTTGTCGCTTACGTCACGGAGGAAAAAAGGCTCACGATGAGATGGCGCGGCGACGTGATCGTCGATCTCTCGCGCGAATTCCTATCGTCCAACGGCGCCGAAAAGCACGTCACGGCGCGCGTCGCCGCGGCGGAAAA
>JAFWTH010000059.1 GCA_017518975.1 Clostridia bacterium
ATCAATTGAGCGCTCCCTTGCCAGCCCGCTGAATACGTCGGCAGCGGTCGTTCGCACGTAAAGATACTGTCAGTGCAGCCGACTTGATGAGATGAAAAATGGGCGCTTGTCATATCATCCGGGTCCTTAGGACCCACCTTCACCTCAAGGGGAAGGCTTTTAGATCCTTCGACTTCAGCCTACGGCTTTCGCTCAGATGACACGTTATTTTGAAGCAAAAAAGGCGTCGACACGACGCCTTTTTTGATGGGAAAACGATATTTATAATTTTTTTTGCAAAACCTCTTGACAAGTATACTTGTCATCAAGTATAATGTGATTACCAAGTACACTTGGCAGGAGGTAATAATCATGGATCGCGAAGAAATACTGAACAAAGCGAAACTCGAAAACAAAGGGAAAGACCCTGCGGACAGAGAGGCGCAGAAAGACGGCGGGCTGTTGGCGTATATCGTCGGGGTCTGTCTGCTCATCATCGTCGACACGGTGAACGGATTCGTTTTCCGCAACGTGAACAGAGGTCCGGATTTTGCGCTTTTCACGATGGCGTTCGTCGTTTTTCTCGTGAAGTATATCAAGCTCAGAAGAAAGCACGAACTCGTCACGGCGATCATATGGGGCGTGCTTGCTCTGGCGATGCTCGCCGTCTGGATCCTTCAGATGGCAAGGGTGATCTGATATGGACGGCGCTCTGATACTTCACAACAATCTGCCCGCTCTCCGAAAAGAGCGCGGGATGTCGCAGGCTGATCTCGCACGTGCCGTCGGGGTCTCGAGAAACACTATCAGTTCCGTCGAAACGGGTCAGTACACGCCGACGGCGAAACTGGCTCTTCTTCTCTGCATCGCGCTCGACCGGAAGTTTGAAGAAGTGTTCTATTTCTGAAAAGCCCTAAAAAAGGCGTCGGTTCGACGCCTTTTTAAAATGGAAAATGGATAATTAAGGAGATCCTTCGACGCGCGCTGACGCGCTTGCTCAGGATGACTCGTTTTTTAGAAGCAAAAAAGGCGTCGCGAAGACGCCTTTTGTGTTTGATGAATTGACGGCTTCGCCGTTATGAATCGATCGCTTCGCGATCATTTTGAAGTACGGTCGCGGTAAAGGAAAGTTACAACTTGACCCCTTGTGCAAGTATCGGACGGCGAGAAGTGAGTCGCGTCCGTTCCTTTGGTGATACCTTTGGATACCGCCCAGAGGACCGCGTCATAGTAGTAGTCCGCACTCTTTACGTCCCTGAAGGGATTTGAGGATCCCGAGGGAGCGGGTTTTCCGGAAGAACGCCACAGGAACGTCACTATCTGACCTCTCGTGCACGTATCGTTCGGAGAGAAGGTAGTCTTGCCCGTTCCGGTTGTTATCCCGTTCTCGACCGCCCACAGGACCGCCTTATAGTAATATACTTCGGATTTAACGTCTTTGAAGGGGTTAGTTGTTCCCGCCGGCTCGGGTTCGCCCGCAGCGCGCCAGAGGAACGCTACCACCTGTCCGCGGGTGCATCCGTTATTCGGTGAGAACGTCGTCGCGCTCGTCCCGGAGGTCACTCCGTTCTTTACCGCCCAAGTGACCGCGGGTTCATAATAAGCGTCGGCCGGAACGTCTGTGAAAACCTCGAAAGCGCGTTTTGATATCGCCGATTCGTACGCTTTTTTGACGTCTTCGTCTTTCATCGTGCCTTCATACACCCTGACGAGGTTGACGTTGCCCGAGAATGAATAACGGGTGGTACCCGTCACAGGCGCGAAGTCTCCGACAAAGAACGCGGACGCCTCTTCGAAATATGGCTGATCAAGCCCGCCGGAGGCTTTGGCGCTGTCGACAAGTTCTCCGTTCAGGTAAAGTCTGACGTCGACGCCGTCGTACGTCGCAACCGCGTGATACCACTTGCCCCCTTCGATCGGAGCGGAGGCGATAAGCCGTTCCTTCATCTGACCGTTGTTGAGAGAGCGGAACTCACCCCACAGATGCAGTTTTCCTCCCTCGATACGAAGACCCGAAACGGCGGAATCGTAGCTGCCCATCACGAACTGGGGATAGTCGGGATTCAACACCTTGAAATACGCCTCATACGTGAAGCCGAAACGGATCTTTTCGTAATCTTCCCGAGTGAACGAATAGCCTATCGGTCCGACGCCCTGAAAATGGATCGCATTTTTGCCTATATCAGCCGAGTTGGTCACTCGGAGCCTCGCGGGCTGTTCGGTGATCTCACGGCCGAACGTTTCTTCGACGGAACCGGCGGACGCGTCGACCTCGAGGATCGGTTCCGCCGGGTATTTCAACTCGACGTGACCCACGTTGACCGTCCCGTCATACCGGATCGCTTTCGATCTCACGTTATATGAGCTTGCCGCGACGACGGAGATCGTGAAATCGGTATCCGGTTCAATGCCCACGACCGGGACGCTCCACGTTTCCCTCTGTTCTGAAAGTTGGGAATCGTTAAGAACGAAAACGTCGCGGTTATTGCCCTCGGGATCGGTCAAACGGATGCGGTAACGCCATATATAATCGTACCCTTTATCCGAGGCGGGAGACGCCGACGGGAAAGAGACGATGACGGTATCGTGGTTCCCCTCGTCGGTGACGGTGACCTTCGCCCCGACGGGAAATGACGGAGCCGTACTCGCGGCGCCGTAAGTTCCCGCGTCCGTTCCGCGGGAGTATATCATGTGATCCGGATCAACGATCCAGTTCTCGTTTTCAAACAGATATTCGCCCTTCGCGATATCCATTCTCCTCAGTACCGCCGTGCCGTTGTTCAGAACGTCGACGATTACGAGCGCGCACGAGTTCGCAAGGTTGTCTGTCAGCGGATCCCCGACGCGGCCGGTCTCCGGGTTGACGGGTTCGCTCGATCCGCCCCAGAAGTGACCAAGCACTCCCGCCCGGACATGGGTGAAGCCGAGATCCTGTTCGATGAATTCACGGGTGTTGTGATAGAAGGTGTGCGAGTGACCGGTGAAGAGTAAAAAGTTGGGGTGAGCCTTGAACTCTTCAAGCTCTCTGTCCGACCAGTAGTCTGAAGAACCGTTGCTCGTCGGAACGCGATGGTGCGCCATACCGATTATTATGCCGTCGTATCCGCTCTCGTCGATCTGTCTGAAAGAATCGACGATGAAATCCTCGATCTCTTTCGCTTTGTAGTTTCCGGAATCCTCCTCGTCTGCGGGACTG
>JAFWTH010000060.1 GCA_017518975.1 Clostridia bacterium
CCAGGTCGATCGCCTTGTCGGGCAGAAATCTGTCGCTGATATAACGCACGGAAAGCTTTACGGCGGCGCGGATCGCCTCGTCGCTGATCTTAAGCTTGTGGTGCGCTTCGTATTTATCACGCAGACCGAAGAGGATCTTTTCCGCCTCTTCGGGAGTCGGTTCGCCTACCATTACAGACTGGAACCTTCTCTCAAGCGCGGCGTCCTTTTCGATATGGCGTCTGTACTCGTCGATCGTAGTCGCGCCGATGACCTGCATCTCGCCCCTTGCGAGAGCCGGCTTGATGATATTGGCGGCGTCTACGGCGCCTTCCGCGCCGCCCGCGCCGATTATCGTGTGGATCTCGTCGATGAAGAGGATAATATTCCTGTTCTCAAGAACCTCCTTCATCACCGATTTCATTCTCTCCTCGAACTCTCCCCTGTATTTCGCTCCGGCAATCATTGAGGAGATGTCGAGGGTCACTATCGATTTGCCGCGAAGGTCGTCCGGAACGTTGCCGTCGACGATGCGCTGTGCGAGCCCCTCGACGACCGCAGTCTTACCGACTCCCGGCTCGCCTATCAGACAGGGGTTGTTTTTGGTTCGTCTCGAGAGGATCTGAATAACCCTCTCCGTCTCCTCGTCACGGCCGATTATCGGGTCGATCTTTCCTTCTTTCGCGAGACGGCAGAGATCTCTGCCGTGCTGCGACAAAGTGGGGCAGTTTTTGATCTCCGTTTTGGCGTCGCCGCCTTTTCGCTGCCCGTGAGATACGCTCTCCGGATCGGCTCCGAGATACGAGGTGATATCACGTCTCAGATCGTCCGGCGACACGCCGAGCCGCTCGAGCATTTTGACGGCGAAGCAATCGGTCTCCGCTGTGATCGCAAGAAGCAGATGCTCCGTTCCGATGAAACCGTGACCCATATTCACGGCGAGCGTCGCCGAATTTTCGATCACTTTTTTCGTTCGGGGGGTCATATCGGCGGCGGACAGTCTCGTCCTCTCGCCCACCCCTGACGTCTCCTCGATAATCTCCCTAAGCGAATCGGGAGTGACGCCCCTTTCCGCGAGTACGCGGGAAGCGATACCCTCTCCTTCGCCGAGCAGACCGTAAAGTATGTGTTCCGTACCTACGCAGGTATGCCCCATCTCACATGCCGCGGCGATCGCGCGGTTAAGGGCGCTCTGCGCTCTTGCCGTAAATCCTACGTTCATTTATTCCACCTTCTTTCCGGGCGGACACGATCGTTTTGTTTTACTCTTTGTCCGAGCCCGACAGTATCTTTCTTATTCCTTCTGCGCGTGCGCGGTCGCGCTCGTGCGCTGTCATCTTTCCGCCGTGAGCTTTCATCAGCATGGCAGGCATCGATCTGATGAGGATCCCGTCGAGTTTTTCGACGCTCACGCAGTCGATGACGCCGAGGCAGACTCCGAGACGCACGTCTGAATAGAGTCTCAACAGTTCTTTCGTGTCGATCATCACCGCGTACAGCATAGTACCGTACGCTCTCATAACGCGGTCGGAGACTCCGTCTTTGTCCGCGTCGAGGAGTTTCTTACGGAACGTCCTCTCCTGTTCGGCGATCTTGCCGGTAACGTCCGCGAGTTTCGAGATCGTCTCTTTTTCGGTCACGCCGAGCGTGACCTGGTTGGAGATCTGAAACAGACAGCCGTCGGCGGCAGACCCCTCGCCGGACATTCCTCTGACGGTGAGCCCTATCTTTCCGAGCTGATTGGCAAGCGATCTTATACCTCCCGCGGCGACGGTCCCGGGAAGGAACATCATCACGGACGCCCTCATTCCCGTTCCGAGGTTTGTGGGACAGTGCGTGAGGTATCCGAGTTTATCGTCGTAGGCGATATTGAGCTTTGAATCGAGCGCCGAATCCGCGCTGTCCGCCCTGTCGTACGCCTCTTCAAGCGCAAGACCCGGGAGGATCGACTGGATCCTGACGTGATCCTCCTCGAGGATCATAACGGACACGACACCGTCTGAGGATTCGACGACGCCGCGTGTCTTCGATGAACGGGCGAACTCCGGGCTGACCTTGTTCTCTTCCGCAGCCGCGGCTCTCTCGTTCTCCGGAAGCGACGAAAAATCGGTGAAAGTGTATCCGGGATCTCCTTCGAAAACTCCGCGCACCTTACCCACGATCTCGCGGCGGGACGTTTCGTCAAGTCTCTCGCCGAACGGATAGTCCTTGAGATTCCTCGCAAGACGGATACGGGACGAGACGAAAACGTCCGAATCCCTTCCCTTCGTTTCATACCATTTCATTTTGTCTCACTCCCTTCGGCGCGGGCGGCGCGAAGCTCGTCTCTGAGTTTCGCCGCCTTCTCGTATTCCTCGTCCTTTACGGCGGATTTCAGCTCCGCCTCGAGGGCTTTTATCTTTTCTTTCTTTTCTCTGTCCTTTTTGTACGCAGCGGGGGCTCCGCCCACGTGCGACGTCGTACCGTGGATACGGCTTATCGTCGGGGAAAGTTCCTCCGAGAACGTCGCGTAACATTCGGGGCATCCGGCTTTGCCGGAGTTCACGAGATCGGAAAAAGTCGCTCCGCAGAGCGGGCACTTTTTAACCTTTTCTTTTGTCCTTCCGGGCAATTCTCTGATCCCGAACAGGCTTCCGAGGAGTTTGTCGGCGCCCGAAAAAGCGTCTTCGAAGAATCCGGAACCGAAAAAGTTCTCCTTCTCGAACAAATCCTCGATCTCGCCTTTCTTTTTTGCCTCTCCTGCGCAATCCGCGCAGAGGGAGAGCGATCTTTCCTTACCGTTTACCGTTTCACGGTAGAAAACGGTGGCTTCATTCTTTTTACATCTTTCGCAAAGCATATCCATATCCTCCTTTGGGTAAATATTACTTCATCAGCGTCATCAGAATGTGACGCATTATGTCGGCTCTGACCGCCCCTCTTTTTTCCGGTTCTACTCTGTCGAGAGATCCGTCGGTAAGCGCGGAGACGATCAGGTCGTGTTCACGCACGGTGACGATGCCCTGATCGAGAAGATTTGAAGCGTAAGCGCGCGCGGAAGCCGCGTCGAGCTCGTCGCCGATCGCGTGGAAGAAATGCATAAGGTATTCGTTCGCGGTCATTCTGACGCGGACGATCCTTATAAATCCGCCGCCGCCCCTTCTGCTCTCGATCAGGTAACCGCGTTCCGGTGTAAAACGAGAAGTTATAACGTAGTTTATCTGACTCGGAACGCACCCGATCCGTGAAGCCAGGTCGTTTCTGCGAACCTCCGCGGTCCCGCCCGATCTGTCGAGCATTTCCTCGATTATTTTAGCGATTTGATCCGATATAATCATTTCCGGTCATCCTTTCTTCGTTTTCGGACATAGTATACTCCCAAAGGTCAAAGAAAGTCAAAGTCAAAGAAAGTCAAAGTCAAATCATTTTGGGTAGATTTGAGCGACTAAAATATCAGGATCTCATTATTTCTCTTTTTTTCTCTGTTTTTCGGACTTTTTCTCGCGTGCGAAAAAGGTGTTTTCAGCCACGTTGTCATAACGTTTTCATATTGAAATATATTTATAACGGGTAAAAACGGGGATCTGCCCCGGCGCCCGAATCTGAAAAAACGCCGCTGACGCGGCGGGAGGAGTCCTTCTATGTTCGTATACAGCGTTAAAGCAAATACGCTAAAACTCGCAGGTATCATCGGCGCTGCTCTTGTGATCCTTATCGCTATGATTTTCCTGATACCGGATTACTCTCCGAAGACGACCGCGGCGATCGCGAATAAAAACTCCGAGATACGCTACGACAAGGTAAAGGATAACGACGACCGGGTCGCGTTTCTCAAACAGTTCGGCTGGGAAGTCGACCCGGATCCGATCGAGGAAGTGACGATGCGTATCCCCTCCGAATTCGACCGCGTAATGACGTCGTATAACGAACTGCAGAAGCAGGGCGGACTCGATCTTTCAAAATACAAAGGAAAAGAAGTGACCCGCTATTCGTACAAGGTCAACAATTACCCCGGGTACGACGGAGAAGTCACGGCAAACGTAATCGTCTTCAAGAAACGCGTGATCGGAGGCGACGTCTGTTCCTCGGACGTGTCCGGTTTTATCGGAACGTTCGAGTTCCCGGAAAAAGCCGAACCTGCCGAAAGCGCGCCCGCCGAACCCCTCGGATCTGAAACCGCCGAGCCGTCTGATACAGGAGAATAATCCGACGTTTTTTCATTGACGCTTTTGATCCTCTTGATTCTTTCCTCTCATTAATGTATAATTGGAACACAAAGGTTCGTTTTAGTTATAAAACGGACAAACGGAGGGAAGAAAATGGATTCTGCGAAAGCCGCGGCAAAATTCGGCATATCGAGAAGACGCGTTGAGGCGCTCTGCGCGGAGGGAAGGATCCCGGGAGCGCGTAAGGTAAAAGGAAAATGGCAGATCCCATCGTCAGCTGTCAAGCCGGTCGACGAGAGATCCGCAGACGTCGTTCCTGATGATCAGCTCTCCCTCTTCGACACCATAAAGAAAGACAGAAAAACGACTCTTGACCGCGCCGAGGTCTGCAGGATCCTCTCCGTCTCGCCTACGACTCTCAAAAACTGGGTCCGGCTCGGCAAGATCAGGTCAGACCCCGACGGTGCGACGTTTGACAAAAAGTATATCTTCTCCCTCTCCCGTTCCATGAAGAAAGGAGAGGATGGACGCCTGAGGACGAGAAGAAACAAAAATAAAAAGACCGGCAAATCGGTCGCGTCTGACTACGTCGGAAGCACGGGAAACAAAGAGGCGGTAAAACGTCTCGCATCTCTTCTCCCTTCTCTTTCACTCGACGGGATGCGATCCGCGCTCGCGGGCTGCGCCGCCCGTCTTTACCTTCTGAGCCGCGGGAGCAGTACGGAGGGGGCGTCGTTCTCATCCGTTCTTGAATCGGACTCTGAGTTCAGATCACTGATGACCGACCTCGTCGGGGGGGATAAGCTCACCGAGAAACAGAGCAAGACGTTCGATACGGCGGTATCGTCAGAAATCAGTTTCGTTCCTTGGGAAGATACGCTCGGATCAGTCTATCTGTCTCTCTCCGACGTATCGGACAGAAAACATTCCGGGATCTACTTCACTCCCGACGTTATCGTTGAACGAACGCTCGATCTGTTATACTCGACCGGCGGGATCAAAAACGGATCCGCGATAGATCCGTGCTGCGGGACCGGTAATTTTCTGCTTGCGCTTGCAAAACGGGGGTTCCCGGTGTCGTCGCTTCACGGTGCGGACGTCGACGAAATAAGCGTATCGCTCGCGAGGATCAATCTGTTCCTTAACTCCCCGTCGACCGGCGCCGACTCGCTCAGGAAAACGATCGTCAGGACCGATTCTCTCGCGAGCCGGAAGGAAGCCGATTATTCTCTCGTCGTCGGAAATCCGCCGTGGGGATACGAGTTTGAAAAAAGCAGACTCGCTTCTTTGGCAAAAAAATACGAATCCGCCGACAAAAAAGGGGCCGAGTCGTACGATCTGTTCGTTGAGCGCGGACTCGACCTGCTGGGTGAAGGCGGGCGGCTTGCGTACGTGATACCCGAAGCTTTTCTGAACGTGTCGTCTCACGGAGCGGCGCGCGCCGACGTCGGAAAAAGAGCCTCATTCTCGTTCGTTTCCTTCGTCGGCAACGTCTTCTCGGACGTACAGTGTCCCGCTATCCTTATGGGACTTGAAAAGAGAGCGGGAGGCGACGTGACCGGATGCGTCGTCGAGCGCGGAGAAAAACGTTTTACCGTAGGAAAAGGGCGTCCTCCTTTTTCAGACGGATCGGTATTCTTCTCGGACGACGCGGAATGGTCCGCCCTATCGCGGATCTCGAACACTCCGGGTGCGCGATATCTGAAAGATCACGCAAAATTCGCCCTTGGGATTGTCACCGGCAACAATAAAGAATTCCTGTCAGAAGAACGGCTCGAAGGATACGAGCCCGTCCTCCGCGGGACCGACGTCCGCAGATTCAGGAAGACGGAACCTTCGGTCTATATAAAATTTGAACCGGAAAAATTTCAGCAATGCGCGCCGGAGGAAATATTCCGTGCCCCTGAAAAACTCGTTTACCGGTTTATCTGCGATTCCCCCGTCTTTGCGTATGACAAGGACAGAACACTTTCCCTCAACAGCTGCAACGTCTTAATTCCCGGAATAAAGGGCGTCGGGATCAAATACGTGCTCGCCGTCCTCAATTCGAGCGCCGCGTCGTTTTTCCTGAATAAGAAGTTCAGATCGGTCAAGCTTCTGAGATCGCACGTCGAAGCGGTGCCCATACCTCGCGCCGACGAAGCCACGGCCAAACGCGTCGAGGAGTCGGTCGACGCGCTTATTGCGGGAGGCACAAGCGACGTTTACGAAAAACTCGACTCATTGATCTTTGATCTCTACGGTCTGACCGACGAAGAGATTAAGACGGTCAGATCCTCCGTCAGCGAAAAGAACAGATTTCTTCTCTGATAAAAAAGACGCCCGGGTCGGGCGTCTTTTTTATCAGAATTCGATCTCGGGGATCTCGCATCCGGTTATCTTCATTATAACGTCTCTCCAAAGCGCGTCCCTGTTGATATGGTATACGTAACGTGACAGGTGGGCGTCGGGAAGACACGTCAGATATCCGTCGTAAGACGGTACTGAGGTCGGAACGAGACGGGACAGCATAAACCGGTCGTCCTCGTTGAGAAGCCATCCGACCGTCGTGACGTCCCAGATCACGCGCGTCCACGGAGCGCCTTTCGCGTACGAGTCCGCCGAGCGGATCGCATTCTTCGCGAGGTAATCCGCAAGCGGATTTTTGCCTATGAACCAGTATTCGAGTTCCGGCTTTGAGATCGTAAAGCTCGAGACCACTCCCATACATGGAAGCCGGACGAACGGAACTCCGCTGTTCATCACGACTCTTGCCGCTGCAACGTCCTGTATCATGTTGAATTCTTTCATATGAGTGAAATGTTCGGCGTTGCCGCCGAGCCAGACGACGACGGTATTCTCAGCGACCTTCGGATTCAGAAGGATCGCCGACGCGATATTGGTGATGGCGCCAATGGTGAGGACGTACAGCGGTCTTTCGGGAGAGTATTCCTCCGCGCGTTTTGCGAGATCTTCCGCGGCGGGAGAAACGACGGGCGTTTCCTCGTCGGAAAGAAAGCGGTCGGAACCGCGGTACGCGTCGACTTTCTCTCCGGCGAGATCGAGAATATGGAAAATCTCCTTATAGCTCTTCTCCATCCCGTCCGCCGGCCCGGTCGACAGACCGTTGAAAAAAGGAGCTGCGTATATCGCCACGGTCCTGATCTTATCTTTTGATCTCAAAAGATACGCTATCGCGAACTGGTCGTCTACCTCGTTGAAAGCGTCGGTGTCAAGGACGGCGTCGATCTTCCCCTTCGGTACTTCAAGGTTTGCGATTCTTCTTATTTCGTCCATTGTCTTTCTCCTTATTTGCTCTTTGTAA
Organism: Clostridia bacterium; assembly: GCA_017518975.1. Taxonomy (GTDB): domain Bacteria; phylum Bacillota; class Clostridia; order Oscillospirales; family CAG-272; genus RUG11130. The sequence continues at coordinate 7,429 of JAFWTH010000060.1, forward strand.
TCACGCCCCCGCCGAGAACGCGATCGCCGTCGTAAAACACGACGGTCTGACCCGGCGTGATCGCGCGGAGCGGCTCGTCGAACGTGACTCTGATCTCGTCGTCGCCCGTTTTCTCTACCGTCGCGCTCTTTTCGGGCTGGCGGTACCTGACTTTTGCCGCGACACGCGCGGTCCCGCTTTCAAGAAATCCCGGAGACAACGTCAGATCCCGCGCGGTGAGCGTCGAAGAAAACAGTTCTTCCTCACGGCCGAGGACGACCTCGTTTCTTTCGATATCGACGCCGAGAACGTAAAGCGATTCGGGCAAGGCAAGTCCGAGACCGCGCCGCTGTCCGATCGTATATCTGATGATCCCCCGGTGTTCTCCGAGTACGTTACCGTCGCGGTCTACGAAATTACCCGGAGGGTACTCCCTGCCTGTCGTCTCCTCAATGAATTCGTGGTATTTCCCGTCAGGGACGAAACAGATGTCCTGGCTGTCGTGTTTCCGGGCGTTGGAAAAGCCGAGTTCTTCGGCAAGATCTCTGACTTCTTCTTTTTTCATTCCGCCGAGCGGGAATTCGACGAAGGGGAGCATCCCTCCCGTAAGCGAATACAAAACGTAACTCTGATCCTTTGCAGGATCGAGCGCCATTTTCAGGACTCTTTCCGGACCCTCCCCTTCCGTTCTCGCGTAGTGACCGGTAACGACCCTCTCGCATCCGAGTTCCCGCGCGCGGCGGAAGAGTTCGTCAAACTTGAGAAAACGGTTGCAGTCAATGCACGGGTTCGGCGTCATTCCCGCCTCGTAGGATGCGACGAAACGGTCGATAACGTCGCGGCGGAAGCGATCCTTGAAATTAAAAACGTAATGGCGGATTCCGAGTTTTCTCGCGACGGCCGCGGCGTCCTCGGTATCCTCAAGCGAGCAGCAGGTGCTTTCGATCTCCCCGTCGAAGAGTTTCATAGTGACTCCGATCGGTTCCCATCCCGCTTCTTTGGTGAGATACGCCGCAACGGACGAGTCGACCCCGCCGCTCATGGCAACGAGCGCTTTTCCCTTCATTCCGTCACACCGTCCCTTCTGACGTCTCCTCTGTCGACGGAGATCCGGTAGCCCGCCGAGCGGACCCGCGCGTCAAGGCAGGCGACACATTGTGCAGACTCCTCTCCCGTACAGATCTTACCGTCGTAAAGCAGATATTTATTTCTGACTTTCACCGGGGAAAGATTCGGCATTACCACGTTCGCTCCGCAGCGGAGTCCGTCCTCGCGTCCCGTAGGCGAGACCGTCCCGAGCGACGTCGTCGCCGGAATGAGCGCGTGCGGAAACATAAGCCGCAGTATCGACAGAAGGCGAAGCGTCAGTTCGGCGCTCCCGCTCGGAAAACCGGCAAACGGAGTCTCACTGTGAGTAACGTACGGGCCGATCCCGATCATATCCGGATCGAGTTTCTGCAGAAAACGAAGGTCGGAGATAATATTCCGGACGGTCTGATACGGAGACCCGACCATAAAACCGGAACCGACCTGATATCCGATCTCCTTGAGATCAAAAAGGCATTTCTTCCTGTTTTCCGAACTCATAACGTGCGGGTGAAGCTTGCCGTAATGGACGGGATCCGCAGTCTCGTGACGCAGCAGATATCTCGTCGCCCCGGCGCGATAGAGTTCAAGATAACTGTCGCGCGATCTCTCGCCCACTGAGAGCGTAACGGCACAATCCGGGAATCGCTCCCGGATCGACGACACGATACCGCACAGTATCCTGTCGTCAAAAAACGGGTCTTCCCCGCCCTGAAGGACAAACGTGCGGAAACCGAGCGGATATCCCTCCTCGCAGCACTCGAGTATCTCGTCGGATGAGAGGCGGAACCGTTCTGCATTTTTGTTTCCATGGCGGATACCGCAGTAAAAGCAATCGTTTTTGCAATAATTCGTAAACTCGATCAGTCCCCTGATGAAGACGGAGTCGCCGTAAATCTCGCGTCTTTTTTTATCGGCTGTTTCTTTCAGCTCAACATCGAAACGGTCGGTGCCGATGACGAACGACAACTCACCGTCGTCAAGATCGCGCGAAGCCGCAAGCTTTTGGATCGTCTCTTCCACGGCGTTTTCTCCTTTCATCCGTTCTGCGGTCGATTGTTTGAAGAGGAACCGTTATTTCACACTTGGAATAATACCATAATTATTCTTTTTTTTCAATAAGAAAAAAATATTGAAAATAAGGAAACCGAGGGGGAAAAAGCGAACGAAGTCATTGACAATCAAATACGTTTGAGTTATCATTTAAGGTGAATTATTATATCTCCGGAGGATCGCGAAAATGGCCGGAACGTATAAACACGTCGTCCTCGTCGGAATCGACGGGGCGGGTAATTTTTATAAAAAGACGAACTCGCCTTCCATCAACGCACTTTTCAGAGAAGGCGCGGGGACGGACAGGTGTCTCACTTCTTCACCGACGATTTCCGCCGAGTGCTGGGGATCGATGCTCATCGGAGTTTATCCCGAAGTCCACGGACTGACGAACTCCATTGTCGAAACCGAAAAGTACGGTAAGCAGGATCATCCGACTATCTTCAAACTGATAAGAGAAGCGCGCCCCGACGCGAAGCTCGCCGCGTTCTGCAACTGGTCACCGATCAACACGGGAATTATTGAAAGCGACGCGAAAGTATACCTTGACACCGGAGACGATGAAGCGCTGACCGACAAGATCTGCTCGTATATTATCAGTAACAGGCCCGATTTTCTTTTCGTTCAGTTCGACTCCGTCGACACCGCCGGTCATACGTTCGGGTACGGGTCCCGAAAGTATCTCGAATGCCTTTCCGCCGCGGACGGTTATCTCGGCAAAATTCGGGACGCCGTTGAAAAAGCGGGGATCTCGGACGATACCCTCTTCATCGCTACGGCGGATCACGGCGGATTCGGTCAAAGCCACGGAGGCGATTCGGATGCGGAAAAATACGTATTCTTCGCCGCAGTCGGAAAGACCGTTCCGAAAGGAACGACCGTCGAACTTGAAGTCAAGGACATACCCGCCGCAGTCGCTCACGCTCTCGGCGTCCCCGGGTCCGACAACTGGAGTGCAAGAGTACCCGTCGGGTTGTTTGCGGATTGATATGAAAGAGAATAAAGATAATACCGTCGATAATCAGGAAAAAGAGAATTTTGAGTCGAACGCATCGCGCAGACTCAAAGCCCTCGGCGCTGACTTGACGCCGTCCGAAGAGACGGCTGAGGATGAACCGAAAAAAACGGGTTTTTTTGAAAACCTTTGGTATCACTACAAAGGTCTGATACTCGTCGTTCTCGGCTTCGTCGTCATATTCTCCGTCGGGATCACCCAGATGGTGAGAAACAAGAGACCCGATATCTACGTACTTTACGCCGGACCCGCAGTATTCGATAATTCGCGCGCCGCGGAAGCTGAAAAAGCCCTGTCTTCCCTGATAAAGGAAGATTCAAACAACGACGGCTCCTTGGTCGCGCGTCTGAACGCTTTATGTTACGTATCGAAGGATAAAGCCGCGGCGGCTAAAGCGGAAGCTGAGAAGAAGAACGAGCAGAGTGCGATAGTCGAATACGCCAACAGTCAGGAAAACCGCGACGCGCTGAAGGCTTTTTCAGACGATATGCTCGTCGGCGATTCAGTTATCTGCCTTCTCGATCCTTACCTGTACGGAACGATCCGTGACGCCGGCGGCCTTCTGACGCTTGAAGAAGCGATAGGATTCAAACCCGAAGGAGCTGTCGACGATTACGGCGTTCCCGCAAACCTGATCCCGTTCTTTGCATCCGTACCCGCGTTTTCGACACTCCCCGAAGACACGGTATTCACCGTGAGACGGGTGTCTACGATGTCCGCTTTCACCGGCAGGGAAAAAGAGGAAAAAACGCACGCGCGCCACGTCGCGTTCGCGCGAGCGCTCGTCGGCTACATACCGGAAGAAGCAGCTCAAACCGCTGAATAATAATCGGAGGCCAATATGGATCGCGTTTCAAAAGAGAATTACTACCTTGATATCGCCGAGACTGTATCCGAGCGTTCGACTTGTCTGCGCAGAAGATTCGGAGCGATAATCGTAAAGAACGACACGATCATCTCGACCGGATACAACGGCGCTCCCCGCGGGAGAGCCAACTGCAACGAGATCGGAAACTGCATAAGGACGAAACTGGGTATCCAGCGCGGAGAAAGATATGAAATGTGCCGTTCCGTCCACGCAGAGGCGAACGCGATCATCGCCGCCTCTCGCGAAAACATGATCGGTTCTACCCTTTATATGTGCTGTACCGACCCATATGACGACAGTATCGTTCCGGGAACGTGCTCGTGCATGATGTGTAAGAGAATGGTCATCAACGCGGGGATCAGAACGGTCGTCGTCCGCGATACGAAGACGGAGTTTTCCGTTTACAAGGTCGAAGACTGGATTGATAACGACGACAGCCTCTCGGGTAAGTTCGGGTATTGAACCTAAAGCGAAAGTGAGTATTTATGACTGAATCAACCTCCATGACTCTTGAAAAGAAAGACAAAGCGGACGAACGTCCGGCGCCGTATCTTTTCGTTTGCAGCGGTAATACCTGCCGATCGCCGATGGCGGCCGCCCTTTTCAATTACCTGTTCGGAAAAGACGGCAGACACGCGATTTCCGCGGGACTCGTCGCGACCGGAGCGGGGATCTCATCCGGCGCTCTGAAAGCCCTTTCCGACAGGGGCGTTCCGAATACTGCCGATAACGACTACATCCACCATATCTCTCACAACGTTACGAAAGAAGATATCGAGGGGGCCCGTCTCGTTATCGCGGTAACCGGATTTCACGCAACACAACTGATCATGCGCTTCCCAGAACACGCAACCAAAATCTCCGTTCTTCCTGAAGACGTTCCCGACCCCTACGGCGGAACGGATGAAGAATACGCGGAGTGTCTCAAAACGATCGAAAAGATGCTGACAGGAGTTTTTCCTCCGGTAAAGGGAGATAAAAATTGACCGTGCGCGTCGAAACGATAACGAAGGATGGGCTCCCCGCAATCATTGACGGGATCATGGAAATTGAGAAACACTCGTTTTCCGTTCCGTGGACTGCGGAGGATTTCGCGGTTTCCGCTGAACGCGGAACCGTCGCAGTATCGCTTGGCGACGACGGCCGCACGCTCGGGTACGGGTGCGCTTTTTTCATCGAGGACGAGGCTGAGATCACCAATCTCGCCGTAACCGCGGATGAAAGAAAGCGAGGAATCGGAGGAGCGATCCTCGACTTTCTGATCGAAACCGCAGGGCGATCTTCGGTTCGAAAGATATATCTTGAAGTCCGCGAGTCGAACGCGGGTGCGATCGCCCTTTACTCCTCACGCGGATTCAATATGATCGGAAAAAGAACCGGATATTACCGCTTACCCAAAGAAGACGCGATTATCATGATGCTTGAGATAGGATAACGTTGAATGCTGATTTTTGGTGTTGAAAGTTCATGTGACGAGACCTCATGCTCCGTTTTATCCGTGGAAGAAAAGAGCGGAAAACGAGTATTCTCGCTTAAATCGAATATCGTCGCCTCTCAAGTGGAGACCCACCGTCTTTTCGGAGGGGTCGTCCCGGAGATAGCGAGCCGCGCTCACGCGGAGGTAATCTCAGGAGTCGCGCGCGAAGCTATGACGGAAGCGGGTGTCAAGCCGTGCGATATCGACGCGATCGCCGTGACCGCGTATCCGGGTCTGATCGGTTGTCTGCTCGTCGGAACTTCGTTTGCAAAAGGGTTGGCGTCTTCGCTTAAAAAACCGCTTGTCCCCATAAATCATATCGAGGCTCACGCAGCCGCCGCATATCTTTGTGAGGAAGGGTTGTCGGCTCCGTTCGGTGCGCTGATCGTATCGGGAAGCCACACTTCTCTTTACGACGTACGGAGTGAGACGCAGTTCACTCCGGTTGGAGGATCGAGAGATGATGCGGCGGGAGAAGCGTTCGATAAGATCGGAAGGATAATCGGTCTTCCCTATCCGGCGGGACGCGCGATGGATGAACTCGCCTCGCGTGCGGCGGACGAAGGCGTCGAAGAGTCCGTTCCGCTTCCCTCCCCCGCGATCGCAGGAGACAATCTCGATTTCTCTTTCAGCGGGCTCAAAACCGCCGCGCTGAATTACGTAAATACAAAAAGGCAGTCTCTGAAGCTCAAAGAAGGCGACGCTCTGCCCGAAAAGACGGTCCTCGCCGTCGCGCACGCTTTTACAAACGCTGTTTGTTCCGGAATCAGCAAAAAGTTGTAGCTCTTTCTAAAATCGGGGAAATACGACAAACTCGTGCTCGCGGGAGGAGTCGCCGCAAACTCCCACCTCAGAAAATCGGCTGAGGATGTTTGCCGAAAATATGGTGTACGCCTTATCGTTCCTCCCGTTTCTCTCTGCGGAGATAACGCTGCGATGGTAGCGGCAGCAGGATATTTCGCGCTTCGCGACGGATTGACCGCAGACTCTTCGATGAACGCTTACGCTTCGGAGGAGGCGGCGGAAAAGGCAATGCAAGCGTCCCGTTTTAAGTCCTTGCATTAAACGATTTTCGTCAAATAGTAAGTCTAAAACGGTTATGTCTTTGCCTATTTTTCAACAAGAGTTTTCAACGGTTTGTGGAAAAACAGGCGTATTAAGACCCTTTTTAGGCGTTACAAACATAAAGTTTTCAACGTTTTTTGACAATTAAGTTGCATATCAGCCATAATTTTCCATTATTTACGATTGTATGTGTTATACATTCGCAGATAGTCGGAACATAGTCCATAAACCTCCTGCCTAAGATCGCGGGAGGACGGAAGTGAGTGAGAGATTTTTGAAAATAGTTCCCAATTATGAGAACTCCGTCGCCGTCATACCGTCGCGTGTGATCGAATATCTTAACGACGCCACAGGAGACGATATGGCCGTCCTGATCGTTTCTATGCGCGACGGTGCGGGTTTTGATCCCGATGCGGCTTGCCGTGAACTGGGTATAACGAAAAAAACGCTTGATTCCGCGATACGGTTTTGGGAAAAGAACGGAATAATTTCCGTCGACGGCTCAAAGAAAGAGGGTCGGTCCGTCCCGTTCGGAAAGAAAAACGCCAGTGCGGAATCTCCAAAAGAGAGCAAAGGTTCAGATCCGCGTCCTCAGCGAACCGAAGTCCCGCCGATGACGACCGAGGAAGTCGCACGTTTTCTTGAAGAAAACGAAAGGATACGTCTTCTTATCAAAGACGTAGAAAAGTCGTTCGGAAAGATTCTGACGAGAGCCGAAGTCAATACCCTTGTCGCGATCATAGATCATCTTTCGCTCGATCCG
>JAFWTH010000061.1 GCA_017518975.1 Clostridia bacterium
AACGTCGGTGAACGGGTTGTCGGATTTCGTCGGCTTCGGCTCGCCCGCGGCGCGCCACAGGAAAGTCACGACCTGAGCTCTGGTGCAGGGGTTGCTCGGTGAGAAGGTAGTCGGGGAAGTTCCGGTGGTGACGTTCTTCGAAACCGCCCACGCAACGGCGTCAGCGAAGTAAGCGTCCGCAGGAACGTCGGTGAAATTGATCGCCGGAGCGGGTCCGGGGACCTTTTCGTCGGAGAGTTCGAACGCCGCGTGATTCTTTGCGGACTTCTGAGCGACGCCGTACGTGTAGTCGCCGAGAGAGATCCCGTAATACGGCTGAGATTCGTCTCCGGGGGTGCCGTTGCCGTCGCCGGCTTCGGCTCCTATCGAGAGATAAACGCAATCGCCGGCCCCTGCCGTTCCGGTCTCGCAGATCTCGGCAAACGGGATACGCCATTCCATATAGGAATATCCGGAATCAAAATCGTATGAGATCGCGAAATCCTCGCCCGCAACGGGACGGTAGGTCTCGGAGTTGCCCCACTGATACGGAACCCCGTAGTATCCGAGCTGATACTCGTCGGTGTCGGTCCTCTTTGAGATGGCAAAGTAGAAGTTGCACTGCTTGCCCCTGTCTCTCGCCTGTTTGACGTCGGAGGAAATGGTGTACGCGACCTGTTCGCAGAACCAGTCCTCGGGATAGTCGATGTCCGTGCGGACGCCGATCGTCTGTTTGATCTCGTGCGGCTTGTTTTTGACGGCTACGTAGATATATCCGTCGTTCCAGGAAGCGTAAAATTCGGTTGTGGGAAGCATTGCAAGCGCGGGATCAAGGTCGTCTGAAGTGTGGAAGCACACGTTCAGGAACGATTCGTCCTCAACGTTGTTGATATCGAGGTTGTCGTACTCGCCCTCGTTGATCACACCGTCGATCACGACGGCGTCGGATTTCCTGACCGTCGCGGTCACGCCGTCCGGAGTGCAGTTGCCCGGATCCCAGTTGATCGAGTTCGCGGATACGAGCATCGAAAGAGACGAAAGTGTCATAAGAACGAAGAGGATGATCGCTGTTGCTTTTTTCATTGCTTTTCTTTTTCCTTTCATAAAAATGTACGAACAATACGGCGATTCGTCGCCGCTTTATATCACTATTATACATTCGGGCGAACCGTTTGTCAATGCGATAATCAGCGAACGGTCCCGTATTTTGTTTCGGGATCTTTGAGATACCGGTCGAGCCAGTCGAAACGCGAGACGATCCATTCTCTCAGGTATTCTGCGTTTTCACGCCACGACTCGAATCCGAGTTCCTCGTCCGTCTCTCCTATGATGCGGCGGTCGAGAACCTTCCATCTTTCAAAGTTCTTCTCCATCTCGCTCTCCCACGATCCGAGCGCCTCGTCGATCGCGGAAAGGGCCGCCTCTTCGAGTGTTTCCTTCATTTCGTTCCATCTTTGAACGACGAGATCGACGAACCACTCGTTGCTCATAAGGATCGCGAACCATTCGTTGCTTTTCGGAGATCCGTACCCTGTGATCCCCCGGATGAATTTCGGGTTTCCGGCAAAGATCCCCTCGTGTGAGCCCTCATAAACGGCTAAATCGTTCCCGTAGGCGATGTCGAAGTCCCACGGGCAGGTACAGTACAGTTTTCCGCCCGCTTTTTTCAGATAGAAGAACGAGGACGCGCCCGCGTCCGAGTTCATCGCGAACTCGTGGAGAAGGTACATATCGACGAACGACGGAAGATCGACGAGCTCGCCGATCGCCCCCTCGTCCCGGGATCTGATCGCTTCGTCGACTTCCTTGAAGAAATCGCGGATGAACCTCCATTTCGATATCGACATGGAATCGGATTTTATCCCGTATTCTCTCTCTCCGAGTACGAAATAATACGGCATCTCGCCGCCGTTGATACCGATATAATCGTCGAGCTCGACGAGATAGTCGGTGTCCGGTTCTTCGGGGTCCTCTTTCATCACTATCCTGTATTTTCCCTCGCCGTGGTGTTCGACAAGCTCGTAAACCCCGCAGTAGACGTCGTTCATATAAAGATGTACGAACGACGAGGACGACGTGAATCCGATCGCGGAGAGCTTTTTGCCCATGGCGAACGTGACGTGATTGCGGAGCATGGATTTGTCCGAATGATTGGCGAGCAGGACCCAACTTTTTGACGGGCCGTCTCCCTGACCGAGCATATTGATCTTTTCGTCGAACTTGATCCGGTAGGGCTTTTTCGGCTGATGGAACGTCGAGTTCCCGCGGCATTTCATCTGCGCGGGAAGATCCTCGAAGTCGTATTCGCCGTTTTCCGAACCGTCGAGGGTCACGGTGACGGCGGAGTACTCCCTGACGACGATCGGCGAGCCGCTTTCGGTCGTCACACGGACGGATGGGAAAGAAACGGGGACGGAAATAGTTTCCGTTCCCGTCGTGTCCTCCGTCGTCTTTTCGTCCGCCGCCGAGCAGCAGACGAGGATCATCGCCGCGAGTACGGCGATGATCACGGATATTGCCCATGATAACAGTTTTCTTTTCATGAGTTCAGATAATTGACGTATGAGGCGAGGAACGCGAGCACTCCGCCCTGTCCCCAGCCGTTGTTTGTGTCGTAAGCCGTGTTTTCGTTTCCGTGCTCGTCGTTGTTGTACGAGCCCCATCCTCCGGACGGCCCGCTCGTTCCGCGGACGACGCCGCCTTCATGCACGTCGGCGAGCAGCGCCTTAGCGGAACGCGTGATCTCGTCGAGCGGGACGTTCCCGAAGTGACCGTTCTCTTTGGCTTTCATCACGCCCCACATGATCATGCCGGTAGCCGACGAATCGGAGGGAGCGGATTCTCTCGGTTCGGAAAAACTCCACGGGAAGCTGCCGTCGTCAAGACGGTAATTCATCGTTTTTTCGATGAATTTCTCGCTTCTCTCGGTATCTGTGCCGTCCGGACAGTACCTCAGAACGGTTCCGAGGGCGAACATGAACCATCCGGTGCCTCTGCCCCAGCCGTCTTCGCCCTGATAAACGCCGCCGTTTTTATATCCGTGGTACACTCTCTCAGTGATGCGGTTTATGCCGTATTTGAAATAATTGCTTACCTGAAGCCGCGCGAGTTCAGCCGTTTTTTCGTCCCCGAACAGATCCGCGTATTTCGCAAGGAACGGGGTGAACATTCCCGTGCCGTCGACGTATATGTCCTGATGTTCCCACGAATTGTCGTATTTGAGTTCGCCGAAAACGTCTGTCGGCCATTCGTCGGTTTGTTCTCTCAGCTTTTCGATGAGCGGCAGATAACTTTCGTCGCCCGTCTTTTCATAAAGAGCTATGAGAGCGTATCCGGTAAGCCCGAATTCATTCGTAATATCGGTTCTTCCCGTCCCGATCCAAAAGTCGATATAATTCTTGACCGCGTCCCATCTTCCGGCTTCGATGAGACCGATGAGAAGCGTTCCGGGCATCGATCCGGAGATATCGAAGGACGACGGATTTTTTTCATACTCCCGGATATATTCGCCGAGCATTTCCTCGGAATGGTCCGCGATCGCCTCAACGACCGGCGCGAATAAATCGACGAGATTCACGAATTCGGTTTTGTCGAATCGCTCAAGGATCGCCGCCACCTGCTCTCTCGTTGCGTTTCCGAGGGGATCGACCGTATCGTCGGTCACCCCGCGTATAAGTCCGATGCCGACCGCCCACCTGACGGCTTCCGTCGCCCAGGAATCGATCCGGTCCCTGTCGCTGAAAACGGAGACGTCGCCTTTCTCCGAGACGTCCAGCTTTTTGAAACCGCAGTAGCGGTAAAGGATCGTCGCGAGCTGTTCTCTCGTTATCTTCCCGTTGGGAGCGAACTTGCCGCCTCCCACTCCGGTGACAACTCCGGTCGACTCAGCCCACGCGACGGCAGCCGAGTACCACGCGCCGGACGGCACGTCCGAAAACGTACATGCGTCCGCGTCGGGTTCGCCCGCGATCCTCCAGAGCACGGTCACGACCATCGCGCGGGTCATCGGACCCGTGGGGTCGAACCGTCCTTCGCCGACGCCGTTCATGAGTCCTTTTCCCGAAACGTAATCAACGGAACCTTTGCTCCATCTTCCCGGACCTACGTCGACGTACCCGCCGTCCGCGCAGACCGTGAGCGGTGCGGAGAAACAGAACAGGGTACACAGTGCGAGCAGAAACGCCGCGGTTTTAAGCCGGTTTTTCATTTCTTTACCTCTCACGTTCAGTCGTTTTTCAGATAATCCAGATACGAGGAGAGGAAGCAGAGCGTGCCGCCCTGTCCCCAGCCGTTGTTCGCGTCGAAGGTCGTGTTGTAGTTCCCGTACTCGTCGCTGTTGTACGCGCCCCATCCGCCCGATTCGCCGGAGGAGCCGTATACCGCGCCGTTTTCCCTTACGTCTTTGAGGGTCGCTTTGGCGGTCCGGGTGATCTCGTCAAAGCTGACGTTCCCGAACTTGCCGTTTTCCTTGGCTTTCATCACGCTCCACATGATCATCCCGGTCGCCGAGGTGTCCGAAGCGCCCTCGGGTTCCGATAAACTCCACGGGAACATCCCGTCCGGAAGACGGTAACCCATTGTTTTGCCGATGAACTTTTCCGCGATTCCGACCGTCTCTTCGTCGGGGCAGTAACACATTACGTTTCCTATCGCGTGCATCAGCCAGCCGGTCCCGCGTCCCCAGCCGTCCTCGCCGGCGAAAACGCCGCGGTTCTGGTATCCGTGATACGCTCTCTGGTTCACGCGGTTGACGCCGTATTTGATATATCCGGTCACCTGGGCGCGCGCGATCGCCGTCATCGTTTCATCGCCGAACGTGCCCGCGTATCTCGCTATGAAAGGCGTCGCCATTCCCGTGCCGTCCACGTATACGTCGGGATAATCCTCCCTGCCGTAGAGAACGACGCCTCCCTCGCCCGTCGGCCACTCTTCCATCATCTTCTTCATATCCTCGATGACGGGGAGATACTTTTCGTCTCCCGTCTCTTCGTAAAGACCGATGATCGCGTATCCCGCAAGGCCGCAGTCGCACGGCTCGCATTCGTCGCCGTATTCCATCCAGCGGTCAACGTATTTTTTAACGTAGTCCCAGCGTCCCGCCTCGGCGAGACCCATAAGGAGCATGCCGTACCGCCAGCTGAACAGATCCGTGTCGGGATGGCTCTCGCGATAAGCGAGCGTTTCGTCGAGCATCCCCTGCGTGTAGTCCGCGATCGTCTCAACGACCGGTGTGAAAAGATCGACGAGATTTACGAATTCCGTTTTGTCAAACCGTTCCAAAATAGCCGCCACCTGTTCTCTCGTTGCACTGCCGAGGGGATCGACCGTTTTGGCTGTCACCCCGCGTATAAGTCCGATGCCGACCGCCCACCTGACGGCTTCCGTCGCCCAGGAGTCGATCCGGTCTCTGTCGCTGAAAACAGAGACGTCGCCTTTCTCCGAGACGTCCAGCTTTTTGAAACCGCAGTAACGGTAAAGGATCGTCGCGAGCTGTTCTCTCGTTATCTTTCCGCTGGGAGCGAACTTGCCGCCTCCCACTCCGGTGACAACTCCGGTCGACTCAGCCCACGCGACGGCAGCAGAGTACCACGCGCCGGACGGCACGTCCGAAAACGTGCATGCGCCCGCGTCGGGTTCGCCCGCGATCCTCCAGAGCACGGTCACGACCATCGCGCGGGTCATCGGACCCGTGGGGTCGAACCGTCCTTCGCCGACGCCGTTCATGAGTCCTTTCTCCGAAACGTAATCAACGGAACCTTTGCTCCATCTTCCCGGACCCACGTCGACGTACCCGCCGTCCGCGCAGACCGTGAGCGGAGCGGCGAACGAAAACAGCAAGACCGCCGCCAGAACGAATGACAGTCTTTTTACGGCACTCATAATGCCACCTCCTTTTTCTTTTACGCCTTTCCGGCGGAGCCGCACATATCGATCTTGTCGAGGCAGAGCGCGATAACTGCGTCGCGCCCCGGTCCCATGAATTTCTTCGGGTCGATGATCGCCTGATCCTTCAGAGCGTCTCTGACCGCTCCGGTCATCGCGGCGCGCAGCTCGGTCGCAAAGTTGACCTTGCTCATTCCGAGTGAGATCGCGCGCTTCACGCTCTCGGTCGGGATCCCCGACCCTCCGTGGAGAACGAGCGGCGTGTCGATGCGGTTTCTTATTACGTCTATGCGGTCGAAGTCGAGCTTCGGCTCTCCTTTGTAAAAGCCGTGCGCCGTTCCTATCGCGATCGCGAGGATGTCGACGCCTGTCTTATGAACGAACTCTTCCGCCTCTTCCGGCTCGGTGTAGATGATGGACGCCGATACGTTGTCCTCTTTCCCGCCGACCGTCCCGAGCTCCGCCTCGACGGTAACTCCCATCGGGCGCGCCGCGTCGACGACCTTGCGGGTCAGGGCGACGTTTTCTTCAAACGGCATCTTCGAGCCGTCGAACATGACGGACGTGTAGCCCGCCCACAAGGCGCGCATCACTGCATCGAACGAGGTGCAGTGGTCGAGGTGCAGAGCGACCGGAACGGTCGCGCGCTCGGCGACCGTCTTGACCATGGCGACCGCCATGTCCTCGCCGATGTATTTGACCGTCGGCATCGTCGTCTGGATCATTACGGGTGAGCGGACTGACTCAGCCGCCGAAACGATCGCCTGGACCATCTCCATATTCTCCGCGTTGAACGCGGGGACGGCGTATCTGCCCTCGCGCGCGGCTTTTATCATCTCAAAACTTGAAACGTACATTTGAGTTTGTCCTTTCGTTTACATTTCCGGGTTGGCGTCGATGATCGCCTTTACGTTCTCGGGGTTGATCTTGCCTTCCATCGGACCGAAAGCTCCGATATTGAGCGTCGCTGCGGCGGAGGCGAGACGCGTGCAGTCGGGGATCGAAAGGCCGTCCTCGAGACCGCACAGGAACGCCGCGTCGAACGAGTCGCCCGCGCCGGTCGCGTCGACGGGTTTCATCGGGTAAACGCCCATCTCGAAATATTCGCCGCCTTTCGTGAAGATCCGGCAGCCCTTCGAGCCGTTCTTCAGAGCGACGATCTCGCACGGGAACCCGGTAAAGCAGTATTCTACCGCGTCTTCAACGGTTTCTTTTCCCGTAATGAGCAGAAGCTCGGATACGCCGGGCATGAAGACCGAGGTCATATTCATGATCTCACCGACGAGCGAGGAGTCGCCGAGAAGCTCCGGACGGATGTTCGGGTCGAACGATATCTTCGCGCCCTTTTCGCGGAACTTTTTCGCCGCTTTGACGATCTCGCGCCCGAAAGCGTCGCTGCTCATCACCGAGCATCCCATGATGTGGAAATAGTCGGCCGCGGGAACTTCGTCGGGGCAAACCGCTTTTGCGGCGGGGGTGTTTCCTATGTGGAATATGAATTTTCTCGAACCGTCGTTGAAATAGGTGACGAAAGCGCAGCCCGTGGAGCACGTCCCGTCGATCAGCACGCGGCTGAGATCGACCCCGTCGCCTCCGAGCCGTTCGGTCAGGCATTTCCCGAAGTCATCGTTGCCTACTCCGCTGATGATCCCGGCGCCGTGGCCGAGACGCGCGACGGTGTCGATGAATATCCCGGGCGCTCCGCTCGGGAAAGGGCCGAGGAACACGCCCGCTTTATCGAGCGGAGAATCCTCCTTGTCCCTCATTATTTCAACTATGAGTTCACCCATTGTCCAGATCATGATTTACCTCCGAAATTCGGCTCCCCGACGTGCGGGAAGCATGATAGTCTTACTCGCATACACCCGAGAGGAACGAGCCGCAGCGGTATCGCTCCGCCTTCCGTCGCGGGAGGCGACGGAGGAACGGGATCGACCGTGTGCTCTTCTCCCATCCCCCATCCGGGGACCGCGTATCCCGACGCCGAAAGCTCGACCGGAGCCGAATCCGGCGTGAACGGGTTGCCCGTCACGTCCTTTCGCTTTACGGCGACGGGAGAGGACAGGTCGAGAGCGGGGAAGACCGGGTCTTCCGCCTCGACGTCCCAGTCGGTCCATTCGCGTCCCGCCCGGTCGGCGCGGATCTCCGCCGCGGTCCACTTTTCCCGGTATCTGAGGGAAAAGTCGAGCGGTCCGAGGCCGACGGACACGCAGTCGTTGTTGAGCGGGTAACGGTCGAATCTGACCGACGCTTTGAAACTGATATCAAGTACGTCGCCGTCCGCGACGTCGAAGAACATAAATCCGGGGCGCGCGGGGATCTCCGATCTTTCCCCGCGCAGGACGGCGGAGCCGCCCTCGCACCACGACGGGATCCTCACCGCGAAAGAAAACGGCGAGTCGGAAAAGATCCTGAACGAGATATCCGTCACGAACGGATAATCCGTTTCCTCAACGATCCTGACGCGGCCGGAGGGAAGACGGTAATCAACCTCGCACGGCGCGAATGAGAGCGCGGCGAGCGAGCCGTCCGCGGTCACGGCGAACATCGAGGAGACGTAGTTGGGCCACGCCATTCCGGTGTTGTGCTGACAGCAGCGGTATTCGAACGCGCTGTATCTCGTCATCATTCCTTTGTTGTCGTAATCGTGATCGAGCGCGTCGAGCGTCGGCTGATTGTCGGCAGTCAGATAGTGCAGGCCCGTGTAATCGGGCGTATGAGACGCGGGATAACTGTTGAACATTATCCGTTCCGAGCGGTCGGACCATACGCTCTCTCCCGAAAGGGAGGCGAGATACGTGAAGCTCTTCACCGCCTCGCTCATCGCGCACGTTTCCGTCGCCTGACGCGGGTCGGTCTTTCCTTCCCTCGTATTCTCGTCGGCAGCCCACAGACCGCCGGGCATTTGCCCCCATTTTTCCATATGAGATTCGTATCTGCGCCGTGAGCGCTCGAAGTCTTCGGGATCGCGCGTCACGGGATAGCGCTGCGCGGGATATCTGAACCTTTCCGCGAAGTTGACGACGTGCGCCTCGATCCTATCCTGCGGCTCCCTTTCGTTGATCGTTTCGAGCCGTCTGCAGAGGTCGATCAATTTTTCGTCGCCCGTCAGACGAAAGACCTTGTGGATGACGGGGACCGCGTCGCAGCAGCGGTCGTTCTGAATCACTCCCTGCCACCTGAGATGTTTGTCTCTCGGGGGAATGAGTTTGTCCTCGGGCAGATCGGCGCAGAACGTGAAAAAGCCGTGCAGCAGGTCGAGTACCCGTTCGTCTTTCGTCGCGTCGTAAAGGTCGGAGAGGATCTCCGCCGCGACGAAATGAGGCCAGACGTCGGGGACGGGACCGTTTTCGGATTCGATCGCGTAAAGGCAGTCGGGACCGAAATATCCGTCCGGTTTTTTCGACGCGAAAAACGCGTCGAAATACTTCCTGCAGATCGCGGTAAGTTTTTCATCGCCCGTCACCAGCGCGAGTTTATACGCCCCGCGCAGCTAGTACATCTGCTCCTCCCACGCGATGCGGGCGTAGTTCGGATTGCCGTCGGGAGACTTTTTCGCGTCCGGTACGAGCCAGCCGTTGTCCTCCCGCATGAAGAACGAGATATCCTCCATATGGGAGAAATAGCCGTTCACCGTGAGCCGGAACTGTTCTCCGAGCCATCCGAGCGGCTTTACCGCGCCGAGCGGGAGCGGTGTCATAACGGGCGGCAGTATCCCGCCCGCGGGTTTTTCCGCGGGCGGTATTTTTTCTGAAAACTTCATTCGGTTCAGCCCTCGAATTTACCTCTGAGGAACTCAAGGGACTTTTTGATGTTGACGTCCATCTGCGCCTCGTCGGCGTTATCGGAAAGATCGCGCCAAACCTTGATGTCGGAGCCGACCTTGCCGCCCATTTTGACGAACGGTTCCATGACGACGTTGCCGTTGAAGCCGATCTCGCGCAGAGCCGCGCCGATCTCGTCCCAGGGGAGTCTGCCCTGACCGGGGAGTTTTCTGTTCGCCTCGCCGACGTGGACGTGGCCGAGCAGCTTGCCCGCGGTACGGATCGCGCCGCCCATGGAATCCTCTTCTATGTTCATGTGGAACGTGTCGAGAAGGAGTTTGACCGCCGGCATATCGACGTCGCGGCAGAACTGAACGCCTTCCTCGGCGGTGTTCAGGATGTTGGTCTCGAAACGGTTGACGACCTCGAGACAATAATCGATGCCGAGTTCGCCCGCGACGTGACCGAGTTTCTTTACGCTGTCGACGCCGCGCGCCCAGATGGCGGGCTTGTCGAGGTCGGTGAAGTCGCACGGCCAGTACGTGTACATGACGCCGACGATCGAGCGGGAGTCGAGCTTGTCCATCTGCTTCATGATATCGGAGAGGAATTTGATCCCGCGCTCTCTGGTCTCGGGATCGGACGAGCCGACGTCGTACTTCTTGGCGGGACCGATGTTCGAGGTGATGATGATGCCGAGATCCTTCGCGAGCGCTTTCAACTCGGCGAGATACGAGTCGGACATCGTCAGCAGATCTCCCGCAGAGATCTCGAGGATATCGAAGCCGATATCGGCGACTTTTTTCGCGAAATGCTTGTAGTCTCCGGTCCATTCGTGCGTCCAGTAAGCGTACAGTGTTCCGTATTTCATAATATTTCCTTTCGGGGACGGCGTCCCCCGGGATCGGACCGCTTCCAGATTTGCCTTTCGGCGCAGCGTCCGCCCCGTATAATTATCTATAATGGATTATATCACATGTTCTACCCCATTTCAATATATAAGAGATAAAGAAAAGGGCGGGGACGTATTGACACGCCGCCGCGGGGGAGTTATCATAAATGAGGATTTTCGAAAAAAACCGCAAGGAGGGAAATATGAAAAAAACGGTACTGCGCAGTTATGCGAAACTGATCGCCGGGACCGGCGTCAATATCAGAAAAGGACAGGAGGTCCTGATCCGTGCGTATCTCGATCAGCCCGAATTCGTCGCGATCCTCGTTGAGGAATGCTACCGCGCCGGGGCGAAAAAGGTCACGGTGGAATGGAATTATCAGCCGCTTGAAAAGCTTCACGTCCGTTACCGCTCGCTCCGCACTCTTTCCACGGTGGAGGGCTGGGAAAAGGCGAAGCTCGAGCACAGGGCGGAGGTTCTCCCGTGCTCAATCTATCTGACTTCCGCGGATCCCGACGGACTGAGGGGGGTGAATCAGGAGAAAAACGCGAAGGCGGATCAGAAACGTTACCCGATACTGAAGCCGATCATCGACAGTATGGAAAACAGGTATTCATGGTGTATCGCCGCCGTTCCCGGAGTCGCCTGGGCGAAAAAACTGTTCCCGGAGCTGTCGAAGCGCCAGGCGGTCGAAAAACTCTGGGAGGCGATCCTGAAGACCTCGAGAGTGACCGACGATCCGGCTGCCGCGTGGCGCGAACACAACGCCGATCTTCAGAAGCGCTGCGATTATTTGAACGGACTCGGGATCAGGACCCTTCATTACCGCGGAGACAACGGCACCGATCTGCGGGTCGGCATGATCCCGGAGGGCGTGTTCAAAGACGGAGGAGACACCACGCTCTCGGGTCAGTTCTTCAACCCCAACATCCCGACCGAGGAGTGCTTCACGAGTCCTATGCGCGGCGAGGCGGAGGGTATCGTCTACGCGACAAAGCCGCTGTCCTACAACGGTGAGCTGATCGAAGACTTCTCCGTCCGTTTCGAGGGAGGAAAGGCGGTCGAGGTACACGCCCGAAAGAACGAGGAACTTCTGAAGAAGATGATCTCGATGGACGAGGGAGCCGCCTATCTCGGCGAGTGCGCGCTCGTTCCGGTCGACTCTCCGATTTCCGAGTCCGGTCTTCTGTTCTACTCGACACTGTTCGACGAGAACGCCGCATGCCACCTCGCGCTCGGAATGGGATTTGCGGACACGATCCGCGGATACGAGGAGAAAACGCTCGAGGAATGCAGGAAGATGGGCGTCAACGACTCGATGATCCACGAGGACTTTATGATCGGATACGATGGACTCGATATCGACGCAGAGACGAAGGACGGCAGGACCGTACCCGTTATGCGCAAAGGAAAGTGGGCGTTTTAAGAAAAAAAGGGGATTTGCCCTGCGGCAAATCCCCGGTTTTTTCTATTCCCGCGAAAACGCGAATTCAGTGACCGGCCAAAACATCTCGCAAGATTATTTCTTGTTCTTTTCGGCAGTATTGCGAATTCTGGCGTAGATACTCCACGCGTCGTCCCTGTAAAAGACGCGCCGGAACTTCACGGGGAATTTCTCCGGGTGTCTGCCTACGATGATCCCGAGTATCGGGACGGGAACCGCGGACAGGAGAAAAACAAGACGGATTATTCTGAGCGCGAGATCACTCTGCACGGTGAATATCCGGTATACGCAAAAAATAATGCACGTGACGAGGAACACGATACAGAACAACCAAATGATGAAGTACAGCCACGGTGTATCGAGATTTCCCCGCATCGGGTCCTTGTTTTTGTTCGACATGTGCCCCCTTTTTATTAACTGTTTCCGCGTTTTTTCCTAACTTCATCCCGATGCCCCGTAGGGAGGCATCCCTTGATGCCTCCGTGAAAGACATGTGGACATTATTAATGTAAATGCGATCTTAGGTGCGGAGCGATCAGGGGATCGCTCCCTACGCTCGCGAAAACGCGAATTCCGTCACCGACTCGAATTTCTCGCCCGCCTTTACGGCGCACGGCGGGAAAGACGGTTCGTTCGGGCTGTTCGGATAAAACTGTGTCTCAAGACAGAACGCGCCGTGAGGGGACAGCGGCCTGCCGCCGCGTCCGTTTTTCTCGTTCAGCATATTCGCCGTATAGAGCTGGAGTCCCGGCATATCGGTCGAGCAGACGAGTTTTATTCCCGTCGCGGGACAGAACGCCTCCGCCGCGCCGCGCTTGAACGCCCGCGGCTCGCCGCGAAGACAGAAGTTGTGGTCGTATCCGTCCTCCGCCGCGATCTGCGGATGGTCGGACGTTATCCCGTCGCCGAGCCGTTTTGCTTCGCGCAGATCGAACGCCGTTCCGTCGACGGGAACCGTCTCTCCGGTCGGTATCAGATCATCGTCCGTAGGTGTGAACGCGTCCGCGTCGACGCGGAGGAGAGTATCGAGGCAGTTTTCCGCCCCGAGGGTGAAATACGAGTGATTCGTGAAGTTCATAACGGTCGGCTTCGACGATACCGCCTCATATCTTATCTCAAGGGCGTCGCCCCTGACCGTGAAGGTGACAGAAAAACGCACCTCTCCCGGAAAACCGCCCTCGCCGTCCGGGGAGACGGTCGAGAACCGCACGGACGAGTCGCCGACGGTCTCGCCGCGGAGTATCTTGAAACGGAAGCCCGGCGCGCCGCCGTGGAGCGTCGTTTTACCGTTTTCGTTTGTGTCAAGTTCGTATTTTATGCCGTCGAGGACGAACGCGCCGCCGCCGATGCGGTTGGCGTATCTGCCGACGGTCGCTCCCTGGTACGATCCTCCGCTGACGTATCCGTCGACCGTATCGTATCCGAGGACGCATTCCGTCCCGTCGAACACGACGGAGCGGACCGCCGCGCCGTATTCCGATATCCTCACCTCGAGTTTGCCGTCTGCGACAGTAAAGTCGTTTACTTTCTCCCCGCCGACGATCCCCGATATTTCTTTCGTTACCATAATCAAACGTCCTTCCGGTGTGTTTTTCTAATTTTATCAATTTCGCCCCCCGTTGTCAACGCCCGGGTCACTCGTTCCTCCTTTTTATCAATTGAAAAAAAGCGTAAAATATGGTATAGTATATATAACCTCAAACGGAGGAATTGATCATATGGAAAATTTCAGTTCGTATTTTCTGCCCGAGCGTAAGATATTTCTCGAAAACATAAGCTACGAGGCGCTTCGTCAGAACGGCGCGAGAGAAAAAGGGAAGAAACTCGACAGCAAGGATTCGATCGTCGCGCAGCTTAAACTGGCGGGCGAGGGCGAAAACAAAGTACCCGTCGGCGTGAGGATCATCTTCAACAGACGGCTCACCTTTGAGCCGGAGGAGCTTTTCGAGCTTTCCGTCTCGTTCGGAGCCGAACTCAGATTCGACCCGGAAAAACGGGATCTCGTCGACTGGAAGAGCGTCAATATCGCGCGCGAGTTTCAGATCGGTTTCCCGGTCCTTTTCGCCTCGCTCAACGCGCGGTGTACGCTTCTCATCGCCGAGATAACGTCGGCGGCGGGGGCTTCTCCGCTGATACCGCTTCCGTCGAAGAGACCGATGCCCAACGGAGGATAAGACAATGGAAAAGAAAAGAAGGATCAGGGTCGCCATCGACGGCCCCGGCGGGGCGGGGAAGAGCTCCGTCGCGCGGGAGGTCGCCAAAAGGCGCGGCCTCATCTACGTCGATACAGGCGCAATGTACCGCGCGGTCGGCCTTTTCGTCGCAAGACGCGGGATCGCCTCCGACGACGCCGAGGCGATTATCGAATGTCTGCCCGAGATCGACATCGCGTTCATCCCCGACGGCGACCGCGGGGTAATGACCCTCTGCGGCGAGGACGTCGGAGGGCAGATCCGAACGCCCGAGGCGTCGCTTTACGCCTCCGCGGTATCGCAGATCCCGGAGGTGCGCGAGGCGCTGCTCGATATGCAGAGAAAGTTTGCGAGCGGCGGCGGGGTTGTCATGGACGGCCGCGATATAGGCACGGTCATAATCCCCGACGCGGAACTCAAGCTTTTCATCACCGCGTCACCCGAGGTCAGAGCGAAAAGAAGATTCCTTGAGCTTGAGGAGAAGGGAACTCCTCAGCCCTACGAAGAAGTTCTCGCCGACATAATCAAGCGCGACAAAAACGACAGCGAAAGGGCGATCGCCCCCCTCAGACCCGCCGAGGATTCGATCGTTTTCGTCAACGACGAATACGACCTCGAGCAGACGATCTGCTACGTTCTCGGACTGATCGACGCTACCGATCACATTTACGGACGGAAATCGTGATTTTCCGCCCGACCATTGAGGTGTGACATGAGCTTTTACAAGGGCTTTCACAAGGTGTTCCGCCACCCTTTGAAGTGGCTTTTCAGAGTGAAGGCGGAGGGGCTCGAAAACGTGCCGGAGGGCGGGTGCATACTCGCCGCAAACCACACGGCGATCCCGGACGTCATCGTCATCTCCGCGCCGATAAAGCGTCAGGTCCGATATATGGCGAAGGCGGAACTCATCCGCACTCCCGTCATCGGACCGTTCATGCGCTTACTCGGCGCATATCCGGTCGACCGCGGCGGGACCGACGTCAAAAGTCTGAAATACACGATGGAACTGATAGAGTCGGGCGAACTCATCGGCATCTTCCCCCAGGGGACGAGACGGCCGGGAGTCGACCCGAGGGAAACCGAGGTCAAGGGCGGGGTCGGCCTTATCGCATATCATACGGGGGCGGACGTCCTTCCCGTTTTCATCGACACGAAAAAGAGAAGGACCGCGGCGTTCCGCCGCACCCGCGTGATCTTCGGACCCGTTATCAAAAACTCCGAACTCGGATTCGAAAAGGGCGGCGCCTCCGAGTACCGCGCCGCCGCGGAGATGATCTTCGACCGAATCTGCTCTCTTAAAGACGGAGGAACGTCGGAATGACCGTCCGCATAGCAGAAAAAGCCGGCTTCTGTTTCGGAGTGCGCCGCGCCGCGGACGCTCTTGAGAACGCTCTTTCCGAAAAAGAAAGGACCGGAAGCGGCAGAAGGATCGTGACGCTCGGTCATCTCATACACAACGACGAGTACATAAAATCAGTCGGCGCGCGAGGCGCGGAGTGCGCGGCGCGCGAGGACATCCCCGATCTTATCCGCCGGGCGGAGGAGGGTGAAGAGATCACCCTCATAATCCGCGCCCACGGCGAAAAAGAGAATATCGTGAGGGAGCTCCGGTCTGCCGCTGACAGGATACCGGGCTTCACCCTGCTCGACTGCACGTGTCCGTACGTTGAAAAAGTGCGCGCCACGGCTAAAGAAAACTCCGGGGCGGGCAGGTTCTTTATTCTTATCGGCGATCCCGACCATCCCGAGGTCGAGGGGATCATGAGCTGTCTTGACGGCGACGGTATCGCGCTTCGCGGCTCCGCAGAGCTTGAAAAATGGCTGTCGGACGGAGGAGAAGCCGTCATCTCGGCGGCGAAAGAGGTCTCCGCGGCGTCCCAGACGACTCAACTCACCGCGGAATGGAAAAAATGTCAGGGAATTCTCAAAAAAGTATATACAAACGTTCGAATTTTTGATACAATATGTAAAGTGACCGAAGAAAGGCAGTCCGAGGCGGAGCGTCTCGCCGAGGAATCCGACGCGGTGATCGTGATCGGGTCGCTCGAGAGTTCCAATTCGAGAAAGCTTTTCGAGGTTTGCCGCAGAAAATGCGGCGAGGTATATTTCGTGGGATGTGCCGCGGACGCGGCGAGGATACACCTCCCCGAAAAATCGCGTGTATCCGTGACCGCCGGAGCCTCGACTCCGGAGATCGTAATTCAGGAGGTAGTCAGAACAATGAGTGAACAGACCGAAAACTTTGCGGAAATGCTCGAGGATTCAATCAAAACTTTAAATACAGGAGAAATCGTCGAAGGCGTCGTTACGGCAGTGACGAACAACGAGATCCATCTGGACCTCGGTACGAAGACCACGGGCGTCGTGACTCACGAAAAAGCAACGCACGACCCTCAGGCAAAACTTTCAGACCTGTACCACATCGGCGACGTCATCAAGGCGAAAGTCATCAAGGTGAGCGACGTCGAAGGAATCGCCATGCTCGACAAGAACAGAGTCGACGCGGACGCCAACTGGGACAAGATCGTCGCGGCTTACGAGTCCGGCGAGACCCTCGAGGGCAAGATCAGAGAGGCCGTCAAGGGCGGCGTTATCATAGAACTGGACGGAGTCCGCGTGTTCATCCCCGCGTCCCTGACCGGAGTTCCGCGCGACAACGACCTTGACATACTCGTCGGAACGACGCAGAAAGTCAAGATCATCGAGATCAAGTCCGACAGAAAGAAAGCGTATGCTTCCATCCGCGCGGTACAGAGAGAAGAGCGCCGCGCGAAGGAAGAAGAATTCTGGGCGAACATCGAGGTAGGACAGGAGTTTGACGGCGAAGTCAGATCCCTTACCTCCTACGGCGCGTTCGTCGACCTCGGCGGAGTGGACGGTATGGTACACAATTCCGAGCTTTCATGGCTCAGGATCAAGCACCCGTCCGAAGTCGTCAGCGTCTGCGACGTCATCCACGTCACGGTAAAAGCTCTCGACAGAGAGAAGAAGCGCGTTTCGCTCTCCTACAAGACCGACGGTATGAATCCGTGGAACCAGTTTACCGAGAAATACGCGGTCGGCGACGAGGCGGACGTCCGTATCGTCAGCCTGATGCCCTTCGGCGCGTTTGCGGAACTCGTTCCCGGCGTCGACGGTCTTATCCACATCAGCCAGATCACCGATCATAAGATCGCGCATCCTTCGGAAGTCCTCAAAGTGGGCGATACCGTTCACGTCAAGATCACCGCGGTCGAGGAGAACAGCCACCGCATCTCCCTGTCCATCCGCGCTCTGATGGAGCCCGAGGATATTCCCGATGAGGAAGAAGCGGAAGAAGCCCCGGCTGAGGAAGCTCCCGTCGATGAAGCACCGGTCGAGGAAGTTCCGGCTGAAGAAGCTCCCGCCGAGGAAGCTTCGGCCGAGGAAGCACCTGCTGAGGAAGCTCCCGCCGAGGAGTAATATAGGGTAACAGGAGTTACCCGAACCCGCCCGGAGAGGCGCCTATACGGCATATTTTCGTTTCTCGTCCTTGCCTTATGTCTATAAGGCGGCGTCCTCGGCGCGAAAATCTGCTCGTATAATCATCCGCTCCGGGTCGAAGAG
>JAFWTH010000062.1 GCA_017518975.1 Clostridia bacterium
ACGGGATGACCGTCGCATCCGCGGAGGCGCTTTTGTTCGCCGGAGCGGACGTCGTTACCGGAGGCAATCACACCGCGCGGCGCGCGGACGTCCTTACGTTCCTTGACGACAGCGATCGCGTACTTCGACCCGCGAATCTGCCGGGGAATTTTCCCGGCGCGGGGTACACCGTCGTAACCGCGGAAGGCGTGCGCGTCCTCGTCGCCGGTCTGCTCGGTCAGACTTATATGGACCCCGTAAACTCCCCGTATGAGACGCTCTCGCGCATCCTTGAAAGAGAGCGCGGAGAATACGATATCGCCGCCGTCGATTTTCACGCGGAGGCGACAAGCGAAAAATACGCGCTGGCGCGTCTGTTCGACGGAAAAGTCTCGGTAATCGCCGGGACTCACACTCACGTCCAGACAGCGGACTGCTCTGTCCTGCCCGGCGGAACGGGATATATCACGGACCTCGGGATGACCGGATCACACTCGGGGATCCTCGGGGTAAAAAGCGAGCGTGTGATCGACCGACTCGTGAAACGACTTCCCGCGAGGTTCGAGGGATCCGTCGGCGGCGAGGCGGCGCACGGGGCTTTGTTCTCGGTAGACGTCGAAAGCGGCCGGTGCGCATCGGCGCGCAGTATAGTTTTCTGAAAGGAGACGTACATATGAAAGATAAACTGAGAGATCATATAGAGAGGAGCCTCCTGAGAAGAGGAGCACTCAAAGACGCCGCTCAGTTCGGCGAGACCGTCGACAGGCTCACCGGAGCCGCGGGAGACGAGTACGACCGCATAATCGCGGCGGGAAAGACCGACCTCGAGGCGTACCGTGGAGCCGTGGAAAAAGTAACTCCCGAGCTCAACCGATCCGTCGCTTTCCTTAAAGGCACGGAAAACGGCAACGGGGGCGCGGACTCCGTCGGTGCACCCGCGGAAAAGGAAAAAGATCCGGAAAAAGAAGCGATCTCCACTCTCGAATCTACGGCGCACGCTGTTCTTTGGCTTGTGACCGTAATAGCATACTTTGCGGTCAGTTTCATATTCGGCCACTGGAATATAACGTGGATAATGTTTCTCTCCGCCGCGGCGGGATCGGTGGTCATCGACATGGTGTTCTCGATCAACAGAGGGAAAACCATCCTTCACGAATGGGATAATCTGACGGGGATAGTATGGCTGCTGACGATTGCCGTTTATTTCCTCGTGAGTTTTCTCACCGGCAAATGGGCGTACACCTGGCTTATCTTCATCGCGGCGATCGCCGCGACGGTCATACTCGACGCGGTGAAAAAAACTCTCGTCCGCTCGCGCGGAGGCGACAGCGCCGAAAATCGCGAAGAAGGATCTGAAGACGACGGTGAGGACAGTGACGAATAAAAAGAAAGATGGCTTCGCGGCGGTGATCGACTCGGGCGTCGGAGGTCTTTCCGTCGTCCCGGCGCTCCGCGCCGCTCTGCCGCACGAGGATTTCGTCTATTACGGCGACGCCGGAAACGCCCCTTACGGGGAGAAAAGCGCGGACGAAGTAAAAAAGATCGTCGACGGGATCGTCAGCGAGATGATAAAGGACGGCGCCAAAGCAATCGTCCTCGCCTGCAATACCGCGACGAGCGCGGCGGCGTCGTATTTGCGTGAAAAATACGCCGATACCCCGATAATCGGAATGGAACCTGCGCTGAAGCCCGCCGCGGAAGCGAAGGAGCATCCGCGGGTGCTCGTTATGGCTACGCCTCTTACCATCCGTGAGGACAAGCTTCACGCGCTCGCCGAACGGCTCGCAGGAGAGGCGGATTTCGTACTTATCCCGTGTCACGGTCTCGTCGAATCGGTCGAGCGCGGAGAGGTCGGGGGCGACGGGATAAAAAAACTCCTTTACGGTATCCTTGCACCTAATCTTGACGGAGCCGATTCGATCGTCCTCGGATGTACCCATTACGCCCACCTGAGAGGCGTCATTGAAGAGATCGCGCCGGGCGTCGCGATTTTCGACGGTGCGGACGGGACCGCCCGCGAGACGAAAAGGCGCCTCGTTGAGGCCGGGATCGCAAAACGGTGCGGAAAAGGATCGCTGACCCTGAAAAACTCGTCTCCCGATCCGGAATACGCGGATCTTTGTTACAGACTGCTTGAAAGACTGAAGTAAAAAGGGTCTCCGGCGAGACCCTTTTTCAATGGACAAATAACGAAAGAAGAGATCCCCCGAGGATCTCTTTTATTTCTTTCCGTATTTCCTTACGTGCGCTTTTATCGCGTCGAACGTTTTTTCGCTTATATAGTGTTCGATGCGGCAGGCGTCTTCGGTCGCCGTTTCTTCGTCAACTCCGAGATTCATGAGCAACTGACTGAGAAGCGTGTGCCTTTCGTAAATGACCTTCGCCCTTTCCTCGCCCGCTTCCGTGAGTTTGATATATCCGTTTTCATCCGTAGCGACGAGCCCTTCCTTTTTGAGAAGTCCGATCGCCCGGCTCACGGACGGTTTTGAAAAACCCATGTATTCGCCGACGTCGATCCCGCGCACGGCCGATGATTTTTGTGACAGTATGTATACCGTCTCGAGGTACATTTCGCCGGATTCGCGTATAGTCAATCCGATCTTCTCCTCTCGCGTTAGCAATTGCTTACTAATTATACCGTACAAACCGTTCAATTTCAATACGAAACTGATAAAAATTCAGGGAATTTCGAAAAACCGCTTGACAAGTTAGCCGCCGCTAATTATAATTATTAGTGGTTAGAGGATGCTAACCGTTTTTTACGGATTGCGGTTAGTTTGCGCTAACCATACTAAAAGACGTTCGGTTAGCAGCCGCTAATCCTCGACGTCGGGAGGAAAAAAATGATACCGCTTTGTTTAGCAGAAAAAGGTACGCCGCAGCTTATCAGGAAAATAGGCGGTTCCCCGGAAGTGAAACAGCACCTTGAAAATCTCGGTTTCAACGTCGGAGGAGAGGTAACGGTCGTAAATTCGCTCGGCGAGAACCTGATCGTAAAGGTCAAGGAGTCCAGGATCGCGCTCAGCGACGGGCTGGCGAGAAAAATAATGGTATGAAGTTCAATAACAATACAATATATGAGGAGGGAAAATCCGATGAAAACACTCAGAGACGTCAGGATCGGAGAGACCGCGACCGTCGTGAAGCTCCACGGCGAGGGCGCGGTAAAAAGGCGGATCATGGATATGGGGATCACCAAGCGCACTCCCGTCTTCGTCCGCAAGGTAGCGCCTCTCGGGGATCCGATCGAGATCACCGTGCGTAACTACGAGCTGTCGATCCGCAAAGCGGACGCGGAAATGATAGAAGTCGAGTAACCCGCCGTTTTTTACGGTCATCGGTTAGCATACGCTAATCGTCTGAAATCAAATCGGAAAGGAATTATTCGTTATGAATATCCGCATAGCCCTCGCGGGCAACCCGAACAGCGGCAAGACTACGCTGTTCAACGCGTTGACCGGATCCAACCAGTTCGTAGGTAACTGGCCCGGCGTCACGGTCGAGAAAAAAGAAGGTAAACTCAAAAAGCACGACGGCGTGACCGTCACCGACCTCCCCGGCATCTATTCGCTCTCTCCCTACACTCTTGAAGAGGTCGTTGCAAGAAATTATCTGATCGGTGAGCGTCCAGACGCGATCCTCAATATCGTCGACGGAACGAACCTTGAGAGGAACCTTTACCTCACTACGCAGCTGACCGAGCTCGGCATACCGGTCGTCGTCGCGATCAACATGATCGATATCGTCAAAAAGGAAGGCGACCGGATCAATACCGACGAACTCTCACGTCAGATCGGATGTCCTGTCGTCGAGATCTCCGCCCTGAAAGGGACGGGCGTCATCGAGGCGGCGGAAGCGGCTATCCTCGCGGCAAAAAACGGAAAAACGATCCCTCAGCACAGTTTTTCCGGCCCCGTCGAGCACGCTCTCGCCCACATCGAGGAAGCGGTCGTCCACGATCTGCCCGAGGAACAACAGAGATGGTACGCCGTCAAGATCTTCGAGCGCGACGAAAAAGTGTTGGAAAATCTGAACATCCCCGCCGATACGCTCGCGCACATCGAGGAGGACGTCAAGGCGGCGGAAAAAGAACTCGACGACGACGCGGAGAGCATCATCACTAACGAGAGATACGTATATATCGCAACCGTCATCAAGGCGTGCTACAAGAAAAAACAGATCAAAAAACTGACGAAAAGCGACAAGATCGACAAAATCGTCACGAACAGATGGCTCGGCCTTCCCATCTTCGCCGCCGTCATGTTCCTCGTTTACTACATATCCATGGTAACGGTCGGGACCGCGGCGACAGACTGGGCTAACGACGGTCTGTTCGGAGACGGTTATCACCTGTTCGGGATCGGCACTGCCGCTTACGAAGAAAAAGCGGAAAATTACGACGCCGCGTCGAACGCGCTCGCCGCTTACGGATTCGAATTTGACGTCGAAGACGAAAAGTTCGAGGCGGACGAACTCGTCAGTGAGATCAAGAATTTCACGACCGACGAGAAGTCTGCCGAGGCAGAGGTCACGGACGACGAAACGCTCGAGGTGTCGACCGTCACAGTCTATTACGACGAGGTTCCCGACGGAGCGGATGAAGAAGAGACGAACGGAATGACGTTCAAAGAGGCCGCCGCATACTTTGAGGAAAACGGTTTTGAAGAACCCGATCCCGCAGACGACGGGGTGTGGGTCCCCGGTATCCCGGCGCTGATCGACAAAGCGCTCCTTGACGGCGACGGGAACTCAAGAGTCCCCGACTGGCTGTACGGCCTCATTCAGGACGGTATCGTCGCCGGAGTCGGAGCGGTGCTCGGGTTCGTTCCTCAGATGCTCGTCCTGTTCCTGCTCCTTGCTATCCTCGAGGGCTGCGGCTATATGGCGCGTATCGCCTTCGTCCTCGACCGTATCTTCAGAAGATTCGGTCTGTCGGGCAAGTCCTTCATCCCGATGCTTGTCGGTACCGGATGCGGCATTCCGGGTATCATGGCGTCGCGAACGATAGAAAACGAGCGCGACCGACGGATGACGATAATGACGACGACGTTTATCCCCTGCGGCGCGAAGCTTCCGTTCATCGCAATGGTCGCCGGCGCGCTGTTCGGCAAATCCCCGTGGGTCGCCGTTTCCGCGTACTTTATCGGTATGGCGGCGATCATCGTATCGGGCGTAATGCTCAAAAAGACGAAGAGATTCGCGGGAGATCCCGCTCCGTTCGTTATGGAGCTTCCCGCGTATCACCTGCCCACCGTGAAAAACGTTCTGCGCTCGACGTGGGAGCGCGGCTGGTCGTTCATTAAAAAAGCCGGAACGATCATCCTGCTGTCCACCGTCGTGGTCTGGTTCACCTCCTTCTTCGGCTGGGTCGACGGCTCGTTCCGTATGCTCGCCGAGGAAGAAATGGAGTTCTCGATCCTCGCTTATATCGGAAAAGGTATCGGATGGATATTCGCTCCTCTCGGATGGGGCAACTGGAAAGCGGCTGTCGCATCCGTCACCGGCCTCGTCGCAAAGGAGAACATCGTCGGTACTATGGGCATCCTCTACGGCGACTGGGCGGGCATCAGAGCGTCCTTCGACGTACCGCAGATCGCAGGATTCTCCTTCCTCGTGTTCAACCTGCTCTGCGCTCCGTGCTTCGCCGCGATCGGCGCCATCAAGCGCGAGATGAACAACAGAAGATGGACGTGGTTCGCTATTCTGTATGAATGCGGATTTGCGTATGCCGTCGCCCTCATGATCAATCAGTTCGGCAATCTGTTTACGGGCAATCTTGCCTCCGGCGCAGGTCTCGTCGTAAATATTATCAGCCTCGTCGCGGCGTTCGCGCTGCTCGGCCTGATGGTCTACATGCTGTTCTTCAAAAAATACAAAGAAGCGACGAAACTCACGCAGAAGGTAAAAGTTTAAAAAAAAAAGAAAGGAGCGTAACGTTATGTTCGCATGGATCGCAGCGAATGCGGTAACGGTGATCGCAATTCTTGCGGTAGCTGCCGTGATCGGGTTCGCCGTGTTCGCCCTCGTGAAAGAAAAAAAGAACAAGACCGGCGGGTGTACGGGCAACTGCGCGACGTGCGGAATGACGTGCTCCTACGGTAAAACTAAGAAATAACTCAGTGGGACCCGGGAGCAAGAAATTGTCCCCGGGTCCGTTTACGAACGGGGGATGCGTATGTGGATCAAAACGTTTATAGGGATCGCGATCCCCTTCGCGGGCACGGCGCTCGGCTCTGCGAGCGTGTTCTTTATGAAAAAAGAGCTGGGACCCGCCGTGCAGCGTGCGCTGACCGGATTCGCCGGCGGCGTAATGGTCGCGGCATCGGTATGGAGTCTCATAATACCCGCGATCGAACAGAGCGCGGATATGGGAAGGTGGTCGTTCGTTCCCGCCGCGGTCGGCTTCTGGTTGGGCGTACTTTTTCTTCTCCTGCTCGACCGCGTCATCCCTCATCTGCACATGTACGCGGACAAAGCCGAGGGGGTGAGAAGCCGCGCCGCAAAAACGACGATGATGGTGCTGGCGGTAACGCTGCACAATATACCGGAGGGGATGGCGGTCGGCGTCGTGTTCGCGGGACTTCTCTCGGGCTCCTCGGAGATCACGGCGGGCGGCGCGCTGGCGCTCTCCGTCGGTATCGCGATACAGAACTTCCCGGAAGGAGCTATCATCTCCATGCCGCTTCACGCTGAGGGCAAAACGAAAGGAAGAGCGTTCCTTGACGGCGCGCTTTCGGGCGCGGTCGAACCTGTCGGCGCCCTCCTGACGGTCCTTTTCGCCGGAGCGCTCGTCCCCGTTATGCCTTACCTGCTCTCTTTTGCGGCGGGGGCGATGATCTATGTCGTCGTTGAGGAACTCATCCCAGAAACGGCTGCGGGAGAGCATTCCAACGTCGGAGTTCTGACGTTCTCTCTCGGATTTACGCTTATGATGGCGCTCGACGTAGCGCTCGGATAATACGGAGGAACATTCTATGTCAATCGTTCAATTTGATAACGTCTCAAAGATCTATACGAGCGGCGACCACGAGCTTCGCGCGCTCGATCACGTCAGTTTTACGCTCGACGAGGGAAAGTTCGTCGTGATCCTCGGTCCCTCCGGCGCAGGAAAAAGCACCCTCCTCAATCTGCTCGGAGGCCTCGACAGCCCGAGCGAGGGGACGATCACCGTCTCGGGCTCGGATATCTCAAAACTGACCGATAACGAACTCGCCGACTACCGGGCGTCAACGGTAGGCTTCGTGTTCCAGTTTTACAATCTCATCCCGACGCTGACGGTCTATGAGAACGTCAAACTCACGTCTGAGATCTCGAGGGACGCCCTCGACGCGAAAGAGATGATCGGCAAGGTAGGTCTGCTCGACCACCTGAAAAACTTCCCGTCCGAATTGTCGGGAGGCGAACAGCAGCGCATCTCGATCGCCCGCGCGCTGTGCAAGAACCCGAAAATCCTTCTCTGCGACGAGCCTACCGGCGCTCTCGACTCGGAGACCGGAGTGATGGTACTGAAACTGCTGCTCGAGATGGCGAAAAACTACGGCAAAACGATCGTGATCGTCACTCACAATCAGAATATAGCAAAAATGGCGGACGTTGTGATCCGTGTCAAGAACGGGAAGATCCGCTCGGTCGAGGAGCAGGAAGATCCTCTTTCCGCTGACGAGGTGGAGTGGTGATGCTATTCAGGAAAATGCTCCGAACCGCGTGGAGTTACAAAGCGCAATTCATATCGATGATCATAATGATGACGCTCGGGATCGGGATCTTTCTCGGCTTCAACATGGAATGGAAGACGATAGAGGTCGATACTTCGCGCTTTTTCGAAGATACGAAATACGCCGACTACCGTCTCTATTCCGAAACCGGCTTCACAAAGGACGATCTTGACAGGATCGCCTCGATCGGCGGCGTGGACGCGGCAACGCGGTATCTTTCGGTCAATCTTGAGGTCAAGGGGGACAGCAAAAAAGCCCTCGCGCTCACCGTCTCCGAAAATTATACGGTCTCGACGTTCACGCTGATTAGCGGCGCCGAATACGACGATACGGGCGACGGTATCTGGCTCTCCGACAAGTTCGCCCGTCTCAACGGGATAGGGATCGGCGACTCGCTGACGCTTGAATTTCAGGGAACGGAAATACGCGGCGAAGTGGTAGGCCTTATCAAAGCCGGAGAACATATGATCTGCCTTGCCGACAGCAATCAGGTCATGCCGGACTTTACGGCCTTCGGGTACGCGTATATTTCGCCGGCAAAACTGAGGGAGATCCTGCGCGAAAAGGTCCTTGACGGTATCGAGGACGAAATGCGGAAAGCGGGCCTGCCCGCCGACGAGGCGAAGGAACGTTCCGAGGCGGCTCTTACGGACGAAATGCTGTCTGACGCCGCCGACGGGGTCTTCTCACAGATAAATCTGCGCTCAGGTCTCGGGAAAGAGGACCTTGAAGACGCCGTCGGGGAAAAACTCGGCAGAACGCTGATGGTCGTCCCGAAGGACGATCACGTCGTTTACAAAGAAGCGATGGGTGAAGCGACTGAAGGCAAAGCGATGGGCTCGATCCTGCCCGTACTGTTCCTCGCCATCGCGATACTGACCATGGTGACGACGATGCACCGTATCGCCACGAAGGAAAAAACGCAGATCGGAGTCCTGAAAGCGCTCGGATTCAAAAATCGGACTATCCTTTTCCACTACTCGCTTTACGGGATCTTTATCGGTATCGTCGGATCGGCGCTCGGCGCGGTCCTCGGATATTTCGTCTGCAAGGCAGTTATGAGTGAAAACGGGATGATGGGCACGTATTTCGATATGCCCGACTGGTCGGCGGCGACTCCCTCGTTCTGTCCGCCCGTGATAATCGGAGCTGTCCTGCTGCTCGCGCTCATCAGTTTCCTGTCGGTCCGCGCGCAGCTAAAAGGCACTGCGGCTGACGCTCTTCGTCCCTACACGCCGAAAAAGATGAAGAGATCGCTCCTTGAAAAGATCGGTCTATTCAAAAAAGCAGGCTTCGCGACAAAGTGGAATATCCGCGATCTCTCACGTCACAAGAGCCGCTTCGCCATGACTCTGGTCGGCATAATCGGATGTATGATCCTCCTGGTCGGCGGACTCGGTATGCGCGACACGATGGCGGGCTTCCTCGATCTGCTTGACAACGGCGTTTCACACTACGCGACGAAAGTCAATATCGTTGAGAATTCGGAACGCGAAAAGGTCGACAAGCTGATAGACGATCTCGACGGCGACTGGGAGAGCTATTCCGGCATCAGCATCGACGGATATACGGCGACGCTGGATATCGTTCACAATGAGAAAGGCCGGTTCAGCGTCATTGACGAAAAAAACGATCCGATCGATCTCCGGAGCGACGGCGTATATCTCTGCCTGCGTCTCGCGGACCGGGCGAGGATCGGAGAATATATCGAATTCTCGCCTTACGGCGGTGAGGAGACATATCGAGTAAAAGTCGTTGGATATAACCGTTCGATCATGACCGAAAGCGTCACGATGACCGACAGGTGCGCGGACGATCTTGGAATCAAATACGGTATTTCCGCCGTTTATACGAACAAGGATTCAAGCGATATAAATGCGTCCGATCTGATCTCAGGGAAACAGGACAAAGGTCAGTTAATGGACAGTTTTTCAAGCTTCGTTCAGATAATGGACAGTATGGTGCTGATCCTCGTCGTCGCCGCAGTGATCCTCGGGATCGTCGTACTTTACAACCTCGGGGTGATGAGCTACGTCGAACGCTCGCGCGAACTCGCCACGCTGAAGGTCCTCGGATTCAGGAGCAGAAAAATCGGACGGCTTCTGATCACGCAGAACGTCTGGCTGACCGTCATCGGCGTGATCCTGGGCCTTCCCGCGGGACTCGGAACGCTCTATTGGATGCTTACCGCGCTCGCGGGCGAATACGAAATGAAGCTGATGCTCGGACCGCTGACCTACTCGGTCTCGATCCTCCTGACGTTCGGCACCTCACTGCTCGTCGGCTGGATGGTCGCTCGGAAGAACAAAAAAATAGACATGGTCGAAGCGCTCAAAAACGCGGAATGAGAGGTTTTTATGAATAAGATCACAGTAAAAATCGACGGAATGTCGTGCGGTATGTGCGAGGCGCATATCTGCGATACGATAAGGCGCGCGTTCCCCAGCGCGAAGAAGGTGTCCGCGTCAAGAAAAAGCGGCGAAGCGACGTTTCTGTACGACGGCGCGGTCGACGGGGAAGCGCTGAAAAAAACGATCTCGGAAACCGGATACGTTTTCGTATCCGTTTCGGAAGAGGCATACAAAAAGCGCGGACTGTTCAAATAGTTACGGTATGATCCGATAATACAAAAAGACAAGTAAAGACCCGCCGGGATCCCCGACGGGTCTGTCTTATACTTTAAATACTTTTTTCAGCACCGGTTTTAAAAACTTCGGGCTTTTTATTACGACTACTTTTATCATGATGAAGATATCTCCTGTGATCGTTCCGCCGTTGTCATTATATGACGGCGGGCCGTTTTCGTCACGGCAATATCTTCTTCAGTTCCTCCCACACGCGAGCCGCCATGCGGTAGAAGCCGAGCGCGTTCGGGTGGCACGAGTCGACGGTACAGAGGTCGGCGTCGACGTCTCCGAAGAGCTCGGCGCCCTCGATGTAGTAAACGTTTTTATCGCCCGCGGCGACCGCGCGGTCGTACGTCGCCTTTATCTCGTCGCGCCTTGCCTGATACCACGTGTACCACGGAAGTATGTTCGGCGCGGTCATAAAGATCACGGGAAGGTCCGGTTTCTTTTCTCTGATAAGGTCGAAAAACCGTCCGTGCGTCCGCCTCAGATGCTCCGCGTCGGGAGCGTTGTGGTCGTAGTCGACGACGAGCGCGCTCATATCGAGCTCCCTTATATACTCAGCCATCGCGACCTCTCCGAGACATCCGCCGGAGAAGCCGAGATTAATGAAATCCACGCCGTGGCGCGAGGCGATGATCGACTCATAGGAGTTCCCGGGAAGCGGAGCGCATCCGCCCTGCGTTATCGACGAACCGTAGTAGACGACCGGTTTCGATATCCTGTAAGGAGCGGGAGCCGACAGGGACGAATCCTTTTTCAGGGCGATGAAAACGTCCTTTACCTCGGAGTAAAGCGGAAAGTGGATCGTGTATTCCGCCTCGGCTCCGAAATCGGAACGGAAATGCGCCGTAACATTCCCCTCCCTGCGGTCCGGCTCGAACGCGCCGATGAGCGTGCTTCTTTCGTCGCCGTCGCGCTTCACGTACAGGTCGAATCCCGCCTGTCCCGCGTCAGCCATATGAGGCATCGGAAATCCCTCAAGGTCCATCACCGCCCGGATCCCGATGAACTTCGAGTCGGTGCGAAATCGGACCCTGCCTCCGGTGGGGCATCTTCTCATCCAGCCGACGCCTGACGATATCTTTTCCGCCCCTTTCGGCATACGGACGAAGCAGCCGGACTCCTCCTCGTACCATATCCCGTGGAGGGAGAACGGCTCGTTCCTAACCGACAGCCAGACGATATCGGGCTCGTCGATCGACGAATCGATTTTCAGGTTGCGATCAAAATCTTCTATTCTCATGTCAGCCGCCTATTGGTTCAAAATCAGCCGCACCGTGCTTGCAGAGCGGGCAGACGAAATCGTCCGGCAGGTCGCCCTCGTGGACGTATCCGCAAATCTTGCAGACCCAGCCCTTCTTGCCCTCGGTCGCGGGCTTCGGTTTGACGTTCTCCTGATAGTACGTATATGTCATCGTGTCGCGGTCGGAGATAACGCGCGCTTCTTCGACGCTGCAGACGAACATCCCGTGCGTGCCAAGATCGACCTCGTCCTCGACCTTGAGCGACATGAACGCGTTGATGTATTTCGGCAGGAAGCATAGGCAGTTGTCGGAGCGGAGCTTCTCCCAGCCCTCGAATTTGTCGGTGTTCCGCCCGCTGCGGAAACCGAAGCACTCGAAAACGGAGAACGGCGCCTCGACAGACAGACAGTTGACGTTCATGATCCCCGTCTCTTTTATGACGTGGTATGAATAGTTGTCTTTGTTGATCGTAACGGCGACGCGGTTGGGCGTGCTCGTGACCTGCGTCACGGTGTTGCAGATGAAACCGTTGTCGCGCTTTCCGTCATTCGAGGTGACGACGTACAGACCGTAACCGATCTTGAAGAGCGCTTTCATATCGTGCTTGTCGACCGTCTCTCCGCGCTGAGCGATCCAGTCGCGGCAGAGCTCGTCGGCGAGCGCCTTTATCTCTTCTCTGTTCTTGTCGTTCATCGCCGAGGTGATATGGACGGCGTTCTCGCAGAACGTGAGGTTTTTACTGCCCTCTAGCATCCCCTTCATCGTCTTGACGGCGAGCGGCGCCCACGAGCCGTTCTCGATGAGACCGACCGTCTTGTTTTTGAAGCCCATCTCGGTGAGGTGCTCGATGAACTCTCTCATGAACGGGAAGATGCCCGCGTTATACGTCGTCGTCGCAAGGACGATCTTGCCGTACCTGAACGCGTCTTCGACCGCCTCCGCCATGTCGCATCTCGCGAGGTCGTTGACGGCAACTTTCGGGCAGCCCCTTATGCGGAGCTCCTCGGCGAGCATATCAACCGCTTTCTTCGTATTGCCGTAAACGGACGTGTACGCAATGACCACTCCGTCCGTCTCGACGCCGTATGACGACCACGTTTTGTAAAGATCGATATAGTATCCGAGGTTTTCGGTGAGGATCGGTCCGTGAAGCGGACAGATAGTCGCGATATCGAGCGCGGCCGCTTTGTTCAGAAGCGCCCCGACCTGCGCGCCGTACTTGCCGACGATGCCGAAATAGTAGCGTCTCGCCTCGCACGCCCAGTCCTCGTCCGCGTCGAGCGCGCCGAACTTGCCGAAGCCGTCGGCGGAAAAGAGGACGCGGTCCGCGTCGTCGTAAGTGACGATGACCTCCGGCCAGTGGACCATCGGAGCGGTATAGAACGTCAGAGTGTGGCGGCCGAGCGGGAGCGTCGAGCCCTCTCCGACGACGATCCGTCTGTCCTCGAAGTCCGTCCCGAAGAAGTTGCTCATCATACGGAACGCTTTTTCCGAGGAGACAACCGTCGCGCCGGGATAGTTTTTCATGAAGTTTACGATATTGGCTGAGTGGTCGGGCTCCATGTGCTGAACGACGAGATAGTCGGGGGAGCGTCCTCCGAGCGCGGCGTCGAGATTCGACAGCCATTCGTGGGTAAAGTTACGGTCGACGGTATCCATCACGGCAATCTTGTCGTCAAGAATGAGGTATGAGTTGTACGCCATCCCGTTCGGAACGTCGTACTGACCCTCGAACAGGTCGATTTTTTTGTCGTTTACGCCTACGTATACGATATCGTTGGTGATTTTCATATTTTGATCTCCGTTTTTTGATTTCGGTAGTTAAATTTTACCATACGGGCGCGCGTTTTTCAAGTAAAACGGATGCCCGTACGGTACGAAAAAGCCTCTTCGGTCTCCCCGAAGAGGTTTTAAGTTTGGATTTTCGGGACTGACGCGCCCCGCCGGTATTCGCGCCCCGGTCACAAAGCTCGGTCAGTCGAGATTGTATTTTTCCCTGTACGCCTGATAATACCGTTCGAATTCTTCCGATTTCTTCTGCTTTACCGCGCCGAGATATCTGTGCGTGTCGAACTCGTCCGCTTCAAGCTCGATCATAGCCGCGGCGATGTTCGAGCAGTGGTCGGAAATACGCTCAAAGTCCGTAAGAAGATCGTTGAGGACGAAACCGAGAACGATAGTGCATTCACCCGCCTGAAGACGTTCGATATGATGCAGTTTAGACTCGTCGCACAGTTCGTCGATCAGCTCCTCAAGCGGCTCTACCTTCTTCGCCGCTTCGACATCGCCGCCCAGGAACGCGCTTACCGTGACGTCAACGATCTCTCCGACGGCGCCTCTTACCACTTTCATCTCCTCGCGCGCGCCGGGGGAGAAGGAGATCTTTTTGTCCTTCATCTCTTTTGCGCTCTCTGCGATATTGAGCGCGTGGTCCGAGATGCGCTCGAAATCGGACAGCGTGTGCAGGAACAGGGAGACGTCCTTGTTCTGGTGCTCCGTAAGCTCGCGTCCCGTGAGCTTCACAAGATAAGTTCCGAGACCGTCCTCGTATTTATCGACGCTCGCCTCAAGTTTTGCGACCTGATCGAACGTGTCCTGAGAGTATTCGTCAAGAAGTCCCGTCGCAGAGAGCAGAGCGTTTTTCGATTTCTCCGCCATCTCCGCTATCGCGTTTCTGCTCTGATCGACCGCGAGCGCCGGGTGTGAGACGAACATTTCCTCAAGAAGAGGAGCGTCGTCGTCTTCGCCTTTCTTTTTCTTCACCAGAGAGGTCACCAGCGATTCGATCACGTCGGTGAACGGGAGAAGAACGATCACCATTGCAAATCTGATGATCGTGTTCATCAGGGCTATCGAGAACGGATTGGCCATTCCGCCGAGGAAACTGAATCCGAAAATCGCGTCCCCGATATAGAAGACCGCCGCGCATACCGCCGTGCTGAGCGTCGTAGTAATAGGATAGATAAGAGAGGCGCGCTTGCCGTTGACCGTCGCGCCGAGAGCAGAGAGCAGCACCGGAGCGGACGCGCCGACCGCGACGCCGAACAGAAGCGGAACGGCGCTTCCGACGCTCATCGATCCCGAGAACGAAAGCGCCTGGATGATACCGACCGCCGCGGACGCGGACTGAAGAACCGCGGTGAACACGAGACCCACGAGGACTCCGAGAAGCGGATTGGACAGCGACGTCAGCACCGAACGGAACCCCTCAGATTCACCGAGAGACGACATCGCGTCGCTCATCGCGCTCATGCCGTACATAAGGACGGCGAAACCCATCATGATCCCGCCGAGCTTTTTGACGGTCGGTTTCTTTATGAACATTGCCAGAATGATTCCGACAGTCGCGACGATCCCGGTCAGGACCTTGGAAGAGAAAACGCTTCCCGCGCCTGATCCGCCGTCGATGTAGTTGAGGCAGATGATCCAGCCCGTTATGCTCGTGCCGAGTATCGCCCCGAGTATTACGCTGACCGCCTGACGCAGTTTCATCATCCCGGAGTTGACGAAGCCTACGACCATAACGGACGTCGCGCACGACGACTGTATGACCGCCGTGACGCCCGTGCCGAGGAGAACTCCCTTCGGCGTTGTATTCGAAAGACGGTAGAGGATCAGTTCAAGACGGTTTCCGGCGACGCTTTTCAGTCCGTCGCCCATCAGCTTCATTCCGAACAGGAACAAGGCGATCCCGCCGAGAAGCTTTACGATTATCTGAAAACTCATTTTTCGACCTCTTTTTTCATTCTTAACAGTATTGTCCCCTGCTCAGGTTAAATCAAAAACCGCATTTACGTTAAATTGAAGTTAAATCTCTTTACTTTTATTTTTTTCGTGTTATCATTAAATGGAAAACATTATCCGGAGAACAGTATCATGATCTATTTACTCGAAGACGACGACAGCATCAGAAAGCTCGTGATTTACGCTCTTGAGAGCCAGGGCTTCAATGCCGTCGGATATGCCGAGCCGAACGCGTTCTGGGACGGGATAGCAGAGGCGGTCCCCGACCTTCTTCTTCTTGACATCATGCTTCCCGGCGAGGACGGGATCTCGATTTTGAAAAAGCTCCGCCGGGACGCGAGGACGCGGGATCTTCCCGTAATAATGCTGACGGCGAAAAACACCGAGTTCGAACGCGTCGAAGGACTTGACTCGGGCGCGGACGATTATATCTCCAAACCGTTCGGAATGATGGAGCTCATCGCGCGGATACGCGCGGTCCTCAGACGATTCGAAAAGAAAGACGAATTCAGGGAATACCGCGTCGGTCCCCTGTATCTCTGTCCGGATCGTCACGAGATTAAAGTCGGCGACGAGCATATCGACCTGACTTATAAGGAATTCTCGCTGCTTTGTCTGTTTTGCGAGAACCGGGGTCTGGTGCTGACTCGTTCGCAGCTTATGGACAAAGTCTGGGGTCTTGAAGCGGAACACGAGAACCGGACGCTCGACGTTCATATCCGCACGCTCCGCTCAAAACTCAAAGACGCGGGGGCTTATATCGAAACGGTACGCGGGATCGGATACAGAATGATCGGAGACAGAAAATGACAGGTAAAATATTCCGGTATACTTTCTTGATGGGGCTGCTCGTTCTGCTTCTTTCCGCGGTCCTGTTCGTCGGACTGCAATATTCTCACACGAAAGAGGAAACGTCCTCCGTGCTGAAGCAGGAGGCGGAATACGCCGCACGCGGCGTCATGCTCTCCGGAGAGAAATATCTTGATTCACTCGGATCCCGGGACGGGGTCACGTGGATCGACGCGGACGGAAACGTGCTTTACGACAGTGAATCCGGCTCGGACGTCGCGAATCAGAGCGATTACCCCGAGGTATCCGACGCCGCGAAGAACGGCGAGGGACGCAGCGTCAGAAAATCCGAGATCGACGGAAAAGATACGATGTATTACGCTCTCAAATGCTCCGACGGCACGGTACTTCGCCTCTCCAGACCGCTCTCCGAGGTATGGAGCGTCCTGATCAGGGTCAGTCCCGTTTTATGGGTCGCCGTTCTCGTTCTCGTGCTGGCGGGGATCTTCTCCCTGCGCGCCGCGAAGCAGATCACCGAGCCGATCAACGAAATAGAGATCGACGGCGTCGACCGAGTCAAGGTCTATCCGGAGCTTGAACCGCTCGTGGGTCGGATCAGAGAACAAAACCTCACTATCGGAGAACAGATCGACGAGCTGACGCGCAGACAAAAGGAGTTTTCCGTTCTGACCGAAAATATGAGCGAGGGATTCGTCCTCACCGACAAAAGCGGTATAGTCCTGAGCGCGAATTCAGGCGCGTCAAGAGTGCTGAACGGCTGTGATATCGGATCTTCTCTCCCGGAGAACGAAGACCGGGCGGTATCCGAAACGATCAAAAAAACGCTCCGCGGCGAGCGTGCGGAAACGTATTTGGATCAGAAAGACAGATGCTATCATATCATCGCGAATCCGGTCGTATCGAACGATAAGCCCGCGGGAGCCGTCGTACTGGTCGTCGACGTCACGGAATCGGTACAGAGAGAACAACTGCGCCGCGAGTTCTCCGCAAACGTATCGCACGAACTGAAAACGCCTCTGACGTCGATCTCGGGATTTGCGGAGCTTATGATGCAGGACCTTGTCCCTCCGGACAAATCACGCGAGTTCGCAGGAGACATCTACCGTGAGTCCGTCCGTCTTATCTCGCTGATAAACGATATAATCGAGTTGTCCCAACTGGATGAACAAACAGTTTCGCCCGAAAAGGAGGACGTTGACCTTTACGTCATCGCTGAAGACGTTCTTGACAGTCTTGAGAGCGAGGCAAAGAAGAAAGAAGTCACGCTCTCTCTGACCGGCGACCGCGCGATCGTCCGGGGGATACCGAATTACGTCGACGAGATCGTCTATAATCTCTGCGACAACGCGGTGAAATACAACCGTCATGGCGGCAGCGTTACCGTAAACGTTGAGGAAACAGAAAAATCGGTCGTTCTGTCGGTCAAGGACACGGGTATCGGCATCCCGGACGAATACCGAGAGCGCATATTCGAGCGCTTCTACCGCGTTGACAGCGCGAGGTCGAACGAAATACCCGGCACGGGGCTCGGTCTGTCGATCGTCAAGCACGCCGCGCAACTCCTCGGCGCTCACGTCTCGCTGAAAAGCGAGCCGGACGTCGGAACGGAGATAACGGTGGAGTTTGAGAGGTGAGGAACGCAGAGCGTTCAATAAAATAAGCAAGAAAAGAAACATCGGCGAACTGTTGACACAGAGGCGACAAGTGCCAAAGTGGCAGTTCGACGATGTTTTCATGTACGAGTATATCACAATGAGATAACTCCGGTCAACCCTTTTACCATTATTGATGAAGAACAACGTATTTCTTACACGCCGCGCCTCCGGCGCAGGGGGAATAAAGCCTTCCCCTCCGAGGGTAGCGGAGCGCGGGACGCGGTAGTGAATGACAATCCGGGGGATTGTCAGAGCCGCGTCCTGACCGACCCCGCAGGGGAGACAAGGTGTCAGCGAAGCTGACGGATGAGGTGAGGAGTAAGATCACTGCATTCCCAACACGCCGCGCCTCCGGCGCGGGGGGAATAAAGCCTTCCCCTTTGAGGGTAGCGAAGCGCACGGCGCGGTAGTGAATGACAATCCGGGTGATTGTCAGAGCCGCGCCTGACCGAGCCCGCAGGCGAGAAAAGGTGTCAGCGAAGCTGACGGATGAGGTGAGGAGTAAGATCACTGCATTCCCAACACTCCGCGCCTCCGGCGCGGGGGGAATCGCTCTCGCTCCCGCGAGCCATTTTTCGCAAAAATGCGAAAAATGACGGTCGCTCGGTCAGGGCGCGGAAAAACAGCCCACCGGGCTGTTTTTTTACACGCGCCCGTTTGATTCTGCTCTTAATAAAGGTTCCTGCACTTGATTCACTCCGCGCCTCCGGCGCGGGGGGAATTAAGCCTTCCCCTCCGAGGGGAAGGTGTCAGCGAA
>JAFWTH010000005.1 GCA_017518975.1 Clostridia bacterium
CTCTCTTGGAAGAACTTGTGGATCGCGTATGCGGCGACCGAGCGCACTCTGAACACCGCCTGAAAGAGATTCGTGCGCGGTCTCAGGTGCGTTATCGTGCGAAGGAATTCGGGAGAGTGGCGCTTTTTCTGAAGCGGATAGTCGGGAGTTGAAAGGCCCTCAACTTCGACGGACTCAGCGCGGATCTCGAAGGGCTGCTGCGCTTCGGGAGTCAGAACGATCTTTCCGCTTATGATGAGCGCCGAACCGACGTTCAGTTTCGAGATTTCCTCAAAGTTGGGGAGGGTATCGTCGTATACGACCTGTACGGGTTTGAAATAAGTTCCGTCCGATATCATAATGAACCCGAACGTTTTGGAATCGCGGATGCTTCTGACCCACCCGCCGACAGTCACGGACTCTGTTTTTTCAAATCCGCGATCTTTATACAGTGTTCTGATTTCAATCTTTTTCATTTATAACTCCCCGGGATCAGTCAGCCGACGCCTTGGTTCCGGTAAGACCGGACACGTCCATAAAGGATCCGGTACCGGTGACGGTGGGCAGCTTGCCGTCCCATTTCTGAACTTTGAGATATTCGATGACTTCGGGGGTGATCGACTCGGAAAGGAGCTTGTTCGCGTCCGCCTGCGCCTGAGCGCGCGTCAGCGTCGCTTCCGCTTCCGCGTTTGCTACGACGATCACCTGTTCCTGCTCGGTCTTCGTTTTTATAAGGTTCTGTTCCGCTACCTGCTTGGCTTCTATCGCCTCGTTGAATTCTTCCGAGAAATCGAAATTGACGATATTGAACTTTTCAATGGAAATGCCGTACTCGGACACTTTCTGGACGAGCGTTTCCTTGACTTCCTCGCCGACCTGTGCGCGCAGGGAGATGAGTTCTTCCGCGGTGTACTTCGCGGTGACCGACTTCATTGATTCCTGAACGGCGGGAAGAAGGATGATCGACTCGTATTCCTCGCCTATATTCTTGTAGATGCTCGCGCTGTAATCGCTCAGTGCGCGGTAGTTTACGGCGATCGTCGAGCGCACGGTCTGCAGGTCTTTGCTGACGGCGGGCGCCTCGACTTCCTGCTTCTGGATCTTATTGCTGATGATAACGGTCTGCTGAACGAACGGTATCTTGAAATTAAGCCCTTCCTTCATAACGCGGTCGCTCACCTTTCCGAACGTGAGAACGACTCCGCTGGAACCGGCGGGAACGATCGTCACGGACGTCGCGATGATTATGATCAGAACGACTGCTATCACGATCGGGATAATGATCTTTTTTTTGTTGAAACGCAACTTTTTGTCCTCCTTTTGCGTAATTTAAAATATTATACTATATCGTTTTCAAGTTTTCAATACCCGCGCTCCGTTTTTTCATCTGAAACGGGA
Source organism: Clostridia bacterium (assembly GCA_017518975.1). Taxonomy (GTDB): domain Bacteria; phylum Bacillota; class Clostridia; order Oscillospirales; family CAG-272; genus RUG11130. The sequence continues at coordinate 1,378 of JAFWTH010000005.1, forward strand.
CGGCGCGGTACGCGATCCGGCGTTTTTTCGTACTTCTCCGGGAGTGAAAGACCGACCGCTCAGCTCGGTGAAACAGCACAAAAAACGCTCGGATGATTTGTGCACTTATACGAAACGAAAAACGGCGTCCGACTATTATCGCGCGCGCTCTTGCAAAAGTTATTTTTTTATTTTATCATATATCTGTACGCGTGCGCATACACGCGCACCCGCGACAAAAAGTTCTAACAACATTTTGGAGGATCTGAGATGATCGGTGCAAACGACAAGGTGAGAATAGGTATTATCGGCTGCGGAGGTATCGCGAACGGAAAGCATATGCCATCGCTCAAAAGACTTGATGACGTCGAGATGGTCGCGTTCTGCGATATCATCGTCGAGAGAGCGGAACTGGCAAAGCAGCAATACGGGACCCCCGACGCCGCCGTTTACGAAGACTATAAGAAACTGCTCGAAGACGAGTCGATCGACGTTGTTCACGTCTGTACTCCCAACAGATCCCACAGCTTCATCACCGTCGACGCTCTGAACGCCGGCAAGCACGTAATGTGCGAAAAGCCGATGGCGATCAACTCCGCCGAGGCGAAAAAGATGCTCGACGCCTCAAAAACGTCAGGCAAGCTCCTCACTATCGGATACCAGAACAGACAGACCCCCGGCGCGCAATACCTCAAGAAGGAGGCGGAAGACGGAACGTTCGGAGACATCTACTACGCGAAGGCGCTCGCTCTTCGCCGCAGAGCGGTCCCGACGTGGGGCGTATTCCTCAACGAGTACGAGCAGGGCGGCGGTCCTCTGATCGACATAGCCACCCACGCCCTTGACCTCACCCTCTGGATGATGAACAACTACAAGCCGAAGTGCTGTCTCGGCACAGCTTACCACAAGCTCAACAACCAGACGCATACCGCCAACGCATGGGGCGACTGGGATCCCGAGAAGTTCACCGTCGAGGACTGCGCATTCGGATTCGTCGTTATGGAGAACGGCGCGACTGTTTCCGTCGAATCTTCATGGGCGCTCAATATGCTCGACACGAGAGAGGCGACCACTGTCATCTGCGGAACGAAGGCGGGCGGCGACCTCATCAACGGCGTCCGCATCAACGGCGTTCGCAACGGCAGAAGATACGAGCTTTACCCGAACCTCGAGGCGGGAGGCGTCGCCTTCTACGACGGCGTCGACAACAACGACGCGTCCCTCGTCGATATGAGACAGTGGATCAACGCCGTCAAGGGTATGAACGCTCCATGCGTCCTTCCCGAGCAGGCGTATACCGTCACACGCATCCTCGAAGGTATCTACGAGTCCGCGAAGTCCGGAACGATCTATAATTTCTGATAAAGGAGAGCGAATCATTATGAAACTTTGCGTTCTTGCGAATCTTTATGCAAAAAAACCGCTTGAGGAAGTTCTCGGCATAATGCGCGACCTCGGAGTCGACGCCGTTGAGATCGGATGCGGCGGATATCCCGGAAAAGATCACTGCGATCCCGAGGTGCTTCTGAACGACGACGCCAAACTCAAAGAGTGGTGCGGCCTGTTCGATAAGTACGGGATCGAGCTCGCGGCTCTCTCGTGCCACGGTAATCCCGTTCACCCTGATAAAAAGATTGCCGAGGCGTACGACCGTGATTTCAGAAACGCTTGTCTGCTCGCGGAGAAAGTCGGCGTCGACACGATCATCACCTTCTCCGGATGTCCCGGCGATCATCCCGGCGCGAAGTATCCGAACTGGGTCACCTGCCCGTGGCCGGATGACTTCCTCGCCATCCTCGACTATCAGTGGAACGAGGTCCTTATTCCTTACTGGAAAGAAGCGGCAGCGTTCGCAAAATCGCACGGCGTGACTCACGTAGCGCTCGAGCTTCATCCCGGCTTCTGCTGCTACAACACGGAGACGCTTCTCAAACTGAGAGCGGCGGTCGGCGACGTTATCGGGGCGAACTTCGATCCCTCGCACCTCGTTTGGCAGGGGATGGAGCCCGCCGCGGCTATCCGTATGCTCGGCGACGCGATCTATCACGTTCATGCGAAGGACACCAAGATCGACAAGATCAACACCGCGCGAATCGGCGTTCTTGACACCAAACACTATAGCGACGAGATCAACCGTGCGTGGGTGTTCCGTTCCGTCGGATACGGTCACGACGCGGCGTGGTGGCGCGATCTCGTTGACAATCTCCGCCTTGTCGGGTACGACAAAGTCCTCTCGATCGAGCACGAAGACAGTCTGATGTCGATCGACGAGGGGCTCGGAAAGGCGGTAAGCACTCTCAAAGAAGTGATTATGAAGGATCCCAAGCCGTCGACGATGGCGTGGGCGTAAAATCAGAAAAAGCGATGGGCAGGTCTCTTTGGCTTGCCCATCTTTGCATAGGGAGTTTGATATGAAAAAACGACTTGCAGCCGTCATTCTTGCCGCGGCAATGATCGCCGCGCTTTTGCCGCGCGCCTTTGCAGCAAAGCGGGAACATTTCAGGATCCTATTCATAGGGAACAGTTATTCCGAAGACGCGACGGACGGCTTTACTTTTCCCGACGGGACCGTTTACGAGGGGTACAGCACTTTTTATAATATGCTTAGAATCTCGTTTCCCGTTTACGTCGACGTGGAGATCGCCCTTGCCATGAGCGGAGGTAAATCGATGACCTGGCACGCGACGACTGCGGATCAGGGAAACGAAAACTACGAATTCCGGGTCGTGGGCGACAAAACGGACGGCTTATGGCAAAACGTTCCGGACGTCAAGACGACGGCAGGCGCGCTCTCGTACGACGACTGGGACGCGGTCGTGCTTCAGCCGTACGGACCTGAGATAGAAAAAGGATCTTCTTCGAGCGCGGGTTCCACGAGACCGTTTTCCTCCATTGAAGATTCCACCTCTTTTATGCTTGATTACGTCGGCGAACGCGTTCCCGACGCGGACGTATATCTCTATCTCATAATATCGAAAACACAGGAAACTGCGTATTTCGCGGGCCTTGACAAGTTTGATAAGATCAGATACTACACCGATATCGCCTCTCATCTGACCGGCGAAAAGACGGGGAAGGGGTTCACCGCGGTCGTGCCGGTAGGCACTGCGATACAGAACGCCCGATCCACGTATCTGTCGCTTCATTATTCCGTTGATCCGTCGGGCACCGTAAACTTTGACACCGATCCCGTGACAGGACTTCAACGTGATGAACTTCACGTTTCGTATTCCGTCGGCAGATATATCGCGGCTTTGACGTTTGCCGAGACGCTTGTCCCGGCGGCGGAGCGAAGGGGCGATCCGGCGACCGTCGCAATAAGAAGACCCGAGGGCGCGGATCCTCTACCCGAAGAATACAAAAAAGCCGTAAAAGCGGCAGTAAACGCCGCACTCGGATCTGTCGGAAACGAGGGAGACGACAAATACGCCTCCGTCGATCTGACGGAATTTAAAGAAGATCCGGCGGATATTCTTGCGGGCTTTCTTGCCTCGTCTCCTCAAACCGTTTATCTTCCGACCGGCTGCGACGTCGCTCAGAGGGTTTCCGAGGCGCTGACGTCAGATATAACGCGAGGCGCAGTCATAACTCCCGACGTCGCCACTCTTTCCATGGAAGGGGATACCGGAAGCATAAAGGTGTCGCTGACTTACGGGTATAAGACGGTTGATGTCACCGTTCCTCTCGCGCTTGCCGATCACGACCACGAGTGGGAGCCGGTATCGAGCGGATTCTCTCACGACGGAAATACGGAATACACCGACGTTTACAGATGTTCGATCTGCGGTGCTGTTACCGAAAAAACACTCAAAAAAGATCCCTGTCCCTCCGCAGTGTTCAGTGACGTTCCGCCTTACGGCAATTGGGCGCACGACGGCATCGATTTTTGCGTCGAAAACGAACTGATGAACGGAACGTCGTCAACGCGTTTTGATCCCTCGGGCAAGATGACGCGGGCGATGCTCGTCACGGTATTGTGGCGATACGCCGGAGAACCGGAACCGAAAAAAAGATCGCGTTTCAAAGACCTTACGGCGGATTGGTACCGTGACGCGGTCGATTGGGCTTACGAAGACGAAGTGGTAACGGGGGTCTCCGACGTCGCCTTTTCTCCGAACTCTCCGCTGACGAGAGAACAGATCGCCGCGATCCTGTTCAGATTTTCAGCCGCAGACCCGAAAGATGCGATCGCGGGCGATATTAGCGGGTTTTTCGACTACTCAAAGGTCGGAGACTGGGCGAGGGACGCCCTGGCGTGGGCGTACGGCGTCGGTCTTATAAAAGGCGTCGAAACTCCGACCCGCACTCTTCTCGACCCGAAGGGAAATGCTACGAGAGCGCAGGTCGCGACGATTTTGTCAAGGTTCATGCAAAACGATACGGGGAACTGACGTCTGAGGTAAGAAGATAATCGCCGTCAAATGCCTTCCGTTTTAATTGACTCACACACAAAAAAAACGGCTGAAGCTCGTTTCAGCCGTTTTTAATTTCTAATATCGCGAAAGTCTCTGCCGAGAGAGGTTTATCGCGCCCTCGGGGATAACCGAAATATGGTCGAGGGATTTTCCCGTCCCGACCGCGACGCACGAGACCGCTTTGTCGGCGACCATGGTCTTGATCCCGGTCACGCCTGCGATCAGCCTGTCGAGCCCGTGAAGAAGACTTCCGCCTCCCGTCATAACGATCCCGTTATAAAGGATGTCGCCTATCAGCTCGGGCGGCGTGCGTTCTATGACGGAACAGACCGCCTCGGCTATCGCTGTCAGAGGTTCCTCAAGCGCGTCGGGTATCTCGGTGGACGAGATCCGCACGACGCGGGGAAGACCCTGGATCAGGCATCTGCCCTTGACCTCGATGACTTTCGGTTCGTCGTGAGGCCATGCGGAACCGACTTTTATCTTGATCTCCTCTGCCGTTCTTTCGCCGATGAGGACCTTGTGCTTTCTCCTTACGTATCTGATGATCGCCTCGTCGAACTTGTCGCCCGCGACTTTGATGGACTCTGACACGACGACTCCGCCGAGTGAAGTCACGGCGATATCGGTCGTTCCTCCGCCGATATCGACGACCATGTGACCGTTGGGAAGGGAAATGTCGATCCCGGCTCCGATCGCCGCGGCGACCGGTTCTTCGATAAGATACGTCCTTTTGGCTCCCGCCTGTGTCGCCGCGTCGACGACGGCACGTTCCTCGACCTCCGTAATGCCGCTCGGAACGCAGATAATGACTCTCGGCTTGAACAAAAAAGGATTCCCGCACGCGCGTTTGATGAAATACTGTATCATCCGCAGCGTGATCTCGTACTGGCTGATCACCCCGTCCCGAAGCGGACGGATCGCTGTAATATTACCCGGAGTCCGACCGAGCATCTGTTGAGCTTCTCGGCCGACTTTCAGTATTTTGTCGGTATTCTTGTCGATCGCGACGACGGACGGCTCCTTGAGAACGATGCCCTTGCCCTTTACGTATACGAGGACAGTCGCCGTGCCGAGATCGATTCCTATATCTTTTCCCATTGAAAACCTCTTAAATTTCTGGCGGACCGGTTAAAAAAACGCCCTTCGGGCTCATTTTCAAAAAAAGTGCAAACTACCACATATATATTATACATCATTATTACATTTTTTGCAACCTGTGAATGAAAAATACCCGGGACGCGCGAAAAAACGTTTTCCCGGGCTTTATTTTTCTTTTATTCCGGTTTCCTTGCGTACCCGTGCGATACAAACCGGGAATACGCACTCCGCTCCGGCGCCGACAAGAAGATCGGACGCCGCGCGTACCGTCGCGCCGGTGGTAATGATATCGTCGAACAGAATGATCTTTCTGCCGCGGACGTCCGCGCGCCGGGCGAGCTTCAGGGACCACGAGTTCATCTCTCTGCCTTTACGGCCGAGCTCCTTCTGCTCGTCCCCTCCCGCGCGTTTCAGCGTTTTTATCAACGGTATGCCGGTATATCGGGAAATACTCCCGGCGGCGGCTTCGCCCTGATCGAACCCGTACTTCCGTTTGTTTTCGGTCGAGCGCGGCGGGAAAGTGACCGCCCACTCCGACGGCGCCTCTTCCGACGATTTCATCAACGTCAGCAGCTTTCCCGATATCTCCCTTGCGAACATATCGGTGAGCGACCGGTCGTATCTCTTTTTGAATTTCCGTATCAGGCGTTCCGTGATCCTTTCGCCCCCGTTTGCGCGCGGGTGATAAAAAGCAAGGGAGACGATCCTGCGACCGCCTAAGAACGTACGCGACACTCCCGCGATACCGCACGTACACTCTCCCGCCGTCTTGCGGCACACGGGACAGAGTTCTTTTTGCTCATTTGCGTATTTTGAAAGACAATTTTCGCAGAGGCACCCGTCAGTTCCGCTGCTTTCTCCGCATATCGGACAGAGAGGAGGGAAGATCAGATCGAGAATGCGGGATACAAGGCGTCTACTCATCGCCCGCCTCCGATCTCAGCATCGAAAGAAGGCCTGTACAGCGAACGCCTTTGCGGTCGTTCGCGATCATTTCGGCGAGTACTTCGCGTTTTCCCACGAGAATCACCATTTTTGACGCTCTCGTGATCGCCGTATAAAGCAAATTGCGCGTTTTCAGCATTGGAGGGCAGTTGTAAACGGGGATCACGACGATCGGATATTCGCTCCCCTGACTTTTATGTACGGTGATCGCGTATGCGTGATCGACCTCGTCGAATGACGAAAACTCGTATTTGCACGTCCTTTCATCGAACGCGACGACGGCTTCCGCATTTTCGGCGTCGACCGAAACGAGCGTGCCCACGTCGCCGTTGAAAACGCCGTACCCGGTGTTGTCAAACGGATCGGTCCATTCGACGGAATAGTCGTTCTTCGTCTGCATTATACGGTCTCCGGCTCTGAAGACCGTTCCGCGGTGGGTGAATTCTTTTTTGCCGCCGGACGGCGGGTTGAGCGCGCGGCGCAGCAGATCGTTCAGAGCTTCCGTTCCCGCGTCACCTTTTCTTGAAGGCGTTATGACCTGTATTTTGTCCGCGACGGACGCGCCGTACGTTTTAGGCAGTCTGTTGACGACGAGATCCCTTACACAATCCGCGATCGCAGAGTCTGTTTCTCTTTTCAGAAAGAAGAAATCGGATCCCTTGGAAGAAAGCTCGGGCATCTCTCCGCAGTTGATCAGGTGAGCGTTCGTAGTGATCGAACTTTCCTCCGATTGGCGGAAGATCTCGGTCAGAACGACGACAGGAAAAACGTCCGATCCTATAATGTCCCCGAGTACGTTTCCGCACCCGACCGACGGTATCTGATCGGCGTCGCCGATGAGAATGAGTCTCGACCCGGAGCGAATCGCTCTGACGAGCGCGTTGATAAGAAGTACGTCGATCATCGACGCCTCGTCGATTATTATCACTTTTTCATCGAGCGGGTCGTTTTCGTTTCGCATGAAATTCGCGGTTTCGGTGTCTGAAAACTCCATTTCGAGCAAGCGGTGTATCGTTCTCGCCTCGTGACTCGTCGCTTCGCTCATCCTCTTCGCCGCGCGTCCGGTAGGAGCGGCGAGGCAAACTTTCATGTCCAGCTTCTCGAAAATATTGATAAGGCCTTTGATTATCGTCGTTTTACCCGTTCCGGGTCCTCCGGTGATGACGGTTACCCCGGATCTTAAAGCGAGCGCAAGCGCCTCTTTCTGCTGCGCGGCGTAAGTGACCCCGGATAACGTTTCGGAAGTCCTGATAAGCGAGCCGATTTCACCCTCGTCGAAGGCGGGACACGATTTTGCGAGTGAGACGAGTTTTCTCGCCGTTCCCGCTTCGGCGGCGTAAACGTAGGGAAGATAGTAGAGATCGACTCCGTCACGTTTGTAAACGACGAGCCTTCCCTCCGAAGTCATCCGGGAAACCGTTTCGGAGACGATCGACGCGTCGGCGCCGTCGTATCCGAAAAGCAATTCGACGGCGCATTTTTTGAGCGTATCGAGCGGAAGGCAGCTGTGTCCGCTTCTCGAAGCTTCTGACGACAGAACGTATTTGATCCCCGCTCTCACTCTTTCCGGGCAGTCCGGATTCATCCCGAGCGCGGCGGCGATCGAATCGGCTCTTTTGAAACCTATTCCGCCGAACTCTCCGCAGAGTGAGTACGGATCGCGGCGGATCCTCTCTATCGCTCCGGCTCCCCATGCTCTGTATATCTTCATAGCGGTGGCGGGAGAAAAAAAGTCGCGCGAAAACATCATGAATTCACGGGACCCGGAGACGGCTCTGAAGTTCTCGGAGATCGTCTCGGCTCTTTTTACCGTGATACCGGGGATGTCGGCGAGCCATTCGGGATGTTCTTCGATCACCTCAAATGCGTCCGTTCCGAACTTCGATATAATCTTTTCGGCGGTTTTCGGACCGATCCCTTTTATCGCGCCGGAAGCGAGATATCTCATCATGTCGCTCTCTTCGCGGGGAAGCTCGCGGTCGTAGTATTCCACCTCGAACTGTCTGCCGTATTTCTTGTGCGTTACCCATCTTCCGACCGCCGAGATCGTGTCGCCTTCGGCGATATATGGCATGATCCCGGTCACCGTGACCGGACGGGCTTCGTCGTCCTCGATCCTGGCGACCGCGTACCCGTTTTCGTCGTTTTTGAAAATGATATCTTCAACGATCCCGTTAAGTTTGACAGGGTCTTCTCCCGGAACGGAATCGGCGGGCGGAGCCCATGAAAAATCAAAAACGTCTTCGGATCTCACCGGTCTCCGCCTCCTATAACAAAACCATATTTATTAGATTATACTATAAAGGTTTTTGTGTGTCAACCGCGCGACGGGCGCGGGAACGCTCTTTCTTTTTCATAAAAAAACTTAAAACACGACCGGCAAGAACGCGCAAAACGGGCCCCGCACAGTATATTCCGTATACCGCGAACGCCGACAGGATAATCTCAAAAAAATCCTTCACTATGTTCCTCGCAGAAAAATGAATACCCATTACATCCTATGGCAGCCTCACACGGCTTGCCATTACGGCAGCCTCCGCGAAAGTCGAAAGCAATTGTTAACAAAATGTAAAATTGCGTTTTGCCACGTTCATTTGACCGACTACTATGTTATCATAAATTAAATATAGAATTTCAAGGGAGATTTGTCGGGATGAGTAAGGTTACGGTTACGATAGCCAGACAGTACGGAAGCGACGGGACCGAGATCGGAAAGCGGCTCGCCTCTCGTCTCGGATGTGAATTTTACGACAGAAAACTTATTGAACTCGCCGCGAAAGAGAGCGGATTCGATCCGGACGTGATCGAAGACGTCGACGAAAAAGCGACGAACAGTTTTCTGTATTCTCTCTCATACGGGCGTCCCGTCGTCGGCGACGCTTTGTCTCACATTAATCTTCCGCTCAACGACAAGGTCTTCGCGATCCAGTCGTCTCTGATCAGCAAGATCGCTAACGGGGATAATTCCGCCGTTATAGTCGGCAGATGCGCCGATTACGTTCTTGCGGATCATCCCGATACCGTCAGGATCTATATTTTCTCCGATTTTGACAGACGCGTTGAAAGAGTCGCGAAAAGAAGAGACCTCACTCCGTCAAAAGCGAAGGAAGAAGTTATCAGGATCGACAAAAGACGCGCCGGATACTATAACTACTATACCGGCAGAAAATGGGGCAGGATAGAGAACTACGATCTCGTTATCAACGTCGATAAGACCGGCATCGACGGGGCGGTAGAAGTTATCCTTGAGTATTTGTCCCGGGCAGTTTGAGAAAAGAGGTTATAAGCGTGAAAAGACTATTTACTTCCGAGTCGGTAACGGAAGGACATCCCGATAAAATATGCGACCGGATATCCGATTCCATCCTTGACGCGCTTCTTGCGGAGGATCCCGATTCGCGCGTCGCGTGCGAGACGTTCGCCACCACCGGCGTCGTCACGGTGATGGGAGAGATCACAACGAAGGCGTACGTTGATATTCCCGGAATCGTTCGCCGCGCCGTGTGCGACGTAGGTTACTGCGACGCTTCGTTCGGATTCGACGGCAACACCTGCGGCGTTCTCAACGCGATCCACGAGCAGTCGCCCGACATCGCGCTCGGCGTTGACAGATCGGCTGAATCCAAAGCGGGAGAGAGCAGCGATCCGTTCGAAACGGGTGCGGGAGATCAGGGACTTATGTTCGGATTTGCATGTGATGAAACTCCGGAGCTTATGCCTCTTCCGATCTCGCTCGCTCACCGTCTTGCGAAAAGACTCGCCGAGGTCCGTAAGGAAGGAATCCTTCCATACCTCAGACCCGACGGAAAGACTCAGGTCACCGTCGAATACGACGGGGACCGTCCTGTCCGCGTCGATACGGTTGTCGTGTCGACTCAGCACGCCGCCGACGTCGCGGCGGAACAGATAAGAGCGGACGTTATAAAGTACGTTATAGGTGAGATCATCGATCCCGCGATGATCGACGCCGATACAAAGATATTCGTCAACCCGACCGGACGTTTCGTCGTCGGCGGACCGATGGGCGACACAGGTCTCACCGGCAGGAAGATCATCGTTGACACTTACGGCGGTTACGCCCGCCACGGCGGCGGGTGCTTCTCCGGAAAGGATCCGACGAAGGTCGACCGCTCCGCCGCGTATATGGCGAGATACCTTGCAAAGAACGTTGTAGCGTCCGGTATCGCGAAAAAATGCGAAGTCCAGCTTGCGTACGCGATCGGAGTCGCAAACCCAGTCTCCGTAATGGTCGACACCTCGGGAACCGCAAAAGTCTCCGATACCGAAATTTCGGAATATCTGGTCAAAACCGTCGATATGAGGCCCGGCGCGATTATTTCCCGCTTCGATCTCAAACGTCCGATCTACACACCGCTCTCAGCTTACGGTCACATGGGCAGGGAAGACCTCTCCGTTCCGTGGGAAAAGGCCGATCTCGCCGAAGGGATCCGTTCTCGCTTCAACTGAAATAAAACGGGCTGAAAGTCAGCCCGTTTTCCTTTTCTTCGATACCGGCTTCAGCGCCGGTTCTTTGCTTTTCTTTATCATTTTCCGGAGCGCTGACAGCGCGTCCGACACGCCGCCCGTCGAGTCAATAAGGCCGCATCTTACGGCTTCATATCCGTCGATGACCGATCCGACGTCCGTCGCGATCTGGTCGGTCCGCGACAGCATCTCGCGGAACGTCTCCTCCGTCACCGACGAGTGATCTGTGATGAACCTGATTATCCTGTCCTGCATCCGCTCGAAATAGTAATAAGTCTGCGGCACTCCGAGCACCGTCCCGCTGATCCTTACCGGGTGTATCGTCATCGTCGCCGACGGTACGATGAACGATCTCTTCGCCGACACCGCGAGAGGGACGCCGATCGAATGACCGCCGCCGAGGACGAGCGACACGGTCGGCTTTTTCATCGACGAGATCATTTCCGCGATGGCGAGCCCCGCCTCGACGTCGCCGCCCATCGTGTTGAGAACGACGAGCATCCCGTCGATCTCGTCGCTCTCCTCGATCGAGACGAGCAGGGGGATGATATGCTCATATTTTGTCGCTTTCTGCCCCTCGCCTAAAAGGTAATGGCCTTCTATCTGACCGATTATCGTCAGACAATGGATCGTTCTGTCTCTCCCGCGGGAGATCACGCTGCCGCTTTTGAAAATATATTCGAGATCGTCTCCTTCCTCGACCGCCCTCTTTTCTTTTTCCTCGCTTTTCACCTTTTTCTCCTTTTCTTCGTTTTTTGTATTATTCCCGTTCCACGCGCTGACTTATTCGTCCTTTTTGGTGTTGATTTAGAGAAGAAAAAAAGGTATAATACAAGAATAGGAAGGGGGGAGCCGCGTGCTTTTTGAAAAGAAACTGTCGCCGACGCTGATGGCGAGATCGTTTCGCGACGTAACCCCGGAGCTTGTGAGGACTATGGGGATCGGGTCGCTGATCTGCGATATCGACAACACGCTCGTCACGTACGACGATCCCGAGCCGACGCCCGAGGTCAGAGAGTGGTTCGCCTCGATGGAGGAGGCGGGCGTCAGGATCGCCTTCGTATCCAACAACAATAAAGAGCGCGTCGATCTGTTCAACGCCTCTCTCGGCTATCCAGCGTACGCAAAGAGCGGGAAACCGAAAACAAAATACGTTCTTATGGCGACTGCGGACACGGGAACGGATGAAAAAACGGCGGTCCTTCTCGGCGACCAGCTTCTGACGGACGCCGCTGCGGCGAACAACGCGGGGATCCGCTCGATCATAGTCCCTCCCATAAAGGATAAAAAAACGCTCTTTTTCAGAGCGAAAAGGGCGATCGAACGCCCGTACGTAAAAAAATTCTTGAAAAACCACGGTATGCTCGGAACGGAGGAATAAAATGGCTGTTTACACTAAGAGATACGAAAAACTGCGCGAATACATGAAGGAGTGCTCGCTCGACGCCGTAGTCGTTACCGCGGCGGAAAACTATCTGTATTTTTCGGGATATCACAATCCCGACGGCTATATGATCGTGACGCCGGACGAGTCCGTCGTCTTCGCCGATTTCAGATATTACGAGGCGGCTAAAAACGAGTGCTTTCCGGTCTGCACCGTTAAAGAACAGAAAGGCGGTTCTCTCGCCGAATGGTTGAAGACTTCCGGCGCGGCGCGCGTCGGATTCGAAAACGGCGACCTTTCCGTTGCGCGGTTCGATAAGATGAAAGAGGCGGCGGACGCCTCGAAGATCGAGTTGTTTCCCGTTGATGAGACCATCACGGAGATCCGCTCGATAAAGGAGAGGGAAGAGGTCGACCTCATCGTCAAAGCGCAGAGAATAGCCGAAAAGGCGCTTCATGAACTCCTCTCGGTCATCAAATGCGATATGACCGAGCTCGAGGTCGCCGCCGAACTCGAATACAGAATGAAAAAACTCGGCTCTCCCGTCCCGTCGTTCGAGACGATCGCCGTCTCGGGCAAGGCGTCGTCCGTCCCCCACGGAGTACCGCGCCCCGTCAAACTCGAACGCGGTTTTTTGACTATCGACTTCGGCGCGACTGCCTGCGGGTATCACTCCGATATGACGAGGACTTTCTGCGTCGGCAAAGCGGACGCGGAACAGAGACGTCTTTACGAAACCGTTCTTGCGGCGCAGACGGCGGCTCACGAGGCGATCCGTCCCGGCGTGACCGGAGACGAGGCGGACGCGGTAGCGCGTAAAATAATCGATTCCGCGGGCTACGAGGGCAGATTCGGTCACTCGCTCGGACACGGCGTCGGCCTTCAGATCCACGAGCTGCCGAATCTTTCCCCTAAGATCGTAGGGCGCAAACTCATCCCCGGCAACCTTGTGACAAACGAGCCCGGTATCTATATCGAGGGGCTGTACGGCTGCCGCATCGAGGATATGGTCTTCATAACCGAAAACGGCGCGGAAAACCTTACCGATTTCCCGCACGAACTCATTGAAATATAAGGAGAAAATAATGTTTGACGCCGTAAAAGTTAAGGACGCTTGCGTCCGTTGGATAAGAGATTTCTTTGAGGAGAACGGCAAAGGATGCAACGCCGTCGTGGGTATCTCCGGCGGTAAGGATTCCTCCGTCGTCGCCGCCCTGTGCGTCGAAGCGCTCGGACGCGATCGCGTAATCGGCGTTCTTATGCCGAACGGAGTACAGGCGGACATCGATATGGCGAAACTGCTCGTCCGTCATCTCGGCATCAGACATTATATCGTCAACATCAAAGACGCCGTAGACGGAGTCGTCAGGAATATTCCGTTCGAGCTTTCTGAACAGAGCAGACAGAATCTTCCGCCCCGTATCAGGATGTCGACTCTTTACGCCGTTTCGCAGAGCAACAACGGAAGAGTGGCTAACACATGCAATCTCTCCGAGGACTGGGTGGGATATTCAACGAGATACGGCGACAGCGTCGGCGACTTCAGTCCATGCTCGAACCTCACCGTTCAGGAGGTCAAGGCGATAGGCAGAGTCCTCGGCCTTCCCTCCGAACTGGTCGACAAGGTACCGACGGACGGTCTGTGCGGCAAAACGGACGAGGACAACCTCGGATTTACGTATGCGGAACTCGACAGATATATCCGTGAGGGAGTGATCGACGATCCAGAAAAGAAAGAGAACATCGACAGAAGGCACAGAAACAACCTTTTCAAGCTTCAGCTTATGCCTTCTTTCGACCCGGAGATATGAATATGAGAAAGCCGTATAAACTCGGCTTCGTCGTGGGGCGTTTCCAGACGTTCCACAACGGTCACGCCGATATGATCGGAAAGGCGCTCGGGATATGTGAAAAGGTCGCCGTATTTATCGGCTCGTCGCAGGAGTCGGGAACGGAGAAGAATCCTTTCCCTTACGAGACGAGAGCGAACTTTTTCAAGGAGATCTACGGCGACGCGGTTTCCGTGTACCCGCTTCCGGACCTCGGCGTCGGAAACAACCCGACGTGGGGCGAATACGTAATCGAGAACGTAGTCGAGCGGTGCGGTGAGTTCCCCGACATCATGATATCCGGCAAGGAGGAACGCAGGATCGGATGGCTCGCGGGCAATACGGGAAGTAAAGGCGAAAAAATCGCCGAGCTTTACGTTCCGAAAACGTTCGTCGTTTCGGCGACGGAGATGAGAGATCATCTTCTCGCAGGCGATTACGACGCATGGAAAAGGAACGTCCCGCGCGAACTCTGGGACGACTTTCCCTCGCTCCGTGAAATGACGCTCGCCGCGCGCGGCAACGTCGAATCGTCGAGCATATGAAAACAGACGCGCTTTTGAGCGCGTCTGTTCTTTTATTCTATCGTGATCTGGGAGTTCCCGCCGGTATCGTTTTTTCTGTACGGGATCCCGAGGTGCTCGTACGCCGAACGCGTTACGCACCGTCCGCGCGGAGTGCGGGAGAGGAAACCGATCTGCATAAGATACGGCTCGTAAACGTCCTCAAGCGTTATCGCTTCCTCGCCGACCGTGGCAGCGAGCGTTTCGAGCCCGACCGGACCTCCGTCGTAGAAGTTGATTATCGCCTCGAGCATCTTTCTGTCCGTATTGTCAAGACCGAGCTCGTCGATTTCGAGTACCGCGAGAGCTTCGCGGGCGAGATCAAGCGTGATTACGCCGTCTCCTCTGACCTGAGCGAAATCGCGGACTCTTTTGAGAAGTCTGTTCGCTATTCTCGGCGTTCCGCGTGAACGCGACGCGATCTCAAGCGCTCCGTCGTCGTAGATAGGGATATTGAGGATCCCCGCGCTCCTTTTAACTATTGTGCAGAGTTCCTCCGGTGTATATAGCTCAAGACGAAGCAGGACGCCGAACCTGTCGCGCAGCGGCGTCGTAAGCTGACCCGCTCGCGTCGTTGCGCCTATGAGGGTAAAGCGAGCGAGAGGCAGGCGTATACTTCTCGCCGCCGGTCCTTTTCCGATGATGATATCGAGCGAGAAATCCTCGAGGGCGGGGTAGAGTATTTCTTCCACCTGCCTTGAAAGACGGTGGATCTCGTCGATGAACAGAACATCGCCCTCGCCGAGATTTGAGAGAAGCGCGGCGAGATCGCCCTGTTTTTCGATCGCGGGACCCGACGTCACCCTTATGTTGACTCCGAGTTCGTTTGCGATAATGGCAGAGAGGGTCGTTTTTCCGAGTCCGGGAGGTCCGTAGAGGAGAACGTGGTCGAGAGTGTCGCCTCTTTTCTTCGCCGCCTCTATGTATATTTTCAGTACTTCCTTCGCCTTTTCCTGTCCGGTGTATTCCTCGAGCGTCCTCGGTCTGAGACTGGGCTCGACTTCGGTGTCCTCTCCCGAGTATTCCGACGACATTATCCGGTTTTCAAAATCGAATTCATCCATATCCACGGGAATCACCTCCGATTACTGTTTCATTAGAACGGCGAGCGCGTCCTTGATTATCGCCTCTGTCGGTTTCGACGGATCGACGCCCTTGAGCGCGTTCATCACTTCCGTTCTGGAATAACCGAGAACGAGGAGCGCGTCCCTCGCGTCCGCGAATTTGCCTCCGCCCGGAGCGGAGATTTCGCCTGTGCTTTTCGGTCCCGGGATCTCTCCTGTTCTTCCGTACGCTTTAGCTACCTTGTCCCTCAGTTCGAGAACGACGCGCGCCGCGGTCTTTCCGCCGACGCCAGAGGCGCGGGAGATCCCCTTCGTATCCTCGGCGATGATTGCGGAGAACAGAGCGTCGGGGGTGAACAGAGAAAGGATCGCCATAGCGGCCTTCGGACCTACGCCGGAAACCGATATCAGCATTTTGAACGCCTCGAGTTCCTCTCTTGAAATAAATCCGAACAACTCGACGTCGTCCTCTCTGACTGCGAGATGTGTGTAGACTCTCACTGGTTCCGCATCCCGTCTCACGTCTCCGGAGGGAGTGAACGCCGGGGCGGGAAGAGCGGCAAGGGTATTCGCGCTCGCCGTCAGTTTGTATCCGACGCCGCCGCAGTCGATCACGGCGAAGCCGCCGATCTGATCGACTTCAAAAACAGTTCCGTAAAGCGTATATATCACGGCGTTTCCTCCTCGTTATTATCATCTAAGGGCGGGACCCCGTCCTCGTCCGGACCGTCAGACACCTCTTCCGGTCCTTGTGTTTCTTCTCCGTCCGTCTCTTCAAAAATGAAGTCAAAATCTTCGGGCGGCTCGCTCTCCGCCTCGACGTTTGCGGCAGGGGCGGCGGACGCCTTCTTTTTCTTCCGCAAAGCCGACAGCACGCACGCACCCGCGAAGAGCAGAACTCCTCCCGCGGATATTGCAGCCCCGATCTTTACACACGACGGGGAATACTTCATTACGATATCGTACTCTCCCGCGGGCAGATCGAACGCGATGAGCGCTCCGAGCGTTTTCTCGTAAGACACCCGTTCGCCGTTCGCCGTTATGACCCATCCCTCGTCATACGGGATCGTAGTCATTATTCTTTCCTGTCCTTCGGGGACGGACAGCGTTCCTTCGATCCTGTCGTCTTTGAACGAATCGCTCTCAAAAGACGTGCATTTCAGATCGGCGACAGTATCGACGAACGCGTCTTCGTCGAAAGTATAGAAATAATCGACTCCGTACCCGATATAGAGCTTGTCGGCCTCACACGACAGACGGACCGTGACCTCTTCGCCTTCGTCGAAGGAACCGAGCTCGGTGATGCAGTGCGTGTCGTTCGTGAAATACTTTCCGTCTGCGACACCGTTCACATAAAGCTTGCAGTCGCGCGGGTACTTTGAGGGTATATACATATACATCACGCCCGTCTTCGCGGCTTTGACCGTGAATGTGACGTAAGGATCTTCGCCTTTCTTTTCAAATCCATCGTGATCCTTCACTCCGAATTTGGAAACGTCGTTCCAGTCCATATTGAGAAGCTCGTCCCTGACGTAGATCGGGTCCCGTTCGGCGTCGTCGGTAAGCGCGCCGTAAAGACGGTTCATGAGATCAAACGGGTCGGTGACCGATTCGTCTTCTATCTCAAAATCCCGCATCGAGTCCGGAGCCGCGAAGATCGGAGACAGCGCGTACGGGTTTTTATATACCGCGATCCCGTCGTCCGTTTCGGAGATCTTGTCGTAGTAAAACGCGAGATAGTGGGGAAGCGTCGTCTTTTCCGTATCGGCGTAAACGTACCTGACGCCGAAGAAGATATCCTCGGTCGCCGTCGCGCCGCAGTATTTGGACCAGTGTGATTTTGACGTCAGACCGAACTGTCTGAGCAGCTTTATTACGCCTTCGTTCAAAGTCGACGTCGAGTTGGAAAGACCGTTCAGCCCGAGAGCGAAGTTGTCGTTAGTCTTCCGGTGTTCGAGCTTTTCGGAACGGTAAAACCCGTCGTCGACGACCGTTTGTACCGCTTCCGTATATTTGTCGATGAAATCCCTGTATGACGACCTGCGTGAGAAAACGACGTCGTCGTCGAGCGCGTAAGCGTTCGCGACGCCCGACAGGATCATTTCCGTTGACACGATGATCGCGAGAACGAGCCCCGGGACCGTCAGTCGGTTCGAAGCCGCCGACCTTGTGAAATACATCACGGCGCAGTAAAGCGCGATAAGGCCGAACGACGCCCATACGGCGAGAAAATCCGGTAAGTTTTCGAGTTCAAGCGTCTGAAGGACGAAGAGAAGGAGCGTAACGGCGCCCGCGGCGCCTATGACTTTTCCGTAACCTATCCTGTCAAGACGGATGAACGCGTCGTACGCCATAACGAGGATGAAGAACACGAACATAAACGCGAATCGCGCGTTGAGCCAGTTCGGGCGCTGAAAACCGTGCCATATAATGTCGAAAACGTTGAAATTGAAGCCCGCGAGGAAGAAGAGGATGATGACTCCCGCCGCGACCTTACGGCGCGGCTTTATATCCTTCGCGAGAAAATACAGCGGCAAAAGCAGCGGGACCATCATGCCGCAGTAAAGGAACGGCATCCCCTCGGGTCTTACCGTGTCGTATGATCCGAAGAAGAATTTGGAGAGCAGCGGCAGAAAGTTATATAGCTGTTTCGGCTCCCAGTTCGGCGTTGAGAACTCAAGCTTGCCGAACGAGAGAGAATAGTACGCGGGAAGGATAACGACCGCCGCGATCATGACCGATATGGCGGAAAAGAGGGCGACCCGCCCGAGCGCGATGAAGAAGTTTTTCGTTTCGTCGATCCCGCGCGGGTTTCTCTCCTCCCGCGTGAGGGAAAAATACCGCACGAAGAAGTAAAAAGCTATGAACAGGCAGACCATATACCCGATGTAGAAGCTCGAGAGGATCGAAAGGGAGAGGAAGACGACGAACGTTTTGAACCTGCCCTTCTGAATGATCCTGTCGATTCCGAGAAGCACGAGAGGGAACCATACTATGCAGTCCGTCCACATCAGGTTGCTTTGCATCACGACGCAGAACGCCGAGAGAGACCACATGACCGAGAAAGCGACGGTGGCGGCGGGGCGTCTGCCTTTAAGATGATGAATGAAGATCCCGAAGGTCAGACCCGAAGTCCCCGCTTTGAGCAGTATTATCGTCAGGATCGCCTCGGTCATCATCGACTTAGGGAAAATCGCGGTGACGAGGGAAAACGGACTCGACAGATAGTAGGCGAAGATACCCATGAACTCGCCGCCGAGCGCGCGCCCGAACGTATAAAGAAGACTGCCTCCTCCGGTGATTATCGAACGGAGTTTTTCAAAATAATAGATATACTGCGCGTTCAGGTCGAGGACGAGGACCGAGCCGTCGGCTATCGGCCACAGGCCCATGGAAACGTAGATTATCAGCGTCGCGAAAACGGGTACGATAAAGCAGAACCCGAGATATTTGCGCCCGTAAAGTTTTTCAGACAGGGCTCTCATCGCTTTTCCTCCCCGGTGTGATCTTTCTGATCGATTTTTCAAGTTTGATCCTCGGAACCGTGACGTCGCGTCCGCATCCGAGACAGACGATCCGGACGTCCGAACCGACGCGGACGACTTCAAACGCCGATTTCCCGCAAGGGTGCGGCTTTTTCATCTCAATCACGTCGCACGGAGCGATTTTCGGTATCGGTTTCATACGCGGATCTCCCCAAAATAATTCAAACTAAAGTATATCATAAATATTGGGAAAAGTAAATATAACGGCGCCGGAGTGGATTTTATCGTCCGTTTGTGTTACAATGAAAAAGAATTCAAACCGGGATACCGAAAGGCGCTTTACAATGAAAAAAATCTTTTGCTTGTTGCTTTCTGTCATACTGTCGGCGGGCGTGCTCACGTCACTTCCCGTCCATGCGGAGAACGATTCGTTTTCCGACGTTAAAGACAGCGACTGGTTTTCGGAATACGTCTCTTTCGTAAACGGGCGCGGCATAATGGTCGGATTGACCCCCGATCGCTTCGGACCGAACGAAAATATGACCAGAGGACAGTTTGTCACGATCTTATCCCGCCTTTCTGGCGACAAAATTTCCGCCGCCGCGTCGGGGTTTGACGACGTTGACCCCGCGAAGTATTACTCCGCGCCCGTCGCGTGGGCGAAAGAACACGGGATAGCGGACGGAAGGGGAGACGGTAAATTTGACCCCGACGCGCCCGTACTCAGACAGGAATTCGCCGCCTTTTTCGTCAGATATCTGAAATATAAGGGGATCGACCTTCCCGGAGATCCGGCGACCACGGCGTTTCCCGATAAAATACCCGATTGGGCGGCTGACGATATCGAAACGCTTCACCGGACCGGACTCGTTCTCGGCGACTCCGCCGGCCGTTTCAATCCCCGGAACGGTATGACGAGAGCGGAGATCGCCGCCGTCGTCACGCGATTCGTCGAAACGCTCGAAAAGCTGCCGGTGCCCGATCCGTACGAACTCGATCCTACTCCGGAAAACCTCGGAGTCGCTTACAAAAACGAAGAGACCGGCCTCGCTTTTTCTCACGCGTATCTCATTGAGGAAAACGGGGCGGCAATCTCCGCCGCGGGGGGCGTCGGGGCGCACGGCGGACACGAGACCCGTCTTGTCCGTACCCCGTACGGGACGTACGCGACGTATATAACGGAAGCGACGGGCGAGGCGTCGGTGGAGCATCCGCGCTGGCATCAGGGAGTGGCGACCTTCTCGGTCATCAAGATCACCTCCGAGGGCTTCCGCGTGATCTTCACGGACGAATATCCGCAGGCGGCGGGAAGCTGTACGCCTAACGTTCTGTACGGCGGGAACGGTAAAGTATACGTTACCGTCATCTGCGACAACAAAGACAGATATATGGGGTCGATCGGAACGTCGGATTTCAGAAACGGCATATGGCTCGCCGTTTACGAGATCGATACAGCGACGGACGAAGTAAAATCGCCCGACTCGCCGACGTTTATAGATCATGAGACGAGCCCGTTCGACGATCACGGCTACGGATATACTCAACCGATCCTCGACAACAAAAACGGAAAGCTTTACGCCCTGGCGTGCGGAGGCGAGGGCGAGGAAGGATACCTCGCTTGGTTCATCTACGATCTTAAAACGGAAACCTGGGATCCCGAGTGTTACACGATAACCGTCGATACAAGAAGATGCTACATCAACGGATATCCCGACGGGAAAGGCGGTTTCACGTTCGTTATAGAGCGATGCGCACAGCGCGGACGGCTTGCGTCAAATCTCGGACTCACGTTCGGCGGCTCGCCCGACGGATACGTCTGGGACGCGCTTTACCTCTACCATATTGCGGATCCCGAAAAAGAGGAATACGTTGAAGTCCCCGTCTGCGTACCGGATTACGTTGCTGAGGGAACGCGCAAGGACGGAAAATACTACTTCGACGGCGCTTCCCATTACGGAGTGGGCGGGTGTACTTACCTCGATTTTTCGGGACGGCTCCACGTCATTTTCACTCACAGCATCTCGGCGACGAGAAAGACGACGGTCTATCACGCGATATACGATCTTTCCGGGAACGAACTTTATTATGCGCCGATATCGACGGATCTTATCCCGAAAAACGGCGCGGGCCTGCTCTCCTCAGGCGGTTTTGCCATGACGCAGGGAAAGGACGGGAAGTATTATATTTTCTATATGACCGGATCGAGAAACGCGGCTTTCGAGGTGTGGTCCTCTCCGGCTAACGACGGGATAGAGTTTTCAAGGATAGAGGAAGCGGTCGAGCTTTTGACGCCGGACGGTGATCCGGTTCCGAGCGGGACTAAACCGATCATAGCGAACTCGCGCAATCATTCCGTCCTCGACGGAGTCGCCGCGATCATGTTTCACAGCACGAAACAGCAAAACGGCGGCGATCCGTATTACTACTTTTCCGTCAGATTGCCCTGAAAACTTTTTTCGAAAAAATGCAACAAAAAGCTCCGCCTGACCGTTTACTAAACAGAGAGTAAAAAAAGGCGGGGCTTTTGTTAAGATGGTAATAAAAGAGTCGATTTTCACTGATTAAAAGAAGGGTTTTCCCATGCTTCAGTTATATTTGTCTTTGACCCTTACCGAGAACGACAGGGAAAAGGTGACGCGGATATACACGAGATATTACGGGCTGATGATGTTTACCGCCGAACGGATCCTCGGGGAAAAGAAGGCCGCCGCGCCTGACATAGTACATAATGCG
Organism: Clostridia bacterium; assembly: GCA_017518975.1. Taxonomy (GTDB): domain Bacteria; phylum Bacillota; class Clostridia; order Oscillospirales; family CAG-272; genus RUG11130. The sequence continues at coordinate 23,361 of JAFWTH010000005.1, forward strand.
ATGCTGAAAATAATAGATAAATTTGACGTTCTCGATCTCAGCGACGTAAAAAGGACGAGAAACCTGTGCGTGACCATCGTAAGGAACAAATGCTATGATTACCTTAGCAGAAAGGATACGAATTCTTTGCCGATCGAGGACTGCTTTGATGAAGAAGAATGCGTGTCCGTGGAAGAGATCGTCGTGTCAGAGGAAACGGTCGACGCCGTAAAGCGAGTTATCGGTTCGCTCGGCGAGAAATACAAGGATATCTGTATCATGAGGTTCGTATACGGATATAAGGATAAAGAGATCGCGGGACTGCTCGATATCAATCCTGAGACGGTCAGATCGAGGATCAGCCGAGCGAGAAAGATTCTGATAAAAGCCATAAAGGAGGAAGGATATTATGAATGAAGCGAAAAAAAACGGACTCGAAAACGTCGTTTTCGCCGCGGCTTTTTCAGGATATGAGGATGAGTACTTCGCGTCTTTGCCTTCCGCAGAAGAGCTTAACGACCGTTATCCGCTCCCGCGAAAAGAACTGCGCTCCGTCGAGAAGTATTTTAAGATGTCTGAAAAGATCAAAAAATATGGCAGACCTCTTTACTCCGTATACTTGAGACGCGCTGTCGCGGTAATTCTCATCGCTGTTTCCGTCCTCTTCGCATCGTTGATGATGAACGAAAAGGTCCGCGCCGAGTTCGGCAATGCGATCGTTCGGTTTTTTGAGAAATACGTCAGGATCTCAATTCCGGAAGAGCAGACGTTTGACGAATCTGATTCTCTGAGTATTTACGATTTAGACGTTCTGTCCGCTGTCCCGGACAACTACAAGAACGTAAATGTCAGCGAAAGCAATGTCAGACGTGTTTTCGATTTTGTGAACGATGATGGAAGCCAATTGTGTATCCGAGTTGTGTATTCAAAGTCGGTTAGTATTGATTTTGATAGTGAATACAGTACATTCAAAAAGAGTGAGATCAACGGTTATGAAACATATATCCAAATTGAATCAAGAGAACCGCGGTCGGTGTTTGTTGCTGTTTTTAAAAAGAATATTGTTCTGATAATTAATGGGTATGAACGTGAAGAGATTATGACAGCAATTGCCGGAGAAATCATAAAATAGGGAAAACTCTGATCACTACAAAAAGCGCTTTCTGACTGTATTCAACGGTCGTTGAACAGGAAGCGCTTTTTTGCATTCTTTATCAAATATTCTAACTTGGAGAACAAAAAGCTTTTCTGACCCGTTTATTAGTTAGGGCTTGAAAATGTAAGATACTTTCCCGGATTTCCGAGGTATGCCTCATTCAAAAGGGCGTCCGAAAGGTATAGCATTTTCCCGGTTTGTGTCGAAGGATGACACACGATGAGAGAACAAATGTATATTTTATTGAAAACTGAGTTCAGAAATCTTGCCCTTACGACAAGGTATAAACTCGGATTGACTCAGAGAGAAATGGCGGAAATGCTTTCAATGAGCGAACGGTCATATTCCGATATTGAGGGCGGGAAAACGTCGTGCGGAACGCTGACGTCGATTCTCCTCATCCAGATGCAGGATGATCCTTACGAGTTCCTGTCGAAACTCAAAGACGGCTTTCAACGAATGGACGATCCGAAGGACAGAGTCGGATGAAAACTGTAAAGTACGGCGTGATAAAAGAGGATTACTTAGCCGAAAACAGACCCGGTCCATGGTACGGGATCGCGGCGTATTACTGTGAAGAAGTTGACGGAACGTGGGTTGTGTTCGAATCCGTGCACGACGTTACGAACGATCTTGAGCGAATAAACGATTTGGCTGACAAGTGTAACAGATATGGTCTCTCGCCCGAACATCTTCGGGGAGTCGTTGAGGATTTTCTCGCTGCTTGGCGCGTAAAAGACAAAAAGATATGAAAGGAGCTTCGGCACAAACCATATCCCGTTTAATGAATATAGTTAGAGTCTCTTTCTTTTTTACGTATAGTAAATAAATTACCGATGTCGAAAAATCTGAGCATTTTGCAGTAAAAGGCAAAAAATTGCCGAAAAACGCAACAAAAAAGGCATTTTGACCGTTAATACTTACAGAGCGGTAAAAAGGAGGTGTTTTTATGCTCAAAAGAATAATACTTTTTGTTGCCGTACTCATTTTGGCGGCGACACTTTCTTGGGTGGTTTTCGGTTCGGATGTGATCCCGGTCAACGGGGGTTCAAACGGTGGGACTGAAGATGCTTTTCCTTACGAACCGGGTGGCAATCTGCGATGGACGAACGTAAATAGTGTAATTAGCAGTTTGGACTTTGACAACGGAAAAGCAGATATTTATTTTGAAGTTAGAGGAAAATCGGGAACGACCTTTAATCTGGGCGCCGTAAAGCTCAAAAAGATCAGCGGTGGGACGGAGACAGACATTATTGCGTGGTACGGGCTAAACGGTACCTCGAGTACTTTTACTTTCTCAAACAATACCGTATCGGTGACGCACGGGACGTATAAAGCGATGCTCGTGATCTACGCTATAAGGAACGGTGTCTGGGAAAAAATTGAAGCGGAAGTAACAAGTACATATTAAAATCCGCGATTCGTCTCACTTTTTACGTGAGAGAAAAAGGGAAGTCCATCACATACGGGATACTATCAAATAGGAAAAAAGAAAGGAATATCAAAATGAAATATCGTTTTCTTAAGCTTATTTCGATCATACTTGCTTTTTTGACTCTCGTGACCGTGAGCGAGACTTCCCTTACGGTTTTTGCCGAACAAATAAGAGAAAACACAATCGAGACGGAATTTGAGGATTCATCCGTCGCTGACGAGTCGTCAGTCGATGCTTCTACCCTCGCCGGTAGCGATAGGGTATCCGTTCCGTATATTGTCGGTGAGGATGAGAGCGCAAGAACGGAGAACACGAAAACCTTCCGCCAAAGCGACGGTTCCTTCATTTCATCCGTATATCAGGATCCCGTTCACTTTGAAAACGCAGAAGGCGAGTGGGAGGATATCGACAACACTCTTATCGGAACAGCTATGGGCTACTCGAACAGATCGAGTGACTTTAACGTTGATTTTAATTCGGAAACGGAAAGCGACGAACTATTTACGCTGACGTATAAAGGGGCGTCGCTTTCCGTTTCTGTGTTCCGCGCGGAAACTGAAGAACAGATTCGGTCTCCGCTCTTCGGTGATTTTACGGAAGAAACGGAAATCGAGTCCGAGGAGAGTGAGCGCTTTTCCGAAAGCGAATTATATCCTGAAGAATTTGAAAGCGAGAACGAAACATACCACGTCTCAGAAGAAAATGAAAGCATATCGGAACTTGAAACCTTCTACGAAGAGAGTGAAACTGAAACCGGAGATCCAATCCCGGAAACGGATATGGGAGCTGAAATCCCGGAAAACGATACGAACCCGGATTTCTCCGGATCCTCAGATATGACAGATCCTGTCGGACACGGCGCACCGGATGAAACGGATTCTCAGGCGGAAAGTGTAAAAGAGGTTGAATCGTCCGGAATTGTACCGCCAAAAGAGATTACCATATTGTCAGACAATGAGAAAAAATATACGAATCCTGCGCTTCTCAGAACGGCGGCAGAGGTCGAAAACGACCTTAAAAAACAAAACCCTGACGCGTCTGACGAGGAAATAAATGCGGCAATTGCAAGACAAAATGAAATAAACGAAGAACAGCGAATCGAGCGGATGACTCCCGAAAGACTTACTTCTTCGATCGTTTATAAGGGCTTGATTCCGGGTGCTGAAATTCGTTACGATCTTGAATCGAAAAGGATCAAGGAAAGTATCGTTATAAGCGAATCGACCGATAATTATGAGTATTCATTCTACGTTGACACAGCTCTTTTTGCTGAAAAGACTGATGAAGGAGAAATCCTCTTTTCGGACGTAAACGGAGAACCTGTTTTCACTATGCCGTCTCCGTATATGTATGACGCAGCCGGAGAGGTCAGTTACGACGTCGAGTATTTGATTGACCGGACCGATGACGGGTATATTCTCGCGATAAACGCGTCTTCCGGTTGGATAAACGCACCGGAGAGGCGCTTTCCTGTCGTGGTCGATCCGACTGTTTACTCTGCGAAAACGAACGGGACAGACTGGAACATTCAGACTCAGTACGTCGCGTCGAATAATTGGAACAATCTTCACTACGAGGGTCCGGAATGGATGACGGGAGCCGCGAAGATAAACGGGACCTTCGTTAAGTATTATTCATATTTGAGAATAAACGCGCTTCCGACGATACCCGTAAGCTGTAAATTCAATCGAGCATATCTGTTTCTTCCTCATGCCGATTTTTCGGGAACGGGAATCACGTCTTTTAATCTCACGGTCAAGGAAGCCCTTTCAAACTGGGTCAGTGAATTCAGTTCAAACGCAACGAACTCAAATCCTATCGTCGATTATCTGACTCTTTCAAATTCCAACTCAGGTCATTACGTCAATATGAACGTGACGAATGCACTCCGTAACTGGTATGACGGCGGAACTAACAACGGACTTGTGTTTGCGTCTCAGAGAACGAACGGAAGCGCAATGACTTCATCCGCGTATGCGACTTCGACTTTTATCGGATATACGAACACGGGAGGGACCGATTACAGCACTCCTTTCCTCGCCGTTGAATACAGAAACGTATCCGGCGTGGAGAATATGTATTCATATGAAACATTCGGTGCAGACGGAGCGGGTACGGCGTATGTAAGTCACTTTTCAGGCTATATGACTCTGTTCAGGGACGACGTTGCGGGGAACGGATATACGCTTACTCACGTGTACGGTTCCAACCGTAATTCTTTGTATACCGCCACTGATAACATCAATACCGTGGACTACTCGAATATGAAGATAGGCTTCGGTTGGAAACTGAACGCGCAGCAGAGCGTCATTTCCAAAACTCTTACAGGCGTCGACGGGACGGGTCACGCCTCTCAGATTGAATATCTGATATACGCCGACGCGGACGGAACGGAACACTATTTTCACAAGGATTCTTCAAATCCAAACCTTTTCCGCGACGAGGACGGTCTCGGACTTACACTTACAAGAAGCGGCAATACAATAACTATGACGGATGAAAAGGGCGCTCAGATGAAATTCATCTACGGTTACCTTTCGCAGATCATAGATAGGAATGGGAACAAAACAGTGTTCCTTTACGATACGACGTCTTATTCGGAGAACAGCACCACCTGGCTTCCAAAGAGTTCGACCGCAGACGGAAAAAACTGCCTGAGAAAGATAGTATATATACCAAACGGCGGTTCGGTGATAACGTGCGCCACGCTTGACTATAACTCCTCGGGTTATCTTTCAAGCATAAAGGACAGAAGCAATACGATCGCGGCGACGTATTCGACGGGCTACGGATACCTGAACAGTATTTCGGAATACGGTCAGCGCGTGACGAATTATACATACACCACAAACACAAAACTGACCGCGGCATACGACGCCGAGACGAAGTTCGGAGAAGCGTTTACTTACTCCGGCGATACCGGAAAGATTCTGTCTGTCAGCGACTATACGGCGAGTTCGGTGAACGGAACGCGGACGTATTATCATAAGTTTTTCCTGAACGTAGGAGGTCGACTGACTAAATTCCGCGATTGCGGGCTTGACAAACTTAGCGGAGGAGGCGACGATACTCTCTCAGTATATGTTTTTGACAGCGTGGGAAGGACGGTTACCGCATACTCTCAGGATTCCGCATCGACTCTCGTCGGGGTATCAGGCGGGACGTATACCGAGAACGCAGGAACGTCTAAAACGAATAACAGATTGACAAACTCCGCGTCGACGGGAACCGTGGGTCATAACCTGCTCCTGAATTCCGGTTTTGAATCCGGTTCTCTGGGAAGTTGGAGCGCATACACGAACGGAACAGGTCACTATTCCGTAGTTTCAAGCGCCGCGCACCGAACGGGTAATTACTCGGTCAAAGCGTACTGCGCGACGTACGGCGGATATTCCGAAGTTATGCAGACGGTCACGCTCCCTAAAACGGGGACGTATACGTTTTCCGCATACGTAAAAATAGCCAATATGGATATAGATCCCGATATTGCTTATCAGTCGGGAGTGTATCTGAGCGTGTATAAAAACGGTCAGGTCAAGGCGAAAGGCGATTATCTCAAAAACGAAAACGGAATTCTCGGTGACGATTGGATCAGAGTTTACTGCGTATATTCCGGGCAGACGGGAGAACAACTCAATTTGTACGCCACGCTGAGCAATGCGAAGGGGACTGTATATTTCGATGATATACAATTTGAGTACAACGGCGTCGAGGAAGGAAACAATATGGTCAAGCAGAACGATTATGCGAGCCCGTATAATCTTCTGACCAATTCAAAACTCAATTCAAACAGTATGGGCGTGTGGGACAACGGAACAGGCGCGTCGGCGTCATACGCTGAAAAATACAATGGTGAGACGGGTTACGTAATTAAGATCGACGGTTCTCCGTCAAGTGCGGCGTGTATAAGCCAGACGATCAACGTCAATCTTCCCGGGACAGAGACGTATTTTCTTTCCGGTTGGGCTAAAGCGTCGTCCGTCGCACCGAGGGATACTTCCTCTTTCCAGATCACGGCGACCGTCAATTACACAGACGGAACGTATAAGTACTTTTCCGCGCCTTTCTCGACCGACGTAACAGATACGTGGCAGTATGCGGCAAAACCGGTTATCCCGGATAAGAACAAAACCGTCTCGACCATCACCGTTACGTGCTCGTATAAAAAGAACGCCAACACGGCGTATTTCGACGAGATCGCCCTGTTCAGGGAATCCGCGCAGGCGTATACGTATAATGACGACGGGAAAGTCGTCGCAGTGAACCAAACTAAAACGGACGAATTGTCAAATACTTACTCTGGCGCGGATCTGATAAGTCAGACGGGCGGCGCGTCGGGAACGGTGAGTTATGATTATGACAATCACCACAACGTGACAGGCGTAACGAACGGCGGCGTCAACCTGACGCTGACCTATGACGGAAAAGGTAACGCGACTTCGTCGCGACTTGGTGGGACGAATACGTCCCTTTTTATGAAA
>JAFWTH010000063.1 GCA_017518975.1 Clostridia bacterium
CCGTAAACGAGGTCGTAGGAGTCGCCGCCCGCGGTGACTTCGTTGATGACCTGCTCGGCGGTCGTCTCGCCGCCCGGAGTGACGTACGGCTCCCACTCGATGCCGAAGATATCGACGAGATCGCGCTGCCTGTAGTAGACCGCGTCGCTCTGGATGTCGCCGAGCTCACGGTCTTCCTTCGGGAAGTTGTTGCTCTCTCTGCCGATGTAGGTGAAAGAGTAGCCGTTCGTGTCGACGCTCTCGGCAAGCTCGTTCACGTACTCGTCGATCTCGGCGAACTCGTTCTCGTCCCCGCCCGTCGTTCCGGCGGTATCGGTCGCCTCAGACGTATCCTTGCCGGGTTCGGGGCCGCCATCCTTTCCGCAGGAGACCGCGACTGGAAGAACGAGCGCGATCGCGAGCAGGAGGATAAGAATCTTTTTTGCCATTTTTTCTCCTTGTTTCTGTCCGGGACCGTACCGGTCCCTGGATTCGTACTTTTTTAATTATACACTAAAACCCGGGAATAATCAACGGGGACCTTATTCATCCGGGCGCGGGCAGGACCCGTAAAAAAACGAAGCGCCGCAACTGCGGCGCTTCGCGCGTTTCATTCTGTTATCAGTCCTGTCTGTCCGCGATGTTGACGATGTTCTTGATCGTGAACTTCGTGATTTTTGCGTTGGACTTCCAGTCCGAGGTGATCGACGTGTTGTCGAGCGTCATGTCGTAGCTGAGATCCTGCATAAGGGGACCCCACTGGTTGACGTCGCCGCCCGAGTAGATGTCGACCATATCGTAAACGACGGTGCTGAAGACGATGTCGAGCATATCGCGGCTTTCCATATCGAAGATGGACTGTCCGCGAAGGAGCATGTCGTAGTACGCCGTCTTGACGTACTTCTGGGAGAGCGCGCCCATCGCCTCGGTGATCGTCGCCGTCACGTCGATGTTGGCGGTGGTCTTCGGGATCGTCAGAGTGCCGGAGCCCCACGGATTGGCGTATGAGTAGTACTGCGACTGAGTCGCGGAGCCCTTGGGCATCGGGAGGATACCGAAGGTGACGTCGTACTGACGGAGATAGATCGCGTCGCCGGAGCCCGCGAAGAAGAACAGCGCCTTGTTGTCGCGGAACCAGTCGTAATCCTCGTCGACTTTGTACTTGCTGACCTTGGATTCGTCTTTCCTGTAGTCCCAGTTCGGAGTCTGGGAGTCGTCGGAGAACATTCCGGTCGTGATCTGCGACAGGTCGAGGAATTCGACGGGAAGCGCGTCCACGATATAAGGAGCGCCTTCCTCGTCAAAGTTCGTGATCTTCAGACCGCTCGAGAAGAGCAGGCCGACCGCGTTGCCGTTGCCGTAACGGTAGATAGCGGTCCCGGTCGGGTTCTCGGGAACGAAAGAGGCGATCCTCTGCATCTCGTCGATCGTCCATTTGCCTTCTCTGGCGAGGTTGTAGAGTTCTTCCTCGCTGATCTCCGGGAACATGGAGGCGACGGTCTTGTTGAAGAGGACGCAGTCCGTATCCTGGAAGCTCTCGACGGTAGCGTAGCCGCGCAGGAAGAACAGCTTGTCTTTGATCGAATAGGTGTCGCGGAGCGACTGTACCCACCATTCGCGTTCAAGGTCGATCTGATCGAGAGTGTCGACTCTTCTGATCACGCCCGCGTTGAACAGCGCCTGAGAGACGGTGATGACGTTGCCGTAAACGAGGTCGTAGGAGTCGCCGCCCGCGGTGACTTCGTTGATGACCTGCTCGGCGGTCGTCTCGCCGCCCGGAGTGACGTACGGCTCCCACTCGATGCCGAAGATATCGACGAGGTCGCGCTGTCTGTAGTAGACCGCGTCGCTCTGGATGTCGCCGATCTCACGGTCTTCCTTCGGGAAGTTGTCGCTCTCTCTGCCGATGTAGGTGAAAGAGTAGCCGTTCGTGTCGGTGCTGTCGGCGAGATCGGCGACGTACTCGTCGATCTCGGCAAAATCGTTTTCGACCTCACCGGTTCCGGCGGTATCGGTCGTTTTCGACGTATCCTTGCCGGGATCGTTGCCGCCGCTCTTGTTGCAGGAGACCGCGACTGGAAGAACGAGCGCGATCGCGAGCAGGAGGATAAGAATCTTTTTTGCCATTTTTTCTCCTTGTTTCTGTCCGGGACCGTACCGATCCCTGGATTGGTGCTTTTCAATTATACACTAAACCGCGCGAAAAATCAACAGAAAATCGCACCCCTGCGCGCGCCTCTCACCGCTCCGTCGCGGGAAACGTGCGCATTCCCGAAAAAAACTGTGGAAATGCGGCGCGGATTGTGATAAAATATCGGTGAAGAACAACGAAAGGAAGATCGCCATGAAAAAAAAGATCATCGCGTTTTTACTCGTCTTTCTGATGACTGGGGCGGTCCTCGTCTCCTGTAAGCCCTCTGACGGGGGGAACGAGACGGGCGGCGGCACGGATACAGCCGTCGCGACGGAGCCCGCGGAGGAGAACGAGATCGACGCATACGTCGCCGAGCTCGCGGGCGAGATGGACACCGAGGGCAAGACGTTCACCTACGTCGGCCACAGCGTCAACTTTCCGACCGAGGAGAAGGAGACGGGCGACATCCTCTCCGACTCGCTTTACTACCGTCAGCGCGATCTCGTCGAGCTGTTCGGCATCGACTGGGAGCCCGTCTCTCTGCCGGGCGGCGAGGACACCAAGGACAGAGTCAGCCAGGAAGTCACCGCGGGAGGAAACGATTTCGACCTCGTCTGCGGCGGTATGCTCACATGCGGACAGGCGCTCCTCAATCTCGGAGTCATCCAGCCCGTGCAGGATCTGAACTACGTCGATTTTGACCGCGAGTGGTGGGTACAGTCGATGCGCGACACCTTCTCGGTCAAGGGTCAGCTCTTTTATCTGTTCGGCCCGATCGTTCCGTACACTTATCTTGACACCCACTGCGTGCTCTTCAACAAGAATCTCACCGGAATGTTCGGCATCAACGATTCCGATCTGTACGACGCAGCCATGAGCGGGAAATGGACCCTCGACAAGATGGAAGAGGTCGCATCGGCCGTTCAGCCCGTGACGGGTTCGACCTCGGGCGTTTACCGTTACGTCCATCCGGTCGGCGTTCCGTTCCTCTTCGCCTGCGGAGAGACGATCACGAAGTTCGACGAGGAGGGCGCGCCGTACGTTGACGAAACGCTCTCGCTTTCGCTGTCCGACCTCTCCGACCGCCTCGTTTCATTCCAGGCGGACGAGACGCAGACCGCGTATCTCAAGAGCGACGAGGACGCCTCGAAGAAGTTCGGCGTGGAGAGCGTAGACCGGCTGTTCATGAACGACAGAGGTCTGTTCTACTTTGCCGACACCGGCGACGTCATGTATCTGCGTACGCAGAGCGTCGAGTTCGGCATCCTTCCGATGCCCAAGCTCAACGCGGCTCAGCCGAACTACCGCTCGTACTCCAATCCGTGGGTCGGTCAGGCGGTGTATATCCCCAAGACCGTCAAGGATCTCGCTCTCGTTGACCTGATGGCCGAGGCGATGGGCGCGCTGTCGCAGAAGTACATCAAGGACGCGTACTACGACAGGATGCTCCGCACTCAGGCGATATTCGACATGGAGAGCCAGCAGACGCTTGAGATCATCTTCGGAAGCAAGATCTACGATATGTCCGTCCTTTACTCCGACGGCAACCAGAATACCTGGGGCACGTTCCTCGATTCGATCGACAAGGCGCTGTCCGTCGACAACTCGACGTTCGCGTCCGACTATCGCGCGAACGCGAGAGTCGCCAAGATGAACATAATGAGTCTGATACGTACGGTCGAAAAAGGCGGCTGATCCCGGGCGACTCACCGGGCGCAGAACGAAAAAGCACGTTTTTAATCTAATGAAAGATCCGCGGGATTTCATCTTTATCCAAGGTGAAAATCCTGCGGATCTTTTCGTTTTCTTCATTCCATGTCATTCTGTCTGCTTGCTTTGCAAGCAGGATAAAGTTTTCTTGAAATGTCTGCTTGCTCCGCAAGCAGGATAAAATTCCGCAAGATTGCGGAATTTTACGGGCTCGTATTCTTCATTTCCGTGTCATTCTGAGCGGAGGTCGAAGACCGGAGTCGAAGAATCTGAAAAGCTGTTTTAAGGTCCGGAGCGATCAGGAATCGCTCCCTACTTGTGAAGCTTCAGAACCCTCGGAGTCCTCGTGATAG
>JAFWTH010000064.1 GCA_017518975.1 Clostridia bacterium
AAACGATCTTTTTGAATCAGAATTATCGTTCTACCCCGCAGATATTGCGTTGTGCTAACCATCTGATAGAAAAGAATGAGCTCCGACTGAAAAAGGATCTTTTCACAAAGTCCGAGAATGGGGCTGTCGTTACCCATTTTCATTCAAAAAGTGATGATGCCGAGAACACGGTCATTGTCGACAAAATCCGCAGTCTGAAAAGGACAAAAGGGTATTCTTATTCGGATTTTGCGGTACTGTACAGATCCGGATTTCTCTCCCGCGTTATAGAAAAGAAGTTTGTCGAGAACAACATCCCCTACGAGATCTACGGCGGCGTCAAATTCTATCAGCGAATGGAGATCCTGGATATTATCGCATATTTGCGTTTGATCGCTTTTGATGATGACGTGTCCTTCAAACGTATCATCAATACTCCGCGCCGAAAATTCGGCAGGTCGAAAATGGCTTATCTCGAGACTCTCAAAGATAATTCAATTACGGTATTCGACACAGAAGAGGAAAAGAGTTTTTACAAAACGCTGAAATACAATCTTAACGAATCTGTTTTCAGGGCAAGCGGAGCAGGTGAATTTGTCAATTTCATTGACACGATGCGACAATTTTCCGAATCTGCGAGAATATCCGAGATCGTCAATCGCGTAACTGTTGAATCCGGTTACGAACAGTATATAAGGGAACTTGGCGATGAGGAGCGTTTGGAGAACCTTTCCGAATTCAAACGTATCGCGAACGAATTCGAGCGCTCTTTTGGTGAAAATCTGACGCTTTCCGAGTTTTTGATGCAGATCGCGCTTCAATCAGGCGAAGATGAAGAAAAACCGCGCGAGGCGGTCAAACTAATGACTATTCACTCCGCAAAAGGTCTGGAGTTCCCGGTGGTGTTTATTGTAGGTTTTACCGAAGGTATTTTCCCCTCTTCAAAAACGATAGAAGAACGCAAAAAACTCGGTTTGGAGGAAGAACGCCGTCTTTGCTACGTGGCGATAACGAGAGCGAAAGAGTATCTGTTTATAATGGATTCCGAGGGAATGTCAGAAAAAGGAATCAAAAAACTGCCATCCCGTTTCTTAAATGAAATAGGTGTTGAGAATTATACGCGAATAGGTAAAATATCCGACGACTTGATGCGGGAGGCGTACGGTTATATTCGAAGGAACACACCGCCTCCGGAGCCGAAGGAAGGTATTGGAGTAGGGTCAGACGTAGTTCATCATGCGTTCGGTCACGGAAAGATCGTCGGTATAGATGAAAAGCGCGGAAGTTACGTCATAAAATTTGACAAACTGTCGCAGACGCGCACTATATCTCGCGGGTATTTTGACAGACCGCACGACGCACTTGAGAATGATCCGCCTGCTGTTAAGACCGAGATTATCGGGAAAGAAGAAGCAGAAACGGATCTGCCTGCGGAGGAGATTCCGTCGGAAGAATCTGTCACAGCCACTTCGCCTTCGGCGCCCGTTCATTCTCAGACGGACGTAGCTGAACCCAGTCCGGTATTGCGTAATTTTTCATCCGAAAACGGCGACCGGCTTTCATATGATCAGATTTTTGTGAACAATATGAGAGTTGCCAATGGCAATGGTGCGGTTAGTGCCAAAAAGAAGCTGGTTGACGGATCAAATGGCAATATTAAAACTGTTGCAATGCACGGCTGGTTCGGAAATCAAAAGATGAAGATCAACAGTTACGGATATACTGTTGACG
>JAFWTH010000065.1 GCA_017518975.1 Clostridia bacterium
AGGGGCGTCGACCCGACGGTCGGGAAATAACCGACAAGGTTGAATAATCAGCGGCGGCGATCATCCGCCCTTAAAAAAGGAGAGATATCAATGAAAAAGCTTCTTTCCCTCATTCTTGCCGTCATTTTCATGATCGGGTGCATCCCCGCGATCGCCGCGGCGGAAGGCGCCCTTCCCTTCAAGGACGTGAAAGAAGGCGCCTGGTACTACCCGTCCGTAAAATACGTTTATGAAAACGATCTGATGAACGGTACCGGAGCAACCGCTTTCTCTCCGGGAGAAAAGCTCAGCAGAGCGATGTTCATCACGATAATCGGCCGTCTGGTCGGCGCGGGGAGCAACGATTCTTCCCCGTTCAGCGACACGAAGCCCGACACGTGGTATTCGCCGTACGTCGCGTGGGCGTCCGGTCTCGGGATAATCAACGGATTCCCGGACGGCACGTTCCGTCCGAACGATCCGATCACGCGCGAACAGATGGCGGCGGCTACGGACAGATTTCTTACCGCCGTCGGGCTCAACACGATCGCCTCGGGCGGGATCTTCGACTTTGCCGACGAGGAGAAGATCTCCGGCTGGGCGCAGGATTCCGTCGGTAATCTGAAAAAGGTCGGGATCTTTTCCGGAGACACGGCGGGCAGATTCAACCCGAAGAGCAACACCACCCGCGCCGAAGCTGCGACCGTCGTGATGCGTCTGCGCGAGTCTATCAACAAGGCGTGGCAGGGATACGTGCCGAGGGACGGCGACAACGCGCTCGTCTTCGGTGCGAAATACCTTTTTGAAAACGGCACGATCCTCGCGGGAGGAATGAATCACGGACTCGACGTATCGGGCGACGTGCCGATCCTGACTGCGGCTATGGACACGGTCTCTGCAGTAAGATCGTACAACTTCCCGAACACCGTGGGCGTCTCGGTCAACTGCGCCGAATTCAAACTTGAGGATTACCCCTTCGTCAAGATCTGTTACGGATATGACGGAATGGAGGAAACTCCTCTCACCTCCGTTCTGAACGTAAATATGACGTATTGGGAATCGAGCGGCTTCAGAGCGGACATACCGTTCGCCGCGGGAGAGGACGAGGACGGAATGAAAACGGCGACCGCCGATCTGACAGGCGTCCTGTCCGAACACACAATCAACTACGCGACGCAGCTCTGCAATCTGCTCTTCTCACCGTGCGACACGGATTATGACGGCGACGGTCAGTTCCTCGTCAGATATATCGGCTTTTTCAAGACGGAGGAAGACGCCGCCGCGTTCACATCAGAAAGCGACGCCGATATTCTCGACTACCTGAAAAACTACGACCTGGGGTCGACGTTCGATTACCGTGAGTACACGGACGCCGACCGTGAATATTACGATAAACTCCTCGTCGACAGGATCGGGGAAATCAAAAACGCGCCGTCCGAAGTGACGCCCGATCAGATCAAGGCGCGCGGCGGTACGTGCTGGTACGTCTCATCGATACACGGAGACGACAAAAACGACGGCAAATCGCCCGACAAGCCGTTCCGGACTCTCGACGGTCTTGTAAAAAGGAAATTTGAAACCTCCGAGGGGACTCTGTACACTTACAAGACGAACGCGGGCGACGGGGTCTTCTTCGAGCGCGGAAGCGTCTTTTATCCGGAGGTCTACCACAACAACATGGTCAGCAATCTCCAGGGTCAGACGGGCGTCGATTACGGCGCGTACGGCGTGGGACCGAAACCGCTCTTCACGTGCGCGCTCGACTACGATAAAGTCGGAAAATGGCACTCGAGCGGGTATCCGAACGTCTGGATGATCGACTGCGTGGACGATACGGTCCGCCTCGACGACGAAGGGGACCCGATCCCCGGATACTGGTGGGGTTCACGTTCCGAGATCAGCAATATTTATTTCAACGGCGGCGAAGGCGTCGGTCTGCGCATCGTCGCGAAGGGCGAGGAACAGACGCTGGGCGCGGGACTCAAATCAACGTACAGAGGACTCTTCTTCAACGGATACGAGTACTACGAATCCGAGACGCGCGCGCTCGACGACCCCGGGACCGCGCTGCTCCATAATCTCGAATATTTCCACGACTACGGGACGGGCTCGCTGTATCTGTACTGGGACAAGGGCGACCC
>JAFWTH010000066.1 GCA_017518975.1 Clostridia bacterium
CGAGAAAAAACTCACGCTCGAAGAAGTATACGAAGCGCTGCTCGTAAACTTCGAGGGTCACGAGGATATCCGCAGGATGCTGCTGTCCGCACCGAAGTACGGCAACAACGACGACGGAGCGGACGAAATGGCGGCGCGCGTCCTCGGTCAGTTCTGGCGTGAGATCGGGAAATACAAATCCCGCCGGGGCGACGTTTTCACCGGAGCGTGCTCGCTGCTCGGCGGCGGGGTCGCGTACGGGAAAGAGACGTGGGCGATGGCGGACGGAAGACGCGCCGGCGACCCGCTCGGCAACACGATCGGTCCGCGCACCGGATCCGACAAAAACGGTCTGACGGCGATGCTCTCGTCCGTCGCCAACATGCCGCTGGATCTCGGAGTCGGCGGGTCGACCTGCAATGTGCTCATCCCAACGACCCTGACCGCGACCGAGGAAATGAGAGAGGATATCATCGCCCTGATGAAGACGTTCGCCGAGACGGGCGGTCAGCTTGCGCAGATCACGACCGCGCCTCTCGAAGATATGAAGGACGCTCAGATTCATCCGGAAAATCACGAAGACCTCATCGTCCGTATCGGCGGTTTCTCGATGAAATTCATCGAGTTCGACCGCGAGGATCAGGACGAGTTCATAATGAGATACGCCTGCGCGGCGGAATAAGCGGAACAAGGAGAATACAATGACCGATATTTTTGAAAAATATATTTTTGAAGGAAGAGTCAAAAATATCTACGAGGGAGTCAAAAAGAGACTCAAACCCAACCGCGTCAGGGAGGGAACTTTCACGGGGTTCCCCGACGACGGGAAGACTCCGTTCGAGGACGCGTTCGAAAAATACGAAAACGAGCCGTATATCGTCTGCCTCGCGCACGGTATTGCCGACTCGTGGCTCGTCTCGGATATCCCGTTCTTCGAGGACGACATCCTCGTCGGGTTCCCGCGCCCGAACCGCAACGTTTACGAACATTTCAGCGCGGGCCTGATCATCAACGAGGACACCGACCGCATCAAGCGTCTTAACTCCAGGATGGTGCCGAGAACGTCGGAACCCATGCACGAGAAGGGCAGACGCATCTTCGGCGCCGAGGAGTACGGTCATATAACCGATCACCTCTGGTGGACGGGCGGATATCAGGGTCACACTATCCCGTCTTATCCGAAGCTTCTCACTCTCGGACTCGACGGCGTCATGGCGCAGATCGACGAATACGACGCGAAAGCCGACGCGTCGGATACTAAAAGAAAAGATTTTTACAGGGCGTGCCGCATCATCATCGACGGCCTCAGCCGTTGGATCGTCCTTCACGCGGACAAAGCCGCGGCCCTCGCCGCCGATGCGGACGGAGAAAAGAAAGAACAGTATCTCACGATCGAGCGAACCTGCCGCAAAGTGGCGCATGAGGCGCCCGAAACGTTTCTCGAGGCGGCGCAGCTTATGTGGTTCTTCTGCCTGTGGGACTGGGTCGACTGCGTGGGCAGGTTCGACCAGTATATGTACCCGTTCTGGCGAGGCGACGAGGATCTCGACACTCTCGCCGCACTCTTCATGAAGACGTGGGAGCACGGCGTCCACAACATGACAATCTCCGGAGTCGTCCCGGAGACCGGCGAGGACGCGACGAATGAGATCACCTATCACGTTCTCAGGATCATGAGAACGATGCACGAGACTCACCCGAGAATGACGGTCAGGGTCCACGAGGGGACCCCGCACGACCTCTGGCGGCTCATCGTACTGATGTGGAGCGAAGGGATGTCCGACCCGACGATCGCGTCCGACAAAAACGCTATCGAAGGTCTTTGCGAATACGGCGTGCCGCTGCGCGACGCGCGCGACTACTCGATCCTCGGATGCCAGGAGATAGAGATCCCCGGAAAGAGCAACTTCGGATGCGAGGACGGCTCGATCAACCTCGCGAAGATCCTCGAATACACTCTTTTCAACGGTCTTGACAAAGTTGAAAACTGCAAGTGCGGCCTCGATCTCGGATGTCTTACCGATTATAAGACGTTCGACGACCTCTGGGCGGCGTACGTCAAAGAAATCGAATACTTCACCCCGATCTTCTGCGATCTCTGCAACATGGGTCAGATGAAGAGGATCGCCAACGTGTCGAAACTCGTCAAATCGACGATGACGGAGGCGTGCATCGAGCGTGGTCTGCAGCACGACGAGGGCGGTACGATCTACAATTACGGCGTCGTGGAAACCGCGGGAAACGCGGCTGTCGCCGACTCGCTGTTCGCC
>JAFWTH010000067.1 GCA_017518975.1 Clostridia bacterium
GACACCAAGGCGGTTCTCCGGACCGCAGCAAACAAGACCCTCCCGGACGAATGGGCAAACAGGCCAAAAAAAGGATTTCCCGTGCCGATAAGAAAATGGTTGGCTGAGGAGAGATTCTATGATAAAGTAAAAAAATCTTTTACGTCGGATGTTGCTGCGGAGTACTTTGTACCTGAGAAGCTTAACCGTTTGCTTGAAGATCATAAAAACGGTAAGGCGAACAACGGCAGAAAGATATGGACCGCGTTCACGTTCCTTACATGGCACGACAGATTTATTAAATGATCCGGAGGGAAAAATAATGGAACAGTCGATCACTCCCGTTCTTCTCGGCGCTGATCTTAACTGTTATAACGTAGCTCGCGCTTTTCATGAGGCGTACGGAGTAGTCTCGTATGCTTTCGGAAGATACGCCGTTTCCGCTACAAAATACTCGAAGATCGTCAGATTCACCGCGATACCCGATATAGACTCTGAAGACGTAGCGTACCGAGTTCTGAACGAATTTGCTGAAAATCATCGGGGAGAGCGGCTCGTGCTTTTCGGTTGTACCGACGATTACGCGACGCTGATCGCTCGTTTATGCGATAAACTGTCCGGATATATCATTCCTTATCCGTCCCCGTCGCTTCAGCCTCTGATGGCTTGTAAAGCGGAATTTTACGATCTTTGCAAAAGTCACGACATACCGTATCCTTCGACTTATATTCTTTCAGGTCCTGCGGATTCTTCCTCTCTTTCTGAAAGTGTGCTTGGATTCGAATATCCCGTTATAGTCAAGCCCTCTTCGAGTATTGAATATTGGAAGCATCCGTTCGACGGGATGAAAAAAGTCTATAAGGCGGCCGATCCTGCCGATGCGGAAAGGATAATCTCCGAGATCTACTCGTCGGGATATTCCGATAAGATGATCCTGCAGGAGTTTATCGAGGGCGGGGACGCTCATATGAGAGTTCTCACGTGTTTCTCTGACGCAGAAGGAAGGGTCAGGGCAATGTGTATCGGTCACACGATGCTTGAAGAACATACTCCCAAAGGGCTCGGGAATCACGCCGCGATCGTTACCGAACCTATTTCGCGGTATCCTGTCGCAATGAAGATCAAATCGCTCCTCGAGGAGATGAAATATACCGGTTTTTCTAATTTCGACATTAAATTGAACGGCTCACCGGAAAACGGAGATTACCGGGTTTTTGAGATCAATCTCAGGCAGGGAAGAAGCAATTATTACGTAACCTCATCCGGGATAAACGTTGCAAAACTTGCGACTGAGGTCTTTACGGACGATTCGGACGATCCGGAAATTCAGTTTCAGGAAAACGAATTCTTCTGGCATCACGTTCCCCGTTCTGTTGTTTACAAGTACACGGAGGATAAATCTCTCGTTGATAAAGCAAAGGAACTTGAAAGAAAAGGGAAGAGCGCATCATCTTTATGGTACAGGTACGATCTGCGACTTAATCCGCTGCGTTTTGTCTGCGTTGCAGAACAGCTCCGTCGTCAAAAGAAGAAATATAAGAAGTTCCATTCGATAGCCGACTGACCTTAATACGGGGATGTTTAAATGAAACTATTAGGAATTCTCGGCGGCTTGGGTCCGCTTGCAAGCGCGTATTTTTACGAGCTTGTCATCAAACATACTAAAGCGTCGTGCGATCAGGATCATATCGATATGATCATTTCCTCACGCGCGACGACGCCAGACAGAACAGCTTTCATCCTCGGAAGGAGCCATGACGATCCGCTCCCTTATATGATAGAAGATGCAAAACGACTTGAGGCATACGGCGCCGATGCGATCGTCATACCGTGCAACACAGCGCATTATTTTATCGGTGAGGTCAGGGATGCGGTAAGCGTTCCCGTACCGAGCATTATTTCAGAAACGTGCGCGCATATCAAACGCGCGGGTTTCAAAAAAGCGGCTATCCTTGCGACGGAGGGCACGATCTCTTCTTGCTCATATCAGAATGAATTCGACTCCATAGGGCTCAACTGGTCCGTTCCGGACAGCGTCGGTCAGGGTGTTCTTATGGATATTATCTATAACGACGTAAAACGCGGAATTATTCCCGGACGCGAAAAACTTGACGCAGTCACAGACCCGCTCAAAAAAGAAGGCTGCGACTGTGCTGTTCTTGCCTGTACTGAGCTTTCACTTCTGACGTCTCGTTTGGGCGGAGATCCGTTTTACGTTGACTCACTCGAGGTTCTTGCCGAGTGTGCCGTTAGGATGTTCGGGAAGGAATATATTTCCTGACCTGGGGGTATCGTCATATGCTGTTGAGTAAACTGCTTGCCCGAAGCGAATATTCCGTTCTGAGGGGCAATACGAAAAACATTAATATCACGGGTATCCGTTACGATTCCCGTTCTGCGACCGCGGGTGATCTTTTCGTATGCCTGAAAGGCGCGTTGACTGACGGACATTTTTTCGCAGATAAAGCGTACTCGCGCGGCGTAAGAGTATTTTTAACGGAGCGGCTGATTGAGGAACTCCCCGACGACGCGGTTCAGATTAAGGTTAGTAATACAAGACGTGAACTTGCCGTTATATCTTCCGTTTTTCGCGGTGATCCCGCCGACTCGCTTCACGTGATCGGAATAACCGGGACTAAGGGTAAAACGACGACTGCTCTTCTGATTCGATCTATCCTTTGCGGTGCAGATATCCCGTGCGCGTACATAGGGTCTAACGGCGTTATAATCAACGGTGAGAGAATTGACTCACCCAATACGACTCCTGAAAGCTCAGAACTCCAAAAGTATTTCAAGATGATGGTCGACGCGGGCATTTTCCACGTTGCCCTCGAGGTCTCTTCACAGGCCCTCGATCACTATCGCGTTTACGGAGTTCCGTTTGACGTTACCGTTTTCACAAATCTTTACAGAGATCATATCGGAGAGGGAGAACATTCATCCTTCGAGGAGTACAGAGCAGCCAAAGCAAAACTGTTTTCAGACTATAAAAAGAACCTGATCGTATCAAATATTGACGATCCTAACGCCGAGACAGTTACCGGCGGAGAAGCGTTAACTCCGCGTATATCTTATTCGATTTCCGACAAAAGCGCCGACTACTTTGCCGACGAAATAGCCCCGTACAGAGATAAAACGAGTCTCGGAATATCATTCGTATGTTATCATGACGGAGAATCTGTTCCCGTTAAACTCAGGTCTCCCGGCAGATTCAGCGTCAGCAACGCGCTTGCTGCGATCGCTGTGGCGGGAAGGTACGGGATCGACGTTAAAAAGGCTGCGAATATCCTTTCTGAAGTTACGGTCACCGGTCGCTTTGAGATAGTTGAAGGCCTTGAAGGAAGAACGTTCATTGTCGATTATGCTCATAACGGAATAAGTCTTGAAAGCGCGCTTTCCGTCCTCCGAGAGTACGCTCCGAGGCGGATAATCTGCGTTTACGGTTCGGTAGGCGGACGAACGAGAGAAAGAAGGCGCGAACTTGCAGAGGCTGCGTCGCGTCTTGCCGATTATTCTATTATTACAAGTGATAATCCCGATTTTGAACCCGCAAGCGATATTGCAAATGAAATCGCGTCTCATCTCGGTTCCGAGGCACGATATGAAATAATCACGGATCGTGACGAAGCAGTCAGACACGCAGTCCGGATATCGCGTGAGGGCGATATCGTCCTTTTCGCAGGAAAAGGACATGAGCGGTATCAGCTTATCGAAGGCGTAAAAGTCCCCTTCTGCGAAAGGAAGATAATTGAAGAAGAGTGCGAGGCAATCAGAAGAGAGGAAATGAAAAATCGTTTGTTTTGATTTTTTGTATTCCGAACATATGTTTACTTTTCCCGAAAGATGTATTATAATTAAATCATGATAGTTATGATAAGGATTCGGAGTGCCAAATGGACAAACTGACAGTCAAAGAACGTGCGATTTACGAATACATAAAAGATACGATTGAGAAGAACGGGTATTCACCTTCGGTAAGGGACATACGAGAGGCTCTCGATATCAAGAGCACATCTACAGTGCACGTTTACATTCAAAGACTTGAAGATAAAGGATTTATCTCAAAACAAGGTGGGAAAAGCAGAACTCTACGCGTCGGCGATTCCGCATCATCTGACGGCATGGGGATCAAGGTCCCGGTTATCGGTTCTGTAACAGCGGGTCTTCCTATTCTCGCTTTTGAGAATCACGAGGGTTATGTCGTATGTTCTCCCAAGAGACCGATCGCGGATAAAAGCCGACTTTTCGCATTGCGCGTTAAAGGCGAGAGTATGATCGAGGCCGGGATACTTGACGGAGACATCGTGATCGCTGAACAGTCTCCCACCGCGGAGAACGGAGATATCGTGGTCGCCCTTATCGGAGAAGAGGCGACTGTTAAGACGTTCTATCGAGAAAAAGGGCATATCAGACTCCAGCCTCAGAATAGAACGATGAAACCTATCATAACGGAAGATGTTTCAATACTTGGCAGAGTGATCTCCTGCGTCAGATACTACGAATAGAATCGTAAGGCAAAGGCGGGTTTATCCCGCCTTTTTTCTTTTGTCGGGAATAATTATTACGGATTCCGCCGAAACTACTTCCGAATAAATTAGGAGGTGACGTAGGTGCGGACAGAAACGTTCGAAGGAACAAAACTTTTTCACGACGGAACGGAACGTCGCCTTTATGACTATCTTGGGGCTCACCCCGGAACGACTGATGAAGGTTTTTCATGCGTTTTCCGCGTGTGGGCTCCCTCTGCTCTTAACGTATCTCTGATTTGTGACAAAACGGGTTGGGATAACCCTCAAAAGATGAAAACGATCCGGGATCCCGGGATCTGGGAGATCGAACTGTTTTCCGGCTCTTCGTTTGACGGAACCCTTTATAAGTATCTGGTCTGCGGATGTGACGGTGTAACGCGTGAAAAGAACGATCCGTTCGGATTCGGTACTGAATTCGGCGGGGGAAGAGCTTCTGAAGTCGTAAAGCTCGGGTTTTTATGGAATGATTCAGGATATATCGGTTTTCGTCATTCAATCAAAGAACGGGCGGAGAAGACCGGACGGTTTTATCCTGCTCCTTTGAACGTTTATGAGGTCCACCTCGGATCTTTCATTACAAAAGGCGGAGAATCCACGCGGGACGGGATGCATTATTCCGACTACAGGACTTTAGCGCCGCTTCTCGCGGCACACGTCAAGAAGTGCGGTTATACTCACGTTGAACTGCTGCCGATAATGGAGCATCCGTTTGACGGTTCGTGGGGGTATCAGATAACAGGGTATTATTCTCCCACTTCGCGGTTCGGAAAGCCGGAGGATTTTGCTTTTTTTGTCAATTATCTACACAGAGCAGGAGTCGGGGTTATTCTCGATTGGGTCCCCGCTCATTTTCCTAAAGACGGGAGCGGTCTTGCCCTTTTTGACGGAGGACCTCTTTTCGAGTATTGCGGCGAAGACAAAAAGGAAAACAAGGGATGGGGAACGCTCTGTTTCGACGTCGGACGGCCGGAGGTCAGATCCTTTCTGATTTCAAACGCCCTGTTCTGGTTCAGAGAGTATCATGTTGACGGGATTCGTGTCGACGCCGTCGCATCGATGCTGTATCTTGATTATGATAAAGAACCCGGAGAATGGTCACCCGGAAGATACGGCGACAACAGAAACGCCGACGCAGAGGATTTCTTCCGGGATCTGAACGTCGCGGTTTTCGGAGAGTTTCCGGACGCGCTGATGATCGCCGAAGAATCGACCGCATGGGAAGGAGTCAGCCATCCCGTAGACTGCGGGGGTCTGGGTTTTAATTTCAAATGGAATATGGGTTGGGCGAAGGATATGTTCGACTACGTATCGACGGACCCTGTTTTCCGATCGGGGATCCATTCTAAAATTACTTTTCCGCTTTTATACGCTTTTTCGGAGAATTTTATTCTTCCGATATCTCACGATGAGGTCGTTCACGGTAAAAAGTCCCTTATTGATAAAATGTGGGGATCCTACGATGAAAAGTTTTCAATGATGCGCGCGTTCTTCCTCTTTATGATGACGTTCCCCGGTAAGAAACATACGTTTATGGGATGTGAATTCGCGCAGTTCAGAGAATGGGATTATGAAAATCAGCTTGAGTGGTTCATGAGAGATTATCCGCGTCACGGTCAGATGGAGACGTTCGTCTCCGAGCTGAACAATATCTATCTTTCCGAACCCTCGCTTTGGGAGATGGATTTCAGTTGGGACGGTTTCGAGTGGCTTGAATCCGACGGAAACATTGAGAACACTGCGGCTTACGTAAGACGCGGAATTAATGGGGAATCGACCGTTTCTGTTTTCAATTTTTCTGCAAAAAAGATTATCAGGCACAAAATACCCGTCAGAGAAGAAGGAGACTACCGGGTTATTCTATCGACTGACGACACACGTTTCGGAGGAGACGGAGAAACAAACAGCGGAGATATATTTTCATGTCGGGAAAGTTTAGTTCTTACAATGGCCCCTCTCTCTGCGATGATCCTCAAACGTGAGGACACAGAATTCGGATTTATAGTTCGGGAGGTAAAGTAAATGTATATAAAACAGGAAACTGTCGCTCTTGTTCTTGCCGGCGGAGGAGGAACGCGTCTGATGTCACTTACGAACGATACTGCAAAACCGGCGGTAACGTTCGGAGGGAAATATAAGATCATTGATTTCACCCTTTCAAACTGCGTAAATTCCGGTGTATCGACGGTAGGCGTCCTGACTCAGTATAAGCCTTCGGAGTTAACTGAGCATATAGGCGCGGGCGAGGTATGGGATTTTGACAGGAAAAGAGGCGGGATATTTATTCTTCCGCCATATTTTGACAGAAAAGGAGGACGGTGGTATTCAGGTACCGCCGACGCCGTTTACCGCAATACGGAATTCATAAAGCGTTACGGCGCGTCAAACGTTTTGATCCTCTCCGGGGATCACGTTTACAAAATGGATTACGGGAGAATGATCGAGGAGCATAACAGTCGCGGCGCGGATCTGACGGTTGCGGTTTTTCGCGTTCCGCTTTCCGAGGCATCGAGATACGGAATAATGACGCTTGACTCCGATCTGTTTGTTACCGGGTTTGATGAAAAACCGGAAGAACCGGAATCCGACGTTGCATCGATGGGGGTATACGTATTCCGTTCGGACGTTTTATTCGATATTCTTTCATCAGATGCCGAAGATCCTGACTCTGAACATGATTTCGGAAAAAACGTGATCCCGTCTCTTCTTTCAAAAGGCGGAAAGATCTTAGCATACCCTTTCTTCGGGTACTGGCGTGACGTGGGAACGGTACAGTCGCTTTGGGAGGCAAATATGGACTTACTGGGCGAAACCCCTCCGTTCGATCCTTACGATGTGCGTTGGACTGTTGCGACGGGAAGCGAACCGCTTCCTCCTTCAAGGATCGGAGCGGACGCTGAAGTCAGAAACTCTCTGCTGTCCGATGGGGCTTATATCTGCGGC
This sequence comes from Clostridia bacterium, assembly GCA_017518975.1. Classification (GTDB taxonomy): domain Bacteria; phylum Bacillota; class Clostridia; order Oscillospirales; family CAG-272; genus RUG11130. The sequence goes on from JAFWTH010000067.1 coordinate 7,449, forward strand.
GTACTTGAAGATTCTGTCGTCTCTCCGGGTGTTACGGTCGAAAGCGGAGCGGTCGTCAGACGTTCCGTTCTCATGGATAACGTGAAAGTCAGCAGAGGAGCACGCGTATTGTATTCCGTCATAGGAAGGGATTCCATAATCGGAGAAGGATCACGGGTCGGGTCGGACAGTATCGATCCTGTTTCGGGAAAAAACTCGATCCTTCTCATCGAAAACGGTTCGGAAGTCTCCAGAGATGCTGCCATACGTGTCCCTGCAGAAGCGGCGGTATTATGATCAAAGTCTTGTTTGTAACTTCAGAGGCGTCGCCTTTCATCAGCACCGGCGGACTAGGAGAGGTGTCCGGATCTTTGCCTCGATACGTCAACAGAGGCGGCCGTGTAAATGTTTCCGTTGTTCTACCAATGTACCGTTCGATAAAACAAAAGTATTACCCTAAATCCGAACCAGTCTTTGAGGGAGAGATTTCTCTTTCGTGGAGAAAGCAATATATCGGAATAAGAAAAATCGAATACGAATGTGTGACGTTTTATTTTATCGACAACGAGTATTATTTCGGAAGAGAGTTGATTTACGGGAATTACGACGACGGTGAGAGATTTGCTTATTTCGGGAAAGCTGTGGTATCGATGATCACGGAACGCGTCGTATCACCTGATATTCTTCATGCAAACGACTGGCAAAGCGCGTTATCCGTTATTTACCTTAAAAAACTTTCCCGAGAGTTTGGTAATATCAAGAGCGTTTTTACCGTTCATAATATTGCTTATCAGGGGAAATATGACGTCGGGACAGTCTCGGACATATTTGCTTTGTCTTCCGACGACAGCGAAGTATTGTTCAACGGAGAGATAAACCTGCTGAAAGGCGCGTTATGTGCGGCGGACGAAGTCACAACGGTAAGTCCGACATACGCTCGCGAGTTATTCGACGGTTATTACTCGTACGGTCTCGAGGGCGTGATCAGGAACAGAAAGGGCGGGTTATACGGGATCACAAACGGGCTTGACGAAACGTACGATCCTTCGAGCGACGCATCAATACCGTCTTTGTATTCTGCAGTCGATCTTTCAGGAAAGAGAAAATGCAGAAAAAGACTGTGCATTGAGTTTTGTGTCTCCGAAAGTCGTGATTTACCCGTTATTGCAATGGTCACCCGGCTCGTTCCGCAAAAGGGTATTGAACTCGTGATGCGTGTCGCCGAGCAGATCGTAAGTGAGTCAGGAGTCGTTCTCGTTGTTCTCGGAACAGGATGGAGCGAATATGAAGGTTATTTCAGGTCTCTCTCGGAGAGATTCAGAGGAAATGTCGGATATATAGACCGCTTTGACAACTCTCTTTCGCGCCTTGTGTATTCCGGCGCCGATATGTTTCTGATGCCTTCTTTGTTCGAACCGTGCGGAATAGCACAGATGACTGCGCAGAGGTACGGCACTCCGCCGATCGTAAGAGAAACCGGCGGACTTAAAGATACTGTTATTCCGTATAACGAATTCACTAATGAGGGGACGGGTTTTTCGTTTGCAAATTATGACGCATATGAAATGAAAAATACGATCGGTTATGCGGTTTCGGTATTCAAGGACAAAAGAAAATGGGAACAGCTTGTTAAAAATACAATGAACGTTGACAACAGTTGGGATCGGTCTGCAGCCGAGTACGTAAAAATATACGAAAGAATTAAGGGGTAGAAATGGATCGGATATACCGTGAAATCACATTTGATGAATTATCGGCGGAGTTGAAAAAAAGGTTCGGAGTATCATTTTCCGATGCAACGGCTGAGCAGCTGTATTTCGCAATTTCGTCTTTGATTTCAGGGAGATTGGCGGAACGTTTCAGTAAAAACATGCAAGCGCACTCAAACGACAAACGCGTAAGTTATCTTTCAATGGAGTTCCTTGTCGGAAGGAATCTTGAATACAATGCGCTCGCAACCGGTCTTTTATCGAATATTCGTGAAGTTTTGATAAAGAAAAAATCATCGTTTTCTTTTGACGAAATTGCTGATATTGAAACGGATCCCGGGCTTGGTAACGGCGGTTTGGGAAGGCTTGCGGCGTGTTATATGAATTCGCTCTCATCTCTCGATTTTCCCGCTACAGGATATTCGATCCTTTATAAAAACGGGTTTTTCACTCAATCGATAATTGACGGTGAGCAAATTGAAAAACCGGACGAATGGTTAAAAACCGGAACGATCTGGCTCATACCGCGAGAGAACGAATCCCTCTACGTTTCAATAGGCGGGAAAGTTAGGGAATCATGGGAAAACGACAGGTTAAAAATCACCACGGAAGGCGACGAGCGGTTCAGGGCTGTTCCGTACGACCTTATGATCCCGGGATACGCGACAAAAACAGTGAATTATATACGTCTTTGGAAAGCTGAAAAGATAAAATCAGATTCCCCGACTGCCGAATTGTATCGTGAGGATGATTGGGGAGGCGATGCGATCTCTTCAACGCTTTATCCGTCAGACGACAGGGTCGAGGGAAAACTTCTACGCTTGTCTCAGCAGTATTTTCTCGTAAGCGCAACGGTCAAAGATATCATTAATCGACACAAAATGGTCTGCGGTTCTCTCGAACGGTTTGATGAACTCAACGCGATTCACATAAACGACACTCATCCCGCTCTTGCTATTCCCGAACTTATGAGAGTTCTTATGGATGAAAACGGTTTTTCGTGGGACGAAGCGTGGAGAACGGTTAACACCGTTTTTTCATATACGAATCACACCGTTATGCCTGAGGCGCTCGAGACGTGGAACGAAGATTTCTTCAAGCTTCGCCTTCCGAGGATTTACTCAATAATCAAAGAAATTAATGAAAGGGTCTGCAGGTCGATTTGGGTGAGTTTCCCGGGCGATTTTTCGCGTATTTCAGCTATGGCGCCCGTTTCCTACTCGCGTGTCAGGATGGCGGAGTTGTGCACAGCGTCTGTTCACACCGTGAACGGTGTTTCACGCATTCATTCCTCGATATTGAAAAAAACGGTTTTCAGAAACTATAACGAGTTTTCACCTGAGAAGTTCACGTCCGTGACAAACGGAGTGTCTCACATTCGTTGGCTTCTGATTTCAAATCCAGCATTATCGTCACTTATAACTGAAACGATAGGCAATAAATTCAAAAGAGAACCCGAAGCGCTTGAGGAATTGATCAGATATAAGAATGACAGACCGTTTCTCGACGCATTAATGAAAATAAAAAAGCAGAATGCCGAACGGCTTTTTGCGCAGTGCGGAGTAAGGTGGGATCCGGAAGGTGTGATCGACGCTCAGATAAAGCGTTTTCACGAGTACAAAAGGCAATTGATGAACGCGCTTAAAATACTTTATGTTTACGTGGGAATAAAGGACGGAAAGTTTCTTGATCTGCCCCGTCTTGCTTTTGTCATTGGGGGAAAGGCCGCCCCTGGCTACAGAGCTGCGAAGTTAATCCTTAAACTGATATGGAATATTGGCGTTTTGATTTCGTCAGATAAGGACGCGGACGATAGGATAAGGGTACTGTTTGCAGAGGATTATAGTGTCTCATCTGCTCAGAGGATCATTCCGGCGACCCATATCAGTGAACAGATATCGCTTGCGGGAAAAGAAGCGTCCGGAACGGGCTGTATGAAAATGATGATGAACGGTGCACTCACTCTCGGTACTCCGGACGGGGCGAATTTAGAGATATCCGAAGCTGTCGGAGAAGATAATGCATTTATTTTCGGTATGGATGCAAACGAAGTTGAAAGAGTATCGCGCGACGGTTATAGTCCGATGAAGTACTATATGCAGAACGATAAGGTGCGGATCGCGGTCGATGCGCTCGATCTGATTCCCGACAAATCCGTATCGGAAGAAATTAAGCGTTATCTGTTATTCTCGGGGGATCATCCCGACCCGTATATGTGTTTGCGGGACTTTGAACCGTATTGTAACGTCTGGGAAAGGGCAGTGAGAGAGTCTTCGGACCCATCGTTGTTTTCAAAAAAATCACTATTCAATATTGCCCGCAGCGGGTATTTCTCATCTGACAGAGCTATACGCGAGTATGCCGGGAAAATATGGGGATTAAACAGGATAAGATGACTTGTTATGAGACCAAAAAGATCGGAACAGAAAGCGCGTATTCCGACGCGTCTTTATTCGGCGCTTTTCCTTCCGGAACTGATATAGAGTTGGTTTTTACCGCGCCGCGGCGTGAAGCCTTTCTTGAGGTCGGGATTGTCGTAAAGCGGGATGGTAAAAAAGAAACGTCGTATTATTCGGCGTATTATTCAGGAACTGATAAAGACATGGATCTGTTTACGGTCCGCTTGAATACTTCAGATATTCTAATAGGTGAATCTTCTGTTTCCGTCGGACTATTCTTTTACTGTTGGAAAGTCATAACTCATACCGAGGCCAGATACTTCGGCGGCGAACTGTCAAAAAAACTTACTGAATATTCAACTGCGGACCAAGCCTCTCGTCAATTACTCGTCTATTCATCGGATTTTAAAACTCCTGATTATCTGAAGGGCGGGATTGTATATCAGATTTTTCCCGATCGTTTCAGAAAGAGCGGAAAATGCGTCCCGAAGAAGGGAGCTATTGTAAAAAACTGGGATGACGATCCGTCGTATCCGGCATATCCGGGCGCCATCGTTTCAAACAATGATTTTTTCTGCGGCGATCTGTACGGTGTGGCGGAAAAACTTGATTATCTATCAACACTCGGGATAACGGCTGTATATCTCAATCCTATATTTGAAAGCTCATCAAATCACCGTTACGATACAGGCGATATGATGAAAGTAGACTCAGCGCTCGGAGGTGACGCGGGTCTGGTTTACCTGATAGAGAACGCTGAAAAGAAAGGAATAAAGATCATCCTCGACGGGGTATTCAATCATACGGGTTCAGACAGCGTTTATTTCAATAAGTTCGGAAGATATGGTAATGGCGGAGCGTATAATTCAAAAGAAAGTGAATATTTCTCATGGTTTTGTTTTGACGAGTACCCCGATAAATACAGATCGTGGTGGGGTATCGATATTCTTCCCAAGGTCAACTGCGATGATGAAACGTACCGAAACTTCATTGAAAAGAAATTTCTCAATAAGTGGATGAGCTTAGGCGTAAGCGGGTGGCGGATCGACGTCGCGGATGAACTCACCGATTCTTTTCTTTCTTTTCTTCGTAAAAACGTAAAAAGCAGGGAAAAGGACGCCGTTTTGATCGGAGAGGTCTGGGAGGATGCCTCGAACAAAATCAGTTACGGAGAAAGGCGCTCCTATCTTACGGGAAATGAACTTGACGGGGTTATGAATTATCCCCTGAGGAACGCACTTATCGCGTATTTGCTGTATGCAGACGTCGATCGCTTGAGAGACGCGACCGAAGGCCTCTATCGACGTTATCCCAAACAGTCGTCAGACGTTTCCTTTAACGTTCTCGGTTCGCACGACACCGTACGGATTCTTACTTCACTCGGCGGAGAGTCGGATAAATTAAAAACAAACGTAGAAAAATCTGGGTACAGGATGTCTCAGGAAACGAGAGCGCTTGCAATAATGAGATTGAAAGCCGCATACTCAACCGTTTGTGCGCTCCCGGGTGTTCCTGTTATTTATTACGGAGACGAAGTCGGAGTTGAGGGGTTCGAAGATCCGTTTTGCCGGGGATCTTTCCCATGGGGAAAAGAGGATGGGGAACTTCTTGAATTCTACAGGAAAGAATGTGAGGAGAGAAGAAAAGAGCCCCTTCTTGCGAAAGGACTCTTTGAGATCGTACACCTTGACGGAAACGTTTTTGCATTCGTACGGACACCGGTCGACGGCTCGGGTGACGCTCTTCTGACGGTGCTAAACAGAAGCGGAAAAACAGTTGAAATATCTTTTGCAGGGGCGACTTTTACCGTCGGACCCATCGAGGTGATAAAACGTAAGATCAACTGTTCCGTTGTCAAAAAATCATTGCGAGATTACGGATAAACATCCATCGGAGTCTTTTGTTCTTCTTTCCCGGATTTTTCCGCTTCATCGAGAGCGCGTCTGAACTGCGTTTCGTACAGCTCCGTGTAGACTCCTCCGCGACCCACAAGATCGGAGTGAGTACCGCGCTCCGTGATGACTCCGTCTTTAAGGACGAGTATTCCATCGGCAGCGAGAACGGTCGACAGACGGTGTGCAATGAGGATACTCGTTCTTGACGCGATGATTGGTTCTATAGCGTCCTGTATCTTATTCTCTGAGATCGAATCGAGCGATGACGTGGCCTCATCGAATATCAGCAGCGCCGGATCTTTCAAGAGGACTCTTGCGATCGAGATACGTTGCTTTTCACCGCCGGAAAGTTTCAGCCCTCTGTTCCCGACCACGGTGTCGAGTCCTTTTTCGCATTTCTCGATAAAATCGAGAATATTGGCTTTTTTACATGCTTCGATTAGTTCTTCTTCTGTAGCGTTTGGCTTCGCATACATGAGGTTTTCGCGTATTGTTCCGTTGAAAAGATACGTTTCCTGACTTACTATACCGACGCTTGCTCGAAGAAACTGAAGATCGAGCCGCCTCACGTCTATCCCGCCGAAGTCGACTTCTCCTCCCGTGACGTCGTAAAGCCGCGGGATAAGAGAGATCATAGTTGATTTTCCGGATCCGGACGGTCCCACTATAGCGATACTTTTGCCGCTGTGAAGATCAAAACTCACGTTCTTGAGGATCTCACGTTCTTCATTGTACGAGAAGCGGACATTCTTAAAACTTACGCTTCCGTCGGTGGATTCGAGCTTCACGGCGTCGGGGGCGTTTTCGACTTCAACAGGCATGTCGTAATACTCAAAGATCCTTGTGAACAGAGCCATTGAACGGATCCATTCGACCTGTATGTTGAGAAGTGAATTGACGGGGCCGTACATCCTTCCGAGCAGAGCCACAAGAACAGTGATATCTCCTACGGTCAGCGCAGGGTCGTATTTCATCATAATGATGCCGCCGACAAGGTACAAAAGCATCGGACCGACGCTCGATATCGTCTCGATTATGACCATGAACCATCTGCCCGCCATGCGTTCTTTGATGTTCAGCTTTATCATGCGGTGGCCTGCGCTGCGATATCTTTCGTATTCGTATTTCTCCCGTCCGAAGAGTTTTACGAGCAATTGTCCGCTGACTGACATCGTCTCATTGAGGATCCCGTTGATCTCGTCGTTGCATTCCTGCGCTTCCTGCGTGAGTTTCCATCTCGTTCTTCCTGCCCAACGCGTAGGAATTGTAAACAGGGGAACGATAACGATCCCGACTATAGCAAGTATCCAGTTCTGTCTGAACATAATCACGACCGCGGCGATCAGAGTGACAGCGTTTGACAGAATGGAGGTGAAAGTGTTTGAAACGACGGACTCAACGCCGGAAATATCGCCGGTCATCCTTGTGATTATATCGCCTTGATTGCTTGAGGTAAAGAACTTTTGCGACATCTTCTGGAGATGCGCGTACATCTTGTTCCGCATATCGTATGAGATATGCTGCGAGATCCAGTGGTTAAGATAACTTTCAGCGACTTTTATAAGGTTTGATGCGAGAGATACGCCGAGTGAAGCTGAAATCAGTATGATAAGAATCCTGAGGTTTCGACCGAGAAGCCCGTCGTCGACGATCTTTCCCGTCAGGACCGAAGGCAAAAGGCCGAGAACAGATGAAATGAGAATACATCCGAGCACAACTCCCATCTGCGCCTTATATGGCAAAAGATATGAGAAGATCCTTCCGAGCAGTTTGCGAGTCACTTTAGGGCGGTTCTTTTTTTCTTCTTCGGTTAGAGGGGCTCTGCCCATAAAACCTCTGGGGGGAGGCGGCATACTTTTATCCTCCGGTTATTTCGTTATTTATTGATCTTAGAGAAAACGTAAGAATATCATTCCCCGAATAGCGGAGTTGAAAAATATCTCTCCGCGGTGTCGGGAAGAACGGTGACGACGATTTTGCCGGGGCCGAGTTTTTCCGCGAGTTTGATTGCCGCGGCAACGTTTGTTCCGCTTGAGATCCCGCACATAAGGCCTTCTTCTCTGGCGAGTCTTTTGGACGTTTCGATCGCATCCGTGTCGGTGACGACGTATATTTCATCGTATATCTCGCGGTCAAGAATATCGGGGATGATACCGTCGCCTATTCCCATTTGAATATGGGTTCCGATCGTGCCGCCGGCGAGGATCGCGGCATTCTCCGGTTCTACGGCCCAAATTTCAATGTCGGGATTCTTTTCTTTTAGCACTTCTCCTATTCCGGATATCGTTCCTCCCGTTCCGATACCGCTGCAGAAGCCGTGAATCGGTCCTTCAACGTCCGACAGGATCTCGAGAGCCGTATGCTTGATATGAGCGGCTTTGTTATCCGGATTGGAGAACTGCTGCGGTACGAATACGTGGGGATCCTTTTCTTTCATTCTGATCGCAGTAGCGAGGCATTCCTCTATGCATTTCCCGATGTCTCCCGCGTCATGGATAAGTTTGACTTCCGCTCCGTAATGTCGAACGAGTTTGGTCCTCTCCGCGCTGACCGAGTCGGGCATAATGATAATCGTCCTGTAACCTTTCACGGCTCCGACGAGCGCGAGGCCGATCCCCTGATTACCGCTCGTAGGTTCGACGATAATCGATTCTTTGCTGAGCAGTCCTTTTTTTTCTGCTTCCTCTATCATATTGAACGCGGTTCTCGTTTTGATCGATCCGCCTACGTTCAATCCCTCAAACTTCACCAGTATATCCGCTCCGC
>JAFWTH010000068.1 GCA_017518975.1 Clostridia bacterium
AAACTATATGAAAGCAGGGGCTTTTCCGCGACCGGCGCCGAGGATGAAGACGAGATCGAACTGGTCCTGACCGTTTGAACCCGACCGGATTTGCGGACGACATTCAAAAAACCGCCAAAGACGGCGGTTTTTTTGTTACAACGCAGGCACGGGACAGATCGTCTCCGCGGATCGGATATCCGACCGATCCCGGTCACGTCACGCTCTTTCTCAACTCTTCCGCGAAGATCGAGACAGCTTTTGCGGAATCCTCCAGACGCATACGCGGAGCGTCCGGAGACTGCGCGGATAACTCGTCGTCCGGAACGTGGATGAAAACGCCCGGGACTCCGAGAGACAGAAGATGATAGTATACGCAGTTGCAGACGAACGTTCCCGCGTGATACGAAACGCGGCACGGGATACCCGCGTCGCGTATAATCCGCGCGTATGGAGCAAGATCGAGATCCGTGAACAGCGCGTTCGGCGCGCCCGGAATGACGTTTTCGCCCGACGCGCGCTCGCCGTCGTTATCCGGGACGTCGGCGTCCCGGATATTCAGCGCGGCGAATTCGAGCGATATCGCGGATCTGCCTGACGCGAGCCCCGTGCAGACGACAGCGGCGGGCGACAGTTCCTTTACCGCGGCGCGAAGCAGCTGCGGCGCGCGAGAATACGACGTCGGCAGCAGAAGTTTTTTTATCCCTTCGTCTGGGAGCATTCCGAGCAGCCGTTCCGTCGGGTTGTAGTTTCTGCCTCCGAACGAGTCGAAAGCGGTAATGAGGATAGGAGATTTCATTTGTTCTCTTTTCTTTGTCATCCTGAGTGAAGCGGAACGAAGTGAAGCGAAACCGAAGGATCTATCATAGAATCCTCATCCGTTTTTCAGATCCTTCGACTCCGACCTTCGGTCTCCGCTCAGGATGACACGTTTGTTTATTCAGATACCATCAACGTAACGGCACGCGGCGAGGGCGGCGACCGCGCCGTCCGAGATCGCAGTCGCTACCTGACGGATCGCCTTGCTCCGGCAGTCGCCGGCGACGAAGACGCCCGGCGTCTTAGTGAGACACCGCTCATCTGAATCGAAATAGCCGTAATTGTTGAGATCGCAGAGATCGCGGTACGGCTCGTTTTCAGGTATGAGTCCGATGGCCACAAAGAGTCCGTCGCATTTTATCTCTTCGGTCTCTCCGGTCGCTTTGTGAGTGATACCGACGCCGGTCAGTTCTCCGTTCTCCGTAAGAAGGCGGTCGATCGAAACGCTCACGTGTTTTTCCACGTTCGGCCGTGCGAAGAGCACTTCGCGGAGCTTCGGCTCGCCGGTGAAGTCGGGAAGGTCCTGAAGCATAATGACCCTCGCGCATTTCTCGGACAGAAGGATCGCTTCCTGCAGCGCGGAGTTCCCTCCTCCGGCGACGCATACCGTCTTTCCCGCGTAGAAGTCGCCGTCGCATACGGCGCAGAAGGATATCCCCTCTCCGACGAGCTCATCCTCGCCCGGAAGTCCGAGCATCCTGTGCTTGACGCCCGTCGCGATAACGACGGTCTTTCCTTCGAACTCGCCCGTCTCGGTCACGACGACTTTCCTCGCGCCTTCGTCACGGACGCCCGTCACGGTGTCGATCTCGATCTCCGCGCCCTGCGCGAGGATCTGTTCGAGCGTTTTATCGGCGAATTCGTTCCCGCTCATGGAGAGCGTGCCGGGGTAGTTTTCCACCTTCGGGGAGTGCGTTATCTGTCCGCCGAACGTGCCTCGCTCGATAACGAGCGCGGATTTCCCGTTCCTCACGGCGTACAGAGCCACGGTCATTCCCGCGGGGCCGCCGCCTATCACTATCACGTCATACATTTCTCGTATCTCCTTATAGGAAGGGGCAGAAACCGCGCCGCGGTTTCTGCCCGCTTATTGTTTTTCGCTTATCTGCTCTGGATCCAGCCTTTGATGTCGGAAACGCCTCTGTATTTCTCGAAGCCGCCGTCCTTCAGGATGACGAGGGTAGGAGCCTGCTTCACGCCGTACTGCGCGACAAGATCCGGTTCTGCGTCGGCGTTTTTGGCCTCGTATGCGATCCCCGCTTTGTCGAGGAGAGCCGCCGCCGCCTTGCAGTTGGGGCAGGTGGGAGTTTTGAAGAGGATCGCGCCGCAGCCATCCGCCGCCGGAGCTTCGTTCACGCATTCCGCGGGCGCCGCCGGGGCGTCGTCGACAGGAGCCGGGTTCGGTCCCTTGTGAGTCAGGACGGAGCGACCGATGTCGTATACCTTGCGGTCGCGGAATTCCTGCGCCTTGCCGACGTTCCAGTTCTGGACCGGACGGTAATAGCCGGTGATGCGGGAGTAGACCTCGGTCTTCTCGCCGCAGATCGGGCATACCGTCTGCTCGCCTGTGAGATAACCGTGGTCTCGGCAGACGGAATACGTCGGCGACATCGTGTAATACGGGAGTTTGTAGTTTTCCGCGATCTTGCGGACGAGGTTCGCCGCCGCTTTCCAGTCGGGGAGCTTCTCGCCGAGGAAGGCGTGGAAGACGGTACCCGAGGTGTAGAGCGTCTGCAGATCGTCCTGGATGTCGAGCGCGGAGAACACGTCGTCGGTATATCCGACGGGCAGGTGCGAGGAGTTGGTGTAGTAAGGCGTGCCGTTCATGTTCGCGGTAATGATGTCCGGGAAATCCTCTTTGTCGTGCTTTGCGAAACGGTACGTGGTGGATTCCGCCGGGGTCGCCTCGAGGTTATAAAGGTCGCCGTATTTCTCCTGATAGTCGGAGAGGCGCTCTCTCATATGGTTGAGAACGTCGCGCGTGAATCTCTGCGCTCTCTTGTCGGTGAGATCGACGCGGAGCCAATTCGCGTTGAGGCACGCCTCGTTCATACCGATCAGACCGATCGTCGAGAAGTGGTTCTCGAACGTGCCGAGATAACGCTTGGTATACGGATAGAGTCCCTGATCGAGAAGCGTCGTGATGACGGTCCTCTTCGTCTTGAGGGAACGCGCCGAAATATCCATGAGGGCGTCGAGACGGCGGTAGAAGTCCGCCTCGTCGGACGCGAGGTACGCGATACGCGGAATGTTGATAGTGACGACGCCGATAGAACCGGTGCTCTCGCCCGATCCGAAGAATCCGCCTGATTTTTTGCGGAGTTCGCGGAGGTCGAGGCGCAGACGGCAGCACATCGAGCGGACGTCGGACGGTTCCATGTCGGAGTTTATGTAGTTCGAGAAATAAGGGGTACCGTATTTAGCGGTCATCTCGAAGAGGAGTTTGTTGTTCTCGGTCTCGGACCAGTCGAAGTCGCGGGTGATCGAGTACGTCGGGATCGGATACTGGAATCCGCGGCCGTTGGCGTCGCCCTCGATCATGATCTCGATGAACGCCTTATTGACCATATCCATCTCGTGCTGGCAGTCGCCGTAGGTGAAGTCCATCTCCTTGCCGCCTATGATCGCGGGAAGGTTTTTGAGGTCGTTCGGTACGGTCCAGTCGAGTGTGATGTTGGAGAACGGAGCCTGAGTGCCCCATCTGGACGGCGTGTTGACGCCGTAGACGAAGGACTGGACGCACTGCTTGACTTCCTTCTGCGTCAGGTTGTCGACCTTGACGAACGGAGCGAGATACGTGTCGAACGAGGAGAACGCCTGAGCGCCCGCCCACTCGTTCTGCATGATACCGAGGAAGTTGACCATCTGGTTGCAGAGGGTGGAGAGGTGGTTCGCCGGGGACGAGGTGATCTTGCCGGGAACGCCGCCGAGACCGTCCTGGATGAGCTGCTTGAGCGACCATCCGGCGCAGTATCCGGTGAGCATCGACAGGTCGTGCAGGTGGATCGCAGCGCTTCTGTGCGCCTCTGCGATTTCTTCGTCGTAGACCTCGGAGAGCCAATAGTTCGCCGTGATGGCGCCTGAGTTGGAGAGGATGAGTCCGCCGACGGAATACGTGACGGTGGAGTTCTCTTTGACTCTCCAGTCGTTGATCTTCAGGTAGTTATCGACAAGATCCTTGTAATTGAGAAGGGTCGAGTTGATATTCCTGACTTTCTCGCGCTGTTTACGGTAGAGGATGTACGCCTTCGCTACGTCGGCGTAACCGGATTCGGACAGCACTTTCTCAACGCTGTCCTGGATCTGCTCGACGGTGATCCTGTCGTCCTTGATCTTCGACTCGAAGTCGGAGGTAACGTGAAGGGAGATCAGATCGATGACAGAAGGATGATACTGTTTGCCAAGCGCCTCAAACGCTTTAGTGATCGCCGCGGAAATCTTGGATATATTGAAATCCACTACGTTTCCGTCTCTTTTGACTACCTGATACATCGGAGGTTCTCCTTACATTGATTTTTTATCCGATCAAGCGGCTTCGGGCTGTCCGTCAAGTAAAAACCGGGCGTAAAACACCCGCTAAAAACAGAAAAAAAGCGCCCGGGACGCCGCATCGACTCAGCAGAGACAATTATACAACATCCCGGGAGAATTTGTCAATATATTGTGGTGAAAAATGTTCGACAAATCTATATCTTGTTTTTTAGTCAATTCCACGAAGAGCAGCTTCCGGCACATATTTTCGGGCGATCGCGAGGTATTCAGCCATCGTCTCGCGAGGCGGCGCGGAGAATCCCTCGAACGGCACGGAGTCGCGGTCTACGAACGCCTGAAGATAGTATCTTTTCGCCCCGCGTATCATTTTACCTATCTCTTCAATATCTTCCGCCGCGTGAAGTTCGGCGGTGACGGTCGTGCGAAACTCCGAATCGATCGGCGCGCATTTGAGGATCTCAATGCTCTTCTCTATGCGTGAGAGATCGACGGAGTCGACGCCGCACGTCCCGGCGTATTTCGCGGGGGAATTCTTGACGTCCATCGCGACGTAGTCGCAAAGACCCGCGGAGATGATACCCGAGAGCGCCTCGGGGTGATACCCGTTCGTGTCAATCTTCGTCATATATCCGAGTTCGCGTATCTTTGAAAGAAGATCGGCCAGATCGCGGTGAAGGAGCGGTTCCCCGCCCGTGACCGCGACGCCGTCGAGCAGGCCGATTCGTCCTTTGAGGAACGCGAGAAGTTCATCCTCGCTCATTACCTCATCCGACTTTCCCGTCGCAAGATCGAAGTTGTGGCAGAACGGGCAGCGGAAATCGCATCCGGGCAGAAAAAGGGTGCACGCTACGTGCCCCGGAAAATCGAGGAGGGTCATTTTTGCTATTCCGTGGATCGTCATCGTCATACTCCAGCAAAGATACTCATATTTCTCAGGACGGGATCGGATATCCCGTCGTTCACCGAATAGGCGTGCTTCTCAAGATCGCCGCACGAGGCTTTGGTGAGACCGCGGTCGATCAGCGCGTCGATCACGTCTGCGGCGATACTCTCCATGACGCCGCTCTTCTCATCTCTGGTCGTCTCTCCGTTGTCCGTCGTGATGAGATATTCGATCAGCTCGGCGGTGAGGGACAGTTCCGGAAGCGCACGCATCGCGCGGAACGCCCATTTGTAAAAAGGCATATAAACGCCGTTCAGAAGGAAGACCGTCTGCATCGCGGCGCGTGAAAACTCGATCGCGGACAACTGCGCGGCGCCCTCCTCGCCGTGCGCGAGGCACCTTTTATAGTTGTACTGTCCCGCCTGCGCCATTACGAGCAGCAAACCCGACAGCTTTTTTCGCATAACGTCTTTGGGGTATCGCGCGAGCGAGGCGCGGATGCGCGTTACCTCTCCGTATCCGTCGAAGAAGATATCTCCGTTCACCGCCTCAGCGAGCGAGGACGACGGGGTCGTCATCCATTCTTCAAGCGTGAGCTCTCCGTTCTCCGATCCGGTCCTGTCGCGAAAAAAATCCGCCGTGCGGATGACTCCCCTGCGTGATCCGCCCACGGGAGCGGCGAGAGAACGCTTCAATCCCTCGAATTCGCGCGGAAGCGCGGCGTACGCCCTCTCGAGCTGAAAGGCCCGTTTTCTGTCCACGACGTCCTCGCCGGGGATGTAAAGGCAGAATCCCGGCTCGAAATCGTGGTCGCGCGACGTGTCGTCGTCGAAACCGAAGCACTCCGAGCCCGGTCCGCAAAGACCGGCGGCGACGAGCGGGAGCAGATCGGGAAAACCGCTCTCGAGCATCGGGCGCCCGAATTTCTCATAGTAGGCGCGGGCGATCTCAATCCCTTTCATATATCTCCTCCGCGCGGCGCGAGAGTTCCTTAGCGTCGGCAAAATATCCGTAGTATTCAAAGGACGGAGCGCATTTTTCGCAGACGAAAGCGTAATATCCGTCGCGCGGATGATCGCCGTCGAAATATGCGCGCGCCCGGTCGAGAAGATCAAAGATCTCCCCTTCCGCCGCCTCCGCGCCGTAACGCGCACAGACGGCGTCAGCCATGTTGAGCAGCGTCATGGCGCACTCGAGTTCGCCCTGAGGGGCGTTTTCCATGATCTCAAGCGCGCGCTTGAAATATTCGTCCGCCTCGTCGAACTTTGAGAGCGCGGCGCACGTGAGCGCCATGTTGTTATAAAGTCCGCCGAGCAAGTCGGGGTCGGAACACCCTGCGTTTTCGTATGCTTCTTTCGCCTTGCGAAAGAGTTCCGCGGACTTTTCGTTTTCTCCGAATGCGTTATACGCTGTCGCAACGTTGACGTACGCCGTTCCCGCGCTGACCGTTCCCTCGAATCCTAAGATCCCGATCAGTTCGAGTTCCCGAGCTGCGTATATTATCATCTTTTCACGCTCGCCCGTCTTGCGGTAGTGACCGACGAGTTCCCCGCAGATATAGAACTCTCCTCGCAAATCGCGCCCGAGGCGCGCCTCTTCGAGCCAGTAGGTAAGGTGGCGTTCGACGCCGGCGTAGTCGCGCCGACTCATATATTCGTCCGTTTTTTCCGTTATCCTGCGCTGAGGGATGGGGCGCATCGCGGGCGCTCCGTACTCCTCGCCGCAGAGCAGACATCTGGACTCCACGTAATCTTCCGGGGCAAGCGGCGTATCGTTCTTTTTTCCCATTTCCGGCGTCCTTTTCCGAGTTTGCTTTTCTGAAACAATGATATCACACCGCGGGGGAAATTGTCAAAAAGAAATTTACTAGATTCATTGTTTTTCTTTCAAAAACAGACTTTGAGAAACAAATATAGCCCTCATTTATTCACTAAATAGGTGGTTCTAAATAGAATGGTTTTTTGGTATATTTCTTGATTATCTTTTAAGAATGTGATAGACTGTTTATAGAGAGTTTTTACATATTCTATCTGTTGATAAGTGGTCTTTGTTGAGGAATGGGTTCTATCATTGAGGAGGATTCAAGAATGAGTGCTATAAGAATTCCCAGAGATTTAGATAACCGAATTGAGGATGCAATTGAGTTTTTTTGGGCTACAAGAAGTGGTCAGATAACACGTCAAACTCAATTAGGGTCACATGACCAAGGAAACAGGGGCGCTGTAACAGGAGGGAAACAGTTGGATGGCTTTGTTTGCTTGATGAAAGATATCCTAGTTTTGAACGGGGTTCCTGAAAACTGCATTTTCATTGATTCTGATCTTGAATTACCGGGTTATTACCGTCCAACAAAAAAATGGGATCTTCTTGTCGTTGACAATAATGAATTGATAATTGCCATTGAATTTAAAAGCCACGTGGGTCCTTCTTTTGGAAATAATTTCAACAACCGAACTGAAGAAGCTATGGGAAGTGCTTTAGATATTTGGACAGCATACAGAGAAGGCGTGTTCGGTACTCAAAAAGCACCCTGGTTGGGTTATTTTTTGGTTCTTGAAGATTGTTTAAAGTCAAATGTTCCCGTAAGGTCAAATTCAAAGCATTTTCCAATTCTTCGTGAATTCACAAATGCTTCATATAAGGAACGTTACGAGATTTTTTGTAGTAAACTACTCCTTGAACGGCAATATAGTGCTGCTTGTTTTATTGCCACAAGCAATAGAGAAGATTATTTGTATTATGATTATCCAAAAGAGGAGTTGTCTTGTATACAGTTTATTATGTCTATGTTAGGTGCAGTTGTTTCACACTATAGTCAGGAGAATTAAAATGACAGAGCATATTCTATATCATGCGGATGCTCGTGACCTATCCTTTATCCAAAATAATAGTATTCACTTGATTCTTACATCTCCGCCTTATTACAATTTAAAAGAATATAGAAGAGGGGAAAACCAACTAGGAATAATAAACGATTATCAATGCTTTATCGATGAACTCGAAAAAGTATGGAAAGAATGCTTTAGAATTCTTGTCCCCGGTGGGAGAATCGTATGTGTAGTGGGTGATGTCTGTCTATCAAGACGTAAATATGGTCGACATGTTGTTATGCCACTTCATTCTGATATAGCTGTATCTTGTAGAAAAATTGGATTTGATAATTTAAATCCTATCCTGTGGCACAAAATATCCAATGCATCATATGAGGCAAATACCAACAGTTCTATTCTCGGAAAGCCATATGAGCCCAATGCGATCATTAAGAATGATATTGAGTATATTTTAATGCAAAGAAAACCAGGGGGGTACAGAAAACCATCAAACAGGCAGCGTAATGAAAGTATGATTGACAAAGAAGATTTTCAAAACTGGTTCAGTCAAATCTGGGAATTACCTGGAGCATCAACAAAAAATGGACATCCCGCACCTTTCCCTCTAGAACTTGCTACCCGTTTAGTCAAAATGTTTTCATTTGTAGGAGATTATGTCCTTGATCCATTTTCCGGTAGTGGCACAACAATGCTTGCAGCAATAAAATCTAACAGGAATAGCATAGGAGTGGAAACAGAAGATTATTATTGTCAATCCACCTTACAGCGTTTAGAAGACAATAGAGATTTGTTTTCAGACTACAAAGTCTATTATAAAAATTTAAGTGCAGAAAAAGATTATGAAGATTCAAATCTAATTGAATACTAATTCTTTGTTGAATTATTAAACACCTTTTAATTCGAAAAAGAGTACTTGTTGCATTTATTGAAAAAGCAAACAGAGCTTTCTCGTTAACCATTAGTTAAACGAAAAAGCTCTTTTTATTTCTCCAATTTCATACAATTATTCAGACTATTCGTCATATTTCTTTGCTTGATTATCTGAAAAAGGTGGAAAAAGTCGAGCGTTTATGGTAGAATTCTGTGTTGGGGAATCATCCCCGCGGAGTTTATCATGATTTTCGGAAAACAGTTCAACAGATATTATCTGAAATACGCTCTGCCGCTTCTTGTCGGGATACTGACGCTCGTCGCGGTGGACTTTTTTCAGCTCATAATACCGAACCTCTATCAGATGGTCATAAACGGCATCAACGACGGTTCCGTCGTCGTTGACGGCGAGGCCGTCCCTTTCGACATGGCTTTTCTGCTCGGTCGGATATGCCTTCCCTTCATCGGGATCATCCTCGTCATTATGGCGGGGCGGTTCGTGTGGAGGATCGCGTTTCTCGGTTCGTCGATCGGCGTCGTCGACGACCTGATGAAAAGGATGTTCTCGAACGCCAAAGACCTCAGCCGCGACTACTATCACGAGAACAAGGTCGGCTCTCTCATGAGTCTGTTCACGAACGATCTCGAGACGATCAGAGAGTGCTTCGGCTGGGGCGTTCTTATGTTCTTCGACGCGCTTCTGCTCGGCGTGCTCGCGATCACGAAGATGTTCAGGATGAACGCGACGCTGACGGTGCTGACGCTGATCCCCATGGGCTTTCTGCTCGCCGCCGCGACCGTCGTCGGAAAGTATATGATGGATAAATGGGAAGTCCGTCAGGAGGCGTTCTCAAAACTCTCCGATTTTTCGCAGGAGAGTTTTTCGGGTATCGCCGTTATCAAGGCGTTCGTCAAAGAGGCCCGCGAGTTGTGGGCGTTCAAAAGACTCAACCAAAACAACGAAAAAGCGAATATCACGCACACGAAGGCGTCCGTCCTTCTGCGCGTCCTCGTGACGCTCTTCGTCGAGAGCATCATCTGCGTGATACTCGGCTACGGCGGATATCTCGTTTACCTCGGGACCTTCAACGCCGGGCAGCTCGTCGAGTTCATCGGCTATTTCACGGCGATCATCTGGCCGATCATGGCGGTCTCCGAACTGATCGACATGACCTCGCGCGGCAGAGCGTCGCTCAAGCGCGTCAGCGCGCTGCTCAACGAAAAGCCTTCCGTTCACGACAGAGAAGGCGCCGTGCCGATCGGCGAAATCAAGGGCAAGATCGAATTCAAGAACCTCACTTTCAGATTCCCGAAGGCTCACGTCGACGCGCTGACGGACGTGTCGTTCGTCATCGAGCCGGGCGAGCACGTCGGTCTTTTCGGAAAAACGGGCGCGGGAAAAACGACAATTGCCGAACTTATCCTCCGGGCGTATAACGTACCGGACGGGTCCCTGTTCATCGACGGGGTCGACGTGAACTCCGTCACGATCAGATCGATCCGCGACGGGTGTGCGTTCGTGCCGCAGGATAACTTCCTCTTCTCCGATACGATCGAAAACAACATCGCGTTCGGGATCGACGGGGAGCACGATACTGACGACGTCGAGCACGCGGCGGTCCTCTCCGCCGTTCACGGGAATATTTCGGAATTCGAGGAGGGGTACAAAACGGTCCTCGGCGAGCGCGGCGTGACCGTCTCGGGCGGCCAGAAACAGCGCATCTCGATCGCGCGCGCCCTTATGAAAGACGCTCCCATTCTGATCCTGGACGACTCGGTCTCCGCCGTCGATACCGGAACGGAAAGCACGATCCTGCGCAATCTCAGGGAAAATCGTGCGGGAAAGACTACGATACTTATCGCGCACCGTGTCTCCACCGTTGAAACGATGGATAAGATCATATACGTTGACGACGGAAGAGTGACGGCAGTCGGAACGCACGATGAGCTTCTTGAAGTCTGTCCGGGATACCGGCGTACCGTCGAGCTTCAACGGCTCGAGGACGAGAAAGGGGGCGCGGCGACATGAGAGAATACTATCCGCTCCTTGCCGTCGGCGCGATCGTCGGAACGCTGACGATCTTCTTCGCCTTCCTTTATATTTTCGCCCTCAAACGCAAAAAGATGCTCTCCGCCGACCGCAGGATGAGCGACCGGGAGATAATAAAAAGGATAATGCGGTATGCAAGACCTCATATCCCCGCGTTTGTCGCCGCGGGAGCCGCGATGCTCTTCTCCATCGTGTACGACGTAGTGTCTCCGCTCCTTATCGGTCGGGTCGAGGAAACGGTCAAGGACAAATTTGAACTTCCTTCTTTATTCTGGACGCTCGGAGCGTACGCGGGGATCCTTATAGTCAGTCTCGTTTGCACTTACGTTCAGGCGCTGATACTTGCAAAAACGGGTCAGAAGATCCTCTCGAAGATCAGGGAGGACGTATTCTCACACGTCGAGAGTCTGTCTCACGCTCAGCTCAACGCGACCCCGGTCGGCAAGTTCGTGACGAGGACGACGAACGACCCCGAAGCGATCTCATATATGTTCACTAACGTCCTCGTGACGCTTGCGAAGAATATAATGGTCATCTTCGGCGTGCTCGGAGCGATGCTCCTGCTGAATTACGCGCTGACCCTCATGGTCCTCTGCTTCGTCCCGTTCGTCGTCTTTTTCACCGTCGTCTTCCGTAAATTCTCGAGGGACGCGCACAGACGCGTAAACGACGCGAATACTTCCGTAAACACGTTTTTATCAGAAAACCTCTCAGGGATCGGAATAACGCAGATATTCAATATGGAAGGGCGCAAGATGCGCGAATTCGGCGAAAAGTGCGCGGCGCTCAAAAAGTCAAGGCGCTATATGGTCCTCGTCTTCGCGCTTTTCCGTCCGATGGTCTATCTTTTGTATATATGTTCCGTCCTGTTCCTGCTGTATCTCGGAGCGAGAGGAAAGATAAACGACGTGACTCTCCTGGGGCAGAAGATGACTTCGGGCGTCATAGTATCGTTCTATATATATATCAAAAACTTCTACACGCCGATACAGAACCTTGCGGAGCAGTTCGACGCGCTCCAGCGCTCGTTCACCTCCGCGGAGAAGATCTTCGGCGTACTCGACATCGAGCCGGACGTCGTCGACGAACCCGACGCCGTCGACGTCGACGTGATCAGAGGCGAGATCGAATTCCGCGACGTGTGGTTCTCGTACAAAGAAAACGAGTGGGTACTAAAAGGGGTGTCGTTCAGGATCGAGGCCGGTCAATCGGTCGCGTTCGTCGGAGTGACCGGTTCGGGCAAATCCACGATCCTCTCGCTTATCTGCCGCAACTACGATATCGACCGCGGACAGATACTTATCGACGGGGTCGATATCAAAAAATACAAGATATCCTCGCTCCGCTCGCACTTCGGACAGATGCTTCAGGACGTGTTCCTCTTCTCCGGAGACATAAAGAGCAATATCGTGCTGAGAGACGACACGATCACCGACGAGGAGGTCCTCGATGCGTGCCGCTACGTGAACGCGGACCGGTTCATCTCGAAACTGCCGGGCGGCATCTACGAACCCGTGAGAGAGAGAGGAAACAACTTCTCCGCGGGGCAGAGGCAGCTGTTGAGTTTCGCGCGGACGATCGTCCACAAGCCATCCGTCATCATCCTCGACGAGGCAACGGCGAACATCGACACGGAGACGGAACAGCTGATCGAGGATTCCCTCTCGAGGATCAGAACGATCGGTACGATGATCGTCGTCGCGCACCGTCTTTCGACGATACAGCACTCCGACAACATAATCGTCATCGAGGACGGAGTTATAGTGGAAGAAGGAAATCACCGCGAACTGCTTGAAAAGCGCGGGCGGTACTACGATCTTTATATGCTCCAGTTCGAAAAAGAGAATATGAAATAAGAGAGGTCTCAAATGAAAAGAAGTGTCTCGTTCCTCGTCCTTCTTTCCGTCGTTATTTCATTCCTCACCTTTTCCCCGGCAGGTGCGGAAAGCGCTCTTCCCTTCCGAGACGTCCCCGTGAACTCGTGGTTTTATTCCGCGGTCAGGAGCGTCTGGGAGGCGGGAATAATGAAAGGTACGTCCGCAGAGCTGTTCTCTCCGGGCGATCCTATGACGCGCGGACAGATCGTCACGATCCTTGCGCGGACGTCGGGAGACGAAATCTCCGGCGAGGCGGATAACTCCTCTTTTCTTGACGTCCCCACGGGCAAATACTACGCGGACCCGATCGGATGGGCGGTCACCCGCGGTATCGCGAGGGGGATAAACGCGGCGTCGTTCGAGCCGGAACGTCCCGTACTCCGTCAGGAATTCGCGGCGTTTTTCGTAAGATATCTCAGATACAAGAACATTTCTCTCCCCGAAGAGGATGCGGAACCGTTCCCTGACCGGATACCGGAGTGGGCGGCGTCTGACATCGAAACGCTCCACAGGACTGGCCTCGTTCGCGGGGACGCCGCCGGGAGATTCAACCCGGGCGACAGAATGACGAGAGCGGAAATCGCGGCGGTCACGGAGAGATTCCTCGCCATGACGGCTGAAACGGCGCTCGACGGATACTCGGTCGTATACGAAGAGGGGTGCGGGGAGGCAGCCGAACGCATAGCGTGGCAGATCGAAAAACTCACCGGCATACGCCCCGCGGTCTCGGCTGACGGTCAGACGGAAACGGAACGAGAGATAGTCCTCGGGACGACCTCACGCGTAGGACCGGTCGGCGCGGGACTCGGAAAAGACGGATACGAGATCTCAAAAACCGGAGAAAAGATCTTCATAACCGGCGAAACGCCCGACGGAGTATATCGCGGGGTCACCGCGCTCCTCAAATCGGGAACGGTACGCGGGAAAACCGTATACGTTCCGGACGGGGCGTTCGGGCGGTTCCCGTACGAGTACCCGATCGGATCGCTGACGGTGAACGGCAATCCGATAAGCGATTACGTTATCGTCTGTCCCGCCGACGCGTCGGAATCGGTAAAGACCGGAGTATCTGATCTTGTAAAATATATCGAAAAAGCGTGCGGAGCGACGCTCGAAGTTACGGAAGAACGAAGGCCCGGGGCGATCGTAGTCGACCCCGTAACGGTCGAAATTGACAAATCCTGCAACAACAATGAAGAGAATTACTCGATAAGATCCGAAGGTGACGATATCGTTATAAAGGGTTCGCCCGTACGCGGAGCGATGTACGGATGCTACGCGCTGCTCGAAAAACTGATCGGGTGGTATTTCCTTTCCCCGGAGGTCGATTATATACGCCCCGCGGAGCACGTTGATATCAGCGGGGTCGACGAGGTTTATTCACCGTGGTTCGAGTACAGGCAGAACCGCTGGCCCGGCGCGTTCAACTCGGAAGAGTTTTCGGCGAAAAACCAGATCAACGGCTCCGTTTATTCCGAAAAATACGGAGGCGGGATCCACTACACGGGCGGCTCCGTCCATACGCTTCAGGCGCTGACGAACTATGAATACGATCAGTTTACACAACCGTGCCTGAATGACGAGGAGATCTATTCTACCGTTTACGGAAACGTAAAAAAAATCCTGGCGGAGCATCCCGACGCACGGGTGATCTCCGTGTCTCAAAACGACAATACGAACTACTGCAAGTGTGAAAAATGCGCAGCGGTCGCGGAGGAGGAGGGATCCGAATCCGGGAACGTCATCCGCTTCGTCAACCGTATCGTCCGCGATCTCAGAGCGGAGGGCTTCGACGAAGTTTCGATCCACACGCTCGCGTATATGCATACGGTCAAAGTCTGCAAAACGAGACCGGACCCAGGCGTGATCATCCAGTACTGCACAGCGGAGAACTGCTTCTCCCACCCGACGTGGGATGAAGACTGCTTCACGAAAGGCGCTCACGCCGGAAACGTAGCGGCGTGGAGCGAAGTCACCTCTCGGATATGGATATGGGACTACGACACCCACTTCTACAACTATCTCGATTACAACGTCAACTACAATTACGACGTCCTGTGCGGGAATATCAAGTATTTCCGCGATCACGGCGTATCCGGTATTTACAATCAGGGAGCTTACACAACACGCGCGAGATCCGGCGAATTCTCCGAAATGAGGAATTTCCTGCTCGCGAAGATAATGGAAGACCCCGATATGACGAAAGAGAGATACTCCGATCTGATGAACGCGTTCCTCGAGGGGTATTACGGAGTCGACTCGGCGCCGTTTATTCGCGACTACATTGATCGGCTGATCGCGTCGGAATCTGCCTACTGCGACGGATGGATCGATTACGACGACGTGACGAAGGAGCTGACGAGGGCGATGCGGCTCAAAAAAATCTTCCCGATCCTCGAGGAGGATTTCACCGAAGCGGCTCTGCTCTCCGATACCGCGTACGGGTTCGACTGCGTGTCCGTCGACCGCATCCAGTTCGACTATATCGCACTCGAGCTACGTTTCGCCCGCGAGTTCGGAAAAGGCTCGGAAGAGATCGACCGCGAAATACAGAACGAGGCGTTCGAGCTTTACAAAAAGATCAAAAAATACGGGTTGAACCTGACCGAGAATATAAAGTGCCCGGATTTCGACGGCCCGGAAGAGATCACTGCGCCGCCGTCGGACTGGAAACTGCTTTCCTGATTTTCAAAGGGAGGAATCGATGATAACATACGATAATCTGCGGTCATTCGCGTATTCGAACGACAAACTGATTCGGGGCGCGCCGCGCGGTATCGCCGTTTCTTTCAGCGGCCTCGGGTGCGCCGCCGTCCACGACTCTGATACGGAAGAAGGTCGCGCGTTCGCGCGGGAGAACGTGATCTTTCTCATTCCTTATCACGACCCGTGGGCTTGGGGGAACTCCGCGTGCGTAAAACTCGCGGACGAATCGGTCGCCGCCCTTTGCGAAAAGTACGGAGACCTGCCCGTCTGCTCGACCGGGGGAAGCATGGGCGGTCAGGGCGCCCTCGTATTCTGCAGATACTCAGAGTCAAGCGTCGTGTCGTGCGTCGTCAACTGCCCCGTGTGCGATACGGTGTTTCACTTCAACGAAAGGCCAGATCTTCCGCGGACGATGTACGCGGCGTTCTCGGGGTCGGATGATTTCAACGCGGAGATCCGCGCACGGTCGCCGCTCCATATCGCTGAAGAATTGCCGAAAATACCTTATACGGTGTTCCACTGCGAGAAAGACGGCGCCGTGAATATCTCGGCGCACTCGGAAAAATTTGTCGAAAAGATGAGATCGCTCGGCCACAACGTAACGTATATAAAAGTCCCCGGGCGCGATCACTGCGATCTGCCAGAGGACGAAAAGCGTGCGTTTTTTAACACTGTCAAATCATCTTTCAGATAAATATCACGGGGTCCTTCCGGAAAGAAAGGACCCCGATCTTTTATCAGGAGGCACGGAAGAGGAAGGTAACGACCTGTCCTCTTGTACAAGTCTCGTAAGGCGAGAACGTCGTCTCCGTCGTTCCTGCCGTCACTCCGTTCTTCACCGCCCACAAGACCGCTTTATAGAAGTAATCGTCCTTGTTCACGTCGGTGAAGGGATTGTCCGTCGTTCCGGGATACGGAGAACCCTTGGATCTCCAAAGAAACGTTACTATCTGCGCTCTCGTACACGTTGCGGACGGTGAAAAAGTATAATGGGTCGTTCCCGAGGTTATCTTTTTGAAAATCGCCCACTTTACGGGCTTGTAGAAATAATCGCTCTGAAAGACGTCGTTGAAGGGAATGTTCGACGAATCTTCGGGAGATCCGGCGGCACGCCACATTAACGTGACGACCTGAGCTCTCGTACAGCCCTCCTCGGGAGAGAACTTCCCTTCTCCGGTGCCCGCGGTGATCCCTTTTCCCACCGCCCACTTCACGGGTCCCGCGTAATACGCGTCCGCGGGAACGTCCCAAAACGAACCCTGCTCCTCAAAATGAACGGTCGCACCGTTCGGAACCCTGATTTCACCGTACGATTTCCACATCTCGCGCGTGCCCTTGAAGTAGATATCCTTAAGAGCGGAACATCCGTAGAAAGCGCTCGGGTCGAGCGTCATTACTCCCCTGCCGATCGTTACGGACGTGAGCGAGGTGCAGTATGCGAATGCGTTTTCACCTATGATCGCAACGCTGTCCGGTATCGTTACGGTCTTCAGCGAGGCGCACTGTAAAAACGCTCCGTTGCCGATTTTTGTCACTTTATTCGGGATCGTTATGCCGCCGAGCTTTTCGCACCCGCGGAATGCGGCGTTCCCGATGGAGGTCACGTTTTCAGGTATCGTCAGTTTGGTGAGCTTTTTGCACTCGAAAAACGTCCACCCGTCGATCTCTCTGAGGCTCGAAGGAAGTTTGATCCTCGCGAGATTCGTACACCCTCCGAAGGCGTCGTGCCCGATGCTGAATACGCTGTCCGCTATCGTAATTCCCGTTATGGACTTATTGTACTTAAACAGTTCCGCGTTTATCTGCGTCACCGGATGGCCGTCGATCTGAGCAGGAAGCGTAATATCTCCGGCGGGGCCGTAATATCCGATAATCAACGCCTGACCGTTTATTACTTCGTATGACCACCCTCCGCTCGCTTCGGCAGAAGCGACGGGAGAGAAAACGAGCGTGCAGAACGCCGCCGCCGCTGCGAGAAGAAGAGTTGCGGCGCGAACAATTGCTTTTTTCATATTCTCAGTCCTTTTCTTGCGATCCCGTTATACGTCATTTTACGAAAACAGGTGTGATCCCGCCCTCGGGCACGTTCGGTCCGCCGAAGCTGTCGAACGTCAGGATGGCACTCCGTATTGAAGTTTTCGCTTCTATATGGTATCATATATCCGAAAAAAAGTCAACCGAAAGGAATATTGAAAATGATACCGACACCCGAAAAAAGGATCGCCGAATTCGAGAGAAAGGGATTCGGGATGTTCATCCACTACGGTCTTTACTCGCAGATGGGAAAAGGCGAGTGGATCATGTGCAACGGCCGCATTCCGGACGAGAAATACCGCGGGCTTTTTGACACGTTCACGGCGAAGGATTTCGACGCGCGGGCGATCGCGCGCCTCGCGAAAAAGTCGGGTATGAACTATATCACCCTGACTACGCGCCACCACGAGGGTTTCTCTCTCTACGACACGAAGGGGCTCTCCGACTACGACGCGCCTCACGCGCCGGGGTGCCGCCGCGACCTGATCCGCGAGTTCGTCGACGCGTGTAACGATGAGGGCATTATGCCTATGTTTTATCACACGACGCTCGACTGGCACGTCAAGTCGTTCAACGACGACTTCCCCGCTTATCTCAAGTATCTGCGCGACAGCGTCGAGGTGCTCTGCACCGAGTACGGCAAGATCGGCGGGCTGTGGTTCGACGGCAACTGGTCGAAGCCTGAGGTCGACTGGGAGGAGGACGCGCTCTACGCGACGATCCGCCGCCACCAGCCGGACGCGCTCATCATCAACAACACGGGACTCGGCGCGCAGGGCAAGCTCGGAAACCCCGAGATCGACAGCGTCACGTTCGAGCAGGCGCGGCCGCAGCCGATGAACAGAGAAGGAATGGAAAAGTACGTCGCCGCCGAAATGTGCTGTACGATGAACGATCACTGGGGCGTCGGCGACAACGACTACAACTACAAGAGTCTGCCCGAACTGATCGAAACGCTCTGCGCGTGCCGCAGGATCGGAGCGAACTTCCTTCTCAACGTCGGTCCTACGGGCGACGGCGCGATCCTTCCGATGCAGAAATGTCTGATCGAGGGGATCGGAAGCTGGATCTCCGCGTGCGGAGGGTCCATCTACGACTCGAAGCCGACGGCGATCGAAGGCGACGGCAAAAACTTTGCTATAGCCGACGAAAACCGGACGTATTTCTTCATCCACGATCTCGGCATTTTCGGTCAGGCGCACGTCACCGTCGCCGGAAACGGCGAGGGGATCAAGCATTTCAGAAACGTCAAAGGACGAGTCAAGAGTATTAAGTACGTCGACAACGGCGAGGAGCTGACGTTTATCCAGAAGTGGGACGACCTGTTCATCTACGCTCCCGCGTGCCCGTACGGCTCGAACTACGTCGTCAGAGTCGCCGAGGCGGAGATCGAAGCGGAATGAAGACGGTGATCCTTGACGCGGGAACGCTCGGAGACGACGTCGACCTATCCGCTTTCGAAAAATTCGGTCCGGTCGAAGTTTATGAAAAAACAGCGCCGGACGAGGTCTCGGCGCGTCTTGACGGCACCGACTTCGCCGTGCTGAACAAGGTGAAGCTGAACCGAGAAACCGTCGGCGAGGCAACGACGCTTCGGCTCGTGCTGATCGCCGCGACGGGATACGACAACGTCGATCTTGAGTATATGAAAGAGCGCGGCGTCGCCGTCTGTAACGTCGCCGGATATTCGACGGACAGCGTGGCGCAGCTCACCGTTACGACGGCGCTTTCGCTCGTTACGAATCTTTACGCGTTCAACTCGTTCGTCCGTGACGGCTCCTATTCGCGCTCGGGAGCGGCGAACCGGCTCACCCCGGTCTATCACGAGATCGCGGGGATGACCTGGGGCGTCGTCGGTTACGGCAACATAGGCCGCCGCGTCGCGGACGCCGCGCGCGCCCTCGGATGCCGCGTGATCGCGGTTAAAAGGACGCCGACCGACGAGGTCGAGTGCGTTTCGGTCGACGAGCTGTGCCGGCAGGCGGACATAATCACGCTGCACGTTCCGCTGAACGAAGAAACGCGCGGGATGATAAGCCGCGAGCGGATCGCGGCCATGAAAAAAAGCGCGGTCGTCGTAAACGCCGCGAGAGGCGCGGTCGCCGACGAGGAGGCGCTTTGCGAGGCGGTCGCCGAAGGACGGCTCCACGGGATCGGATCGGACGTGTTCTCGACCGAGCCTTTCGGCGAGGACAGCCCGTATTACAAGGTGAAAGATCTTCCGAACGTATGCCTGACGCCTCACATGGCGTGGGGTTCGT
>JAFWTH010000006.1 GCA_017518975.1 Clostridia bacterium
TCGGCTTTGAGAACCCGGGGTTCACCTCGTCGGTCGGGAAGACGTATATAACGACGCATTTGTCGAAGATATCGTTTATTTCGCCCATTTCGATCAATCTGTAGTTCGGATGATAATCGCCCTTATCGATTTCGGAAAAAGCCAATCCCTCGGGGATATACTCGAAGGTGACGTCGAACGTGGTTTTACGCTCGCCGTTTTCATTCCCCGTATCGTCCGGATCACGGAACGAGATCCTGACTCCGTCATCAAAGAATCGGACGATCGATCGGGTCACCGCCGCTCTGACGTTTTCATCCAACATAAGCGCGGCGAACGTGACCGAGACCGCCGCCAGAACTATCGCGGCGACGCGTTTCAGTACTTTCAGAGCGGCGGACGAGCGTTCTTTTCTCCTTACCGCTTTCAGATAATAAAGGCGGTCCTCATCGTTTGGAGGCAGCTCATCTTTCAAGCCCTCGTCCTCAGCGAGTGCGTCTCCCATCCGGTCGCAGTATTCCTCAAAAGCGCGTTTCAGGAGGATATCTTCTTTATTCTTTTTATTCTTACTCATGATATCCCTCCTTTCTCAGCGCGTCATGCAGGAGCATCTTACCCCTGCGGACTCTTGTTCCCACCGTCATCTCGGGGATCCCGAGCAGCGCGGCGATCTCCTTGTTCTTATATTCGTAAACGTATTTCAGGATACACGGGTATCTGTATCTCTCGGGCAGCGACCCGATCGCCCTGAGGATCGCACCGAGCGCGTCGCCGCTCTCGGCGGTCTGATCGGGAGGCGGCTCCGTGTCCTCCGCGTTCTCCGGGATATCGGACAGGGAAACGTTTTTGCCCTCCTTTTTTCTCAGCCGGTCGAGCGCGCAGTTGCGCGCGATGATACAGCACAGGTTCCTCAGCCTTTTCGGATCTGAGACGTCGATGACCGAGACGTTTTTGATGATCTTTATCATTGCGTCGTGGACCGCGTCCTCCGCTTCCTGACCGTCGTACGGCAGTACGCGTCCGGCGGCGGTCAGCATAAGACGGTAAAACTGACGGTAAATAAAATCGACTGTCTCCCGGTCCGACGTTTTTCCGTCGGCGGGAGTGAATGAAACGATCATACAGCCACCCCAAAAGTGTTTTCATCAATTAATACGACGCAGACCCTGTTGTCATTTCATTTTCCGAACATTTTTTAAAAAATCGAAAAAAATGAAACGGCGGCTCTTACCGATTCGTATTAATAAACGGAAGCCCCGAAACGCCCCGCTTTCATTCTACCACAAAAGCGGCGGCGGGTAAACGGTTTCCCGTTGTTCGGTTACTGAGGGATGCTTCCCCGGTAAATAAATCACATGCGTGGCTGAAAGTCACAGAAGAAAGGAGAAAAACAAATGAAGAAAATTCTTATTGCGATCTCGGCGGCGCTGGCTCTCGTCATGCTGCTGCCCCTCGCCTCGTTCGCCGCAAAAGCTGACGCGGATCTTCCGTTCTCCGACGTTAAGACCGGAAAATGGTACTATGAAAACGTCAAGCGGATCTACGATACGAAGCTGATGAAGGGGATCTCCGAGACCGAGTTCGATCCGGACGGCACGCTGACCCGCGGAATGTGCGCGACGATCCTTTACCGCGTTGCGGGCGAGCCCGCTGTCAAGGAGGCGGCTGCGTTCGCCGACGTGGCTGACGGCGCGTATTACGCGGACTCCGTCGCGTGGGCAAAGAGTGAGGGAGTCGTCAACGGTAAGACTGCGACCGAGTTCGATCCCGACGGGAAGATCACCCGCGAAGAGTTTGCGGCGATGCTTTACAGATTCACCGATGCGGCTGATATCGAACTTACCGAAACGCGCGGCGGCGAGCCCGCCGACGCCGATAAGATCGACGAATACGCCGCTGACGCGGTCGGTACTCTGTACCGCTCCGAAGTCGTCAACGGAAAAGAGAACGGCGAGTTCGATCCCGACTCGGATATCACACGCGCCGAGACGTCAGCGCTTCTCGACCGTTTCCTCGACGTCGCTCACGCGGAAATAAGAGTCGTTGAAGAGTACGGACGTACCTGCGTCAGGATCAAATTTTTAAGTCCGGACGAAGAAGGCGAAAAGAAGAGCACGTTCGACGTCACCTTCGAGTATATCCCCGAGGGATTGACTTTTTCCGAAATCGATAAGGGCGATTATCATCCGAACTACAGATTGATCGAAATGGGCGAAATAAACGATATCTTCGACAAATGCGTCGTTATATACGTCTTCCCGACCGACGAGGTGAACCCCGGGTTCTCAAAGCCGA
>JAFWTH010000069.1 GCA_017518975.1 Clostridia bacterium
TCACGTCGGAGCTCCGTCAGCGCGGAGTGCCGTTCAGATCGACGATTGTTTCAAACGGATACCTCTTTGATGCGGATACCGTAAAAACCGCGGTGAGCGAATGGGAACTCAAGCGCGCCCAGATCACTCTTGACGGAACGGAAGGAAAATATAACAGGATCAAGAACTACGTTAGTGCGGAAGGGAGCGCGTTCAGACGCGTTCTTGAGAACATCGGTTTGCTTCTCGACGCGGGCGTCCGGGTCGTGATCCGTTTGAACGCGGATCTCTCGAATATCGACGATCTTTCCAAACTGACGGGAGAACTCACAGATCATTTCCGCGGAGTGAAAAAACCCGTTCTGTACTCCGTACTCCTGCGCGATTTCAGTTCCTCCGGGGATCACGGCGGCGCGGGAGCGGAAGCGCTTGAAGCGTGGGATGCGCTCCAGAGAAAGATCCTCGCGTCCCCTCTCGGTTCATTGCGTCGGCTTCCCCGCGGAATACAGACTAACGGATGTATGGCGGACAGCGACTCCTCGGTCACGATCCTTCCCGACGGCAGGATAGGCAAATGCGAACACGAGAGTGAACGGAATCTTATAGGAAGCATCTACGGCGGGATCACCGATCCCGAGGCAGTCTTCCGGTGGCGTGAGCGTGTACAGACGCCGGAGTGCCGTACCTGTGCGTTCGCTCCGATCTGCACGCGTCTGCGAATGTGTTCATGGACGAACGACAGTTGTACGGACGAAGACCGCGAACGCATGCGTCTCGGAGACGTGCAGATGATGATCAACGAATATAAACGCAGTCTGAAAGGCCGCGCGGATATAGATGAAACGAATGAAGAAGGGGATATCGCCGATTTTTCAGGATTCGGACGATGAATTCCCGCGGAGGTTGTTATATGAAAAGATTATTGGTCGTTTTTCTTGCAGCGATGCTTCTCCTGACGCTTTTCGCGTGCGGAGAAAAGAAAGATGCGGAAACCGCCGGGCGTGACTCGAGCGATATTTCCACCGCGTCGGCTGAACCGACGGGAACCGCAACGGATACGGATACTGATACCGAACCCGGCGCCGGATCTGAAACGAATCCGGAGCCGCTCCGTCCCAACGTTCCCGATCCCGCTAAACACGATACGGAACAGGTTGTTACGGTACTGGGCCCCGACGGAAGCGTTATCAGGGAAGAGAGGATCCCCGCCACGGACCACGTCCTGAGATATGAAAGCGACGAGAAGGGGCACAGCGCGGTCTGTATCCTTTGCGGTAAGACGGGCGAGTCCGCTCCTCACGATCCCGATGCAAACGGAGTATGCTCCGTTTGCGGATACGGATGCGTCCACGAGTTTGCCGAATCCGCGGTTCCCGCGGGATGTATGTCGCCCGGATATACGGAGCATAAATGTTCGATTTGCGGTTATTCGTACGCGAGCGATCCCGTCCCGGCGACAGGTCACAAATTTGTCCAAAGCGTCGAGAAACCCGCGACCTGTACGGAGAACGGGACTCTCCGCTGGGAGTGCTCCGTCTGCGGGACTTACTTTACCGTGAAGGACGCCGTGCCCGCGACCGGTCACAACTACGTTAACGGTTTTTGCACTTTTTGCGGTGCTCCCGATCCCTCTGTTGACACGGGGGAAGCGATCCCGCAGGACACTTCGGATGAGACTTCGGGCAATACCCCTGCGCCGGTCATTCCGGGGGGGCCGTACGAGCTTCCCGAAGTCCCGATTGGCTGACCGCAGGGCTGTCCCATTCAGCGCAGAACGATAAAGCGCTGAAAAAACTTGATCAGGAAAACAAAGATCCGCAGGTTTCATCTTTTTCAAGGTGAAAATCCTGCGGATTTTTCCATTCAATGCGCTTTATCTATCGCCGTTTTTTCCCTCGCCGTATGCAAATACGCCTCACGGAAAAAAACGGCGATTCTGCATCTGAATGGCGGCAGCCCCGACAGACGGGAAGAAAACCGGGCAGGGCTGTCCCATTCAGCGCAGAACGATAAAGCGCTGATCTAATCTGAAATAAAAAAACAAAAGTCCGCAGGTTTCATCTTTTTCAAGGTGAAAATCCTGCGGATTTTTCCATTCAATGTTTATCCGGCGTCACATTCTGCGAGTTCACAGAAGAAAAACAAAAGCGTGTGCGAAAGATCGCACACGCCCTTTTTACTTCTGCGGAGGAGCGTCGTTCCAGAGGTGAGGATATATACGCTCCTTGACGAGTATCCATTCCTGCGCCATAGGCAGCGTCTCGATCCACGCGCAGTATTCGTGCCACTCGGCGAGCTTGTGGTTGTACCTCGCGTAATACATATTCACGAGGTTCTCGTAGTTCATCGACACGGTGCGCTTCTGATTGTACGACGTCGGGAGAAGCTGGATCATATCTTCCCAGAGCTGTTTGTCGCGCGTCTCGACGTACTCGAGACGCCTCTTTTCGAGGAAAGCGATGACTGAATCGAGGCATTCGAGCGCTTCGGGCGTCATTCTGTCGCAGCTGAAATCGTCCCTCGTGAACTCCTTGGAGTGGATCTTGTGCATCGTGCTCGTAGAGTTCGCGACGGTGCCTACTTTATAAGTGTCGAATTCCTTCCACCAGTAAAGAGGCGCGGTGATATCGACGGATACGAAGATCTGACGGAGGAATTTTCTGTGGTCGGGACCCGATACCGCGAGACGGTGACCGAGCTCGCGATCGCCGCCGCCGACGGTAAAGCGACCGTCCTCCTCAAAATATGAGTCGCTTTTCGCCCAGCTGTTCATGGGATTTCTGGCGCCTCTTATCGCGGCGTCCATATTCATTACCGATGTTTTTTCTATTTTGATCATATAAATGCCTCCCGCGCTTCTTTTACGTTACCATTTTATCATAAAAACCGGTCCGTTACAATAGCGGGGACGGTTTTTGCGCGCGGCGCGAATAACGGAACGGCGGAAAGGCAAAAATAACGGTGTGAAACTCCGAAAGGTTGAGAAAGGAAAGGATATATGTCCGCAAAGGAGAAAAAACAAAAGAGGATACTGTATTTTTGTTTCGTGATACTTCTCGTCGTCATGGCGGTCGCCGCGGCGGTGGCGGGAACTTACAAAAAAAGCGAAAAAAAGGGAACTCCCCCGGAAAGCGTAACGGAACAGACGGAAACTGCGGAGCCCGCCGCCGCAGCGGACGAAGACAAAGAGAAAGATAAGGAAACCGATAAAAAGGAAGCGGGGATCATCCCGCCGAGGCGCAGCGAGCAGACGGAACCCGCCGAGAGCGAAAAACAGACCGGAACGGAGCCCGTCTCGGCGACTCCGGAGCCGATAACGTTCACGGCGCCCGTCTCGGGCTCCGTGTACGGTGAATTCAGCGACGCCGTTCCCGTTTTCTCGAACACGATGAACGATTACCGCACGCACGCGGGGGTCGACGTCGCGGCGAACGTCGGGGATCCGGTCTGCGCCTGCGCCGACGGGGTGATCGACGACGTGTGGGAGGACCCGATGATGGGTCAGACGGTGAAGATCACGCACGCGGACGGGTTTGAGAGCGTTTACCGCAATCTGTCGACCGTTCTTCCCGACGGGATCGCTAAGGGCGTCACGGTCAAAGCGGGTCAGACGATCGGCGCGGTCGGTGATACCGCGCTTATCGAGTGCGAGGACGAGCCGCATCTGCATTTTGAGCTTCTGCTTGCGGGCGCGCCCGTCGATCCGTCGCTGCACGTAATGTTTACGGCTCCCGAGAGCGATTTCGAGGGATAGAGTCAATAACCGCTTATAAAAAAGGTGTCATCCTGAGTGAAGCGGAACAACGTGAAGCGGAATCGAAGGATCTAAAAAGATTACGTAGATTCTTCGACTTCACTCGCTCCGCTCGTTACGCTCAGAATGACACTTCTTTTTATGCGGCTTTTTTGCTTGTGAGGAATATAAAAAATCCGGCGACGGACGGTTCCGCCTGACCGGACAGGATTTTTGTCGGTGGATGTCGGCTTTTATTCGACGATGAATTTCCGGAATTCGAAATAGCAGTCGTAATCCGCCTCGACGTAGATCTCATGCCACGCGACCTTAGCGAGATACACGCCGAGAATACTGTTCGCGCTGAGTTTTCTGTCTCCGCTCACGAGGTATACCTTACCTTCCGCTCTCGTTGCGATCTTCGTGAATTCAAGTACGTCCGCGCCTGTGTCGAGGTTCACTCTGTAAAGATATCTGTACGCTCTCTGCATGGTTTTCTCCTTTCTTTTTTCCTGTTCCGGTGGATATTATATCATCTTTTCCGCCCTTGTCAACGGGTAAAAAACAAGTTCTCCCGGTTGCACGGAAACGCGTCCCCGGGAGAACCTTATTTGTGCATCATATACATATATGTCTACATTAAATTGTCTATTTCGACGGAGATCATCTCTTCGGTCTGCTCTTGAAAAAGAGCGACGCTGCGGCTCCGAAAAAGAGCGCCGCGGTTATCCCTCCGGCGGCGGCGGTAACGCCGCCTTTGAGGATCCCGACCGCGCCTTCGGCGTCGATCGCGTCCTTCACGCCCTTAGAGATCAGATACCCGAAGCCGGTCAGCGGAACGGTCGCTCCGCCGCCTGCAAAATCGACGAGCGGACCGTAAAGACCGACGGCTCCGAGGACGACGCCCGCCGTGACGTAGAGAACGAGGATCCTGCCGGGCGACATCCTCGTTTTGTCGATCAGTATCTGAGCGAGGACGCACAGCGCGCCGCCGACGATAAATGCCCTCAGATATTCCATCATTTCGCCTCCCTCGTGACCTCGCCCGTGATATCGCACAGGTGCGCGATCCCCGGGATAGTTCCTTTCTGGTTTACGGTCAGCGGGCTCATAAGCGCGCCCGTGCCGACGAACAGAACGCGCTTCAGGACGCCCGCGCGGACGTTCGGCAGGATATTCGAAGCCATCACCGCCGCGGAGCATCCGCAGCCGGAGCCGCCCGCGTGGCGGTCCGTTCCGTCGCAGTCGTAGATCATCATTCCGCAGTCGACGTGGTTCCGCGTTATATCCCGCCCCGTCGAGGCGATCAGATCCCGGAGGATCTCCGAGCCCTCGCGTCCGAGGTCTCCCGTCACGATGAGATCGAACTCGCCGGGATCGGCGCCCGCGGAGAAATACCGCGTCAGCGTGTCCGCGGCGGCGGGAGCCATCGCCGCGCCCATATTGGAAAGATCGTCGATCCCGCGGTCGACGGCGATCCCGGGCATGACGGCGGCGATCCTCGGGATCGCTCTGACCGACGCGTCGATCCTGACGTCATCCCGGTCATCGGTGAGGATGAACGCTCCCGCCGCCGTGACCGTCCATTGAGCGGTCGGCGTCCGTTGGCCGCCGTATTCGAGCGGGAAGCGGAACTGTCTTTCGGCGGAGCAGAAGTGGGACGACGTCACCGCCGCGCACCTTTTCGCGCCCGCTCCGCAGAAAAGCGACGCGAGGATCAGCCCCTCCGCCGCCGTCGAGCACGCGCCGTACAGACCGAAAAACGGGATCCCGAAGGAGAGGAGCCCGTAGTTCGACGCGACGCACTGGTTGAGCAGATCTCCCGCGAAAACGGCGTCGAGAGAGGAGGGGTCGAAGTCCGCCTTCCCGAGCGCCGCGTCGAGCGCGAGCCGCTGCATCTCGCTCTCCGCACGCTCCCAGGTGTCCTGTCCGAAGCGGTCGTCGTCCGACGATGCGTCGAACGCGGATCCGAGGGGTCCCTCTTTTTCGTTTTTGCCCGCCGCCGACGCGGAAGAGGCGATATACACGCCTTTTTCGATGCGGATCGGAAGTCTCGTCATATCCGTTCCCCTCCTCACCTCAGCGCTGTAACGAAGTAATAGATCACCCCGTAGACGGCTCCCGCCGAGATCCCCCACACGAGGACGGGACCGGCGACGGTGAAGATCTTCGCCCCGACCCCGGGGACGAGTCCCTCCGTCCTGCTGTCGATCGCCGAGGACGCGACGGCGTTCGCGAATCCCGTTATCGGGACGAGCGTTCCGGCGCCCGTGTGCTTCGCGACGGTGTCGAAAACGCCGATTCCCGTCAGAAGGACCGCGATGAGGATCAGAGTCGACGACGTCAGCATCCCCGCGTCGGCGTCCGAAAATCCGACGGACGAAAAGAGAGTCCGCAGACCGTGGCCCGCGGCGCATATCGCGCCGCCCGAGGCGAACGCGGCGGCGCAGTTTTTGAGGACGGGCGACTTCCTCGCCCTCGCCTGCGCGAATTTTTTGTAAGTTTTACCGTCAGTATTCATATAAGTACCCTCCTCCTGTTACCCTAAGTCAAGTTTCCCCGCGGAGAGCGGGCAATATACCTGCACAGGCGCGAAAAAAAGGCGATCACATATCCGTGATCGCCCGGGGGATCTGTTATTCGCGTGTCATTCTGAGCGCAGTGAACGTAGTGAACGAAGTCGAAGAATCTCGAGGCTTCCCCTTGAGGGGAAGCTGTCAGCGGAGCTGACTGATGAGGTGATAAAGAAATGACGCTACCGGTTTTCTCACCTCATCCGTCACGGCTTCGCCGTGCCACCTTCCCCTCAAGGGGAAGGCTTTTTAACACGTTCTTCATTTTCAGATTCTTCGACCTCCGCTCAGAATGACACGGAATGAAGATATCATAGAGGCTTCCCCTCAAGGGGAAGGCTTTCAAGGAAGTATGCTTTACCGGTTGAAATGAGATAGATCCTTCGACTCGCTGCGCTCGCTCAGGATGACACCCTTTTTGTTCATCCGTACAGCACGAAGAGAAATTCTTTCCCGCGCTGGGTGAAGAGGAACCTGTTTTCTCCGCCTGAAACGGTCACTTTTACGGTGAAATCGCCGTTTTTGAGCCGTCCGACCGGCTCGCCGTTGAGGAACAGGGGAAGCGACGGGTCGGAGTGGCCGGAAAGGAAGGCCTCGCCGCGTCCGACCGACGAATAATTCTCGTGCGACGTCACGGTGATATCCGATCCGTCGGATGACGGAGACAGGTAGACGACCTCGTTTTCGTAAACTCCGGTCACCTCGTCAGTGATCCCGGAGACGTCGCCTTTAAGCTCGTCGTAACCGTAGAAGACGGAGCCGCGGTACGCCATCAGCGAGCGGGCAAACTCGACCTGCGCCTTCATCTCGCCCGCGGGGGAATCCCAGTCGCCCTCCTCATACCGGTATGCGGCGTGCGATATGAGAAGATCCGCGTCGCCCGCGCCGAGGACGCCGTTCCACCACTCCGCGAGTTTTTCGTACGGCGTGTTCGCCGTCGAGCGCTGCCAGTATATCTGCGGACAGAGGAAATCGACGTATCCGCCCGATACCCACGCTTTCGCGTCGCAGTAGAGCTCGTCGTACGCCTCGAGTCCGAGCGTGCCCGCACCGCCGACTTCCTCGGAGTTGCGCCACACGCCGAACGGGGACACGCCGAAGCGGCAGTCGGGGTCGGCGCTCTTTATCGCGTCGCGGCACTCCTTCACGAGTTCGTTGACGCTCTGCCGCCTGAAATCGGCGAGGGGAACGCCGCCGCCGTATTTTTCGTAAGCCGCGCCGTCGTCGAACGGCACTCTCGCGCCGGAGTCGTCGTTCACGGGATAGGGATAGAAGTAATCGTCGAAAACGACGCCGTCGACGTCGTATTTCTCAACAATCTCGCGCACTCCGTCCGCGACGAATCGCCTTGCCTCGGGGACTCCCGCGTTGAGGACGAGTTTACCGTCGTAAAGGGAGGTCATATCGGCCGTTATCCCCTTCGGGAGGACGGGATCGGCGACGTACGCCGTCGTGATCCTCAGCGGGTTGACCCACGCGTAGACGAATATCTCGCGGCGGTGCGCAGCGTCGAGCAGATAGGAGAGAGGATCGAGGGGAAGCTCTCCCGTCGTCGAGAGAAAGCGCGAGACGGGGAAAATATCGCTCTTATAAAGCGCGTCGCACGACGGACGCACCTGGAAGAAGATCGTATTGAGCCCCCACGCCGCGCAGTCGTCGAGGATCGCGTCGAGCTCTGCGGTCAGCTTCTCGCGCGGCAGATCGGGCGCGGAGGGGAAATCGATATTGTAAACGGTGGCTATCCAGACGCCCCTGATCTCCGAGTCGGGATCGAGAAGCCCGACGAGAGGGGCGGGAACGTCCGCCGATCCGCGCGGAGGCAGAGAAGTGACGGCGTCGGACGAGCATCCGGCGAGGAGCAGACATACGGCGAGCGCCGCCGCCAGTACGGCTGAGGACGTCGTCTTTTTCATGGCAGGTTTCCTCCCTCACGCGTTTTTTCGATATAATTCTACCACGCGCCGCGCGGCGTTGTCAACGGATCTCTTTACTTCTTGATTTATTCGGAAAAGTATGGTAATATTATCACAGGACCTGAAACAATAATAAAAAGGAGATACAAAATGGGACTTATCAAAGCGGCGCTCGGCGCGCTCGGCGGAACGCTTGCCGACCAGTGGAAGGAATATTTTTACTGTGACTCCATGTCCGGGGACGTTCTCGTTGCCAAGGGACAGAAGAGGACAGGAGCCCGTTCTTCGAACACGAAGGGTGAGGACAACATAATCACCGACAAGTCGGTCATCGCGGTCAACGAAGGACAGTGCATGATGATCGTCGAGGACGGCAAGGTCGCGGAGCTCTGCGCGGAGCCCGGCGAATTCATCTACGACAGCCAGGCGTCTCCGTCCGTTTTCGGAGGCAAGTTCTTCGAGGGACTCAAGCAGGCGTTCAAGGACGCGTGGGGAAGATTCCAGTTCGGCGGTATCCCCGGACGCGACCAGAGAATATACTATTTCAACATCAAGGAGATCCCCGGCAACAAGTACGGAACTCCTTCTCCCGTTCCGTTCAGGGTAGTCGATAAGAATATCGGTCTGGACGTCGATATCAGCATCCGCTGCAACGGCGAATACTCGTACCGCATCGTCAACCCGATGGTCTTCTACGCGAACGTCTGCGGCAACGTGAAGAGCGTTTACACCCGCGACGATATCGACTCGATGCTCAAGACTGAGATCCTCACGGCGATGCAGCCCGCTTTCGCGCGCATCTCCGAGATGGGCATCCGCTACAGCGCGCTTCCCGGTCACACGCTCGAGCTGACCGAGGCGATGGACGAGGCGCTCAGCAAGAAGTGGGGCGAACTCCGCGGACTCGAGGTCTACTCGTTCGGCATCAACTCCGTCAACGCGTCTCCCGAAGACGAGCAGATGATCAAGGATCTGCAGAAAGCAGCCGTCTCGCGCGATCCCACCATGGCGGCGGCCCGTCTCGTCGACTCTCAGGCGGACGCGATGAAGGACGCCGCGAACAACACCGCGGGCGCCATGACCGGATTCATGGGATTCGGTATGGCGGCGAACGCCGGAGCCGCTTCGGGCGCGAAGGAAATGTTCGCGATGGGTCAGCAAAATGCTCAGCAAAATGCTCAGCAGAACGCCGCTCCCGCGCAGGACGGCTGGACCTGCTCGTGCGGTACGGTCAACACCGGTAAATTCTGCACCGAGTGCGGCAAACCGAAGCCCGAGCAGTGGGTCTGCGAGTGCGGAGCCGCAAATTCAGGCAAGTTCTGCACGCAGTGCGGCAAACCGAAGCCGGAAAAATGGATCTGCGAATGCGGAACCGAGAACTCCGGCAAGTTCTGCACCGAGTGCGGCAAAGCGAAAGAGTAATGAATAATATGAAAGGACCCCTCCGGGGGTCCTTTTTTTGAGTTGAAAATCCGGGATACGGGATTTAAGCGGGAGAGTTTTCTAAGCACACTTTCGCGTAATATGGATTGATATGATCTTTCACGGCTGAATAATCAAGCGACCGACAAAACCGTCGGTATCCGGAGGATAAAAAAAAAGCATCAGCACGAATCGCCGACACCACCTCGTCTCGCCGACGTTTTTTTGCTGACTTCATAGACCACTGAACGAAAAAACGTGAAATAAAGCAGTCCTTTCCGTGCGCGACGTTGTCTGTCAATTTAAAGATGGCTCCGACGCGAGGGAGGGAGGAGGAGGTCCGGAGGCGGGCTCGCCGAGCGCCGCCGGGGGCGGATGAAGCGACGGAGAGACCGGAGCAGCGGTCGAAATCGCGCGACGCGTCAGCGGAGCATACGATTTCGGGAACCGCAATCCGGGCAAGAGGGCTTTGAGCAGGGATGCTCCGCATCCCGACGCGAAACTGCCCGCCCTCTTCCGGGTGACTCTTTTTTTCAGCGCAGGCTTTTTTTCTCTAGAGAAAAAAAGAGTGCGAAAGCAGATTGCTCTTACGGACAGTTAATCAAAAACGGCTGAAACAAGGAATTCGTTCCTTATCTCAGCCGGTTTTTACTGTTGGGGTCCTTTTTTCAATATGTAAGCTGTTCGCCGTAAAAATCCTCGTACGTCTCGACCCACCCGTCGTAATTCTTCTTCATCATCGCCTCGGTATTTTCCCTCAGCCCGAGCGCGGGGTCGGGATATATCGGGGGGAGGTAAAAGACGAAGTACTCCTGAACGGGGAATCCGTCGCCGTCGGTCTCCTCGGTGTCCTTCATACCGATGAAGACGGGGATAACGGGGACGCCGAACTTCGCCGCGAGGCGGAACGCGCCCGGCTTCAAAGGTCTCGGCTTTCTGTAGTTGAACCACATCGCCTGCTCGGGGTAAACGAGGATCTTGTCGCCCTGCGAGAGCAGGTCCCCCACGGCTCTGACGAACTCCTTCATCACGGCGGGGCTCGAGCTGAGCGGCAGCGTGTTCGCGTGGCGCATCATTATTCTGACGGGGCCCTTGAAGTTCGTGTAGTTGCTCTCTTTTATGACCTTATAAAGATAGTGACGCTTCCTCAGCGCGGGTTTTATCGTTTTGTAGACGACGTAATTGTCGGCGATGTTGAAGTGATTGCAGGTGACGATCGCCCCGCCTTTTACGGCGGTGGCGTTTTTCGTCCCGCGGACTTCTTTTATTATCAGCCGACCCTTTTTGATCCTGCTCTCGAAGAACGCGCGCCCGAGGAAATTAGCGAACGCCGTCTTCATCTTGCTCGACCTTTTCTTTATCGTATAGTCGACCTCGCCCGGCTTCAGGGGGACGGGCGGATCGTCTTCCTCGACGTCGTCGTTGAACCGTCCCGCCTTCTCATATTCTTCTATGCGAGCGACGACACGCATCCGTTCTTCCGATTTATCCACAGCGGACCTCCTCTCTTTTGAACCACAGTTTTCTGAAAGTCCGGTCGCTGTTTTTGATCTCCTCGATGCTCCGGACGAGCTCGCCGAACGCGGCTCTGTCGCGCGCGCGATCCTCGTCGGAATAGCCCCTCAGACCGGCGAGCAGGGAGTCGTAGAACACGCTTTTTTTCGCGTACTCCCAGAAGTATTCTCCGTTGATCGTATCGGGGTAGAACCACGGCTTGTCAGACAGCGCGAAGTGGCACAGGTTCAGCTCGCCCTCCGGCGCCTCGGGGAAGCTGTGCTTGTTCCATCCGGTCGGAAGATATTTGACTCTGCCGTGGCAGATGACGTTGAGATACTCCTGATCGGGCGCGAGAGAGTCGAAATTGTATTCGGTGAGCATGGAAAGGAATCTTTCGCGGACTCCGAACCGCCTGAACTCCTTCAGATTCATCACCATGACGCCTGAATTGAAGTAAGTATAATAGGGAATACCGATTATGTTCTCGACGTATTCGGTGAACATCGGGCTCCTGTCGGTGTTCTGCTCGTACGCGGCGGCGACGAGATTGTCGCCGAGCTCAGTGTCGTAAAGCTTTGCGATATCGTTGAGAAGGATCACGTCGGAATCGAGGTAGACCGCTTTGTCGTACTGCGGGAACGCCGTCTCGATAAAGAGACGGAAAAACGCCGCAACGCCGAAATAGAACATCTCGGGCAGCTTTTCCCTCACCGGCTCGAGCATTTTCCCGACGTCGTAAAATTCGATCCTGACGTTGTCCTTTTCGTGGCTTTTGAGTATCGCCTGATTTTTTTCCGATATATCGGTCTTCAGAACCGTTATCACGTAATCGTTCTCATCCGACGCGTGGTCGGCGAGCGAGATCATCGCCACGTCGAGATAGGGAACGTATCTGTCGTCGCACGCGAAAAACACGGGTACCGTTTTCTTCATTTTTTTGAATCTCCTTTGCCGTTTTGCGGGGGGCGCTCCGCCCCGACGTCCCCATTCTATCCCCGCGCGGGGGAAAAGTAAAGATAACGTTGCGGGATACGTCTCTCATGATGAAAAACGGCTGTCGAACGGAGCGGGAGGGGACTCCACCGGAGCGGGAATTTGCCGAAAACACTTGAAAAAACGGGCGCGGAGCGGTATAATGGTCTTATGGAAGACGTAAAATTCATCGTATCGCAAAATCTGATAAGACTGAGAAAAGAGAGCGGGCTGACGCAGGCGGAAGTCGCAAAACTCATCAACTATTCCGACAAAGCGATCTCCCGGTGGGAGACGGGAGAGGTCGTGCCCGACCTCGAAACGATCTACGCTCTGAGCGAGGTCTTCGGTACTCCGGTCTCCGCGATCACGGAGGCGCACACCGAGGAGGAGCTCGCCCGGGAGAGCGGCCGCACGCTGAGCCGCAGGATCCTATCGCAGCTTTTCCTCGTCTGCGAGATCTGGTTCATCGTCTGCGCGGTCTACGTTTATTTTAACCTGACCCGCAATATGAACCTGTGGCTTCTTTTCGTCTGGGGAGTTCCTGCGACCGCGCTTGCGCTCTGGTTTTACAACAGGCGCGAGCAATCCGGCGTTCTGCTTTTCATACTGGCGACCGTTTTCGTCTGGACGTTCATCACGTGCGTTTATCTTCATCTGCTCGCGGCGAACCCGTGGTATCTTTATTTCATCGGTCTGCCG
This sequence comes from Clostridia bacterium, assembly GCA_017518975.1. Taxonomy (GTDB): domain Bacteria; phylum Bacillota; class Clostridia; order Oscillospirales; family CAG-272; genus RUG11130. The sequence goes on from JAFWTH010000069.1 coordinate 12,792, forward strand.
CTGCAGGGACTCGTGACCGTCAGATATCTGTTCAACTACAGGCAGGATCTGAAACGTTTTATCGCTCCGGTGAAGAAGAAGATCGGGCGCGAGCCGCCCGAAAAATAAAAAAAGACCCCGAGGGACACTTGCGATAGAGCAGGTGTCCCGAGTTGTTTCGCTTTTATTCAATCCGTTTCGTTTTCCGCAAAACTAACGCAAAAGCGCTTTTGACAACCTGCGGTCATCAAAAGCGCATTGCGCTCTTTGTATTATCATCCGTAAACGGCAATTACGATAATCTGCCCATCGTTGCCGGGCATAAAGCGTTCGTTGATATAAACAACAACTAATTGATAATTGCTTTGCTTCTTTTGAGTGATATAATGGAGACGTAAGCTTACAGAGATTTTTTGAAGGGAGAAATATCAATGAATGTTAAAATAGGTACGATAATAAAAAAGCTAAGAAAAGAACAAAAAGTAACACAGGAAGAATTGGCTGCGGCAGTTGGAGTGACCCCGCAGGCAATCTCAAGGTGGGAAGGAGAAGGCGGGTACCCCGATATCGAACTTCTGCCCGCAATCGCCGATTTCTTCGCCGTGAGTATTGATGAACTGATTGGTTATCGGAGATCTGAACGCGAAGAGGAACTTGCACGGATCCACAAAGAACTTGACCGCCTTTCCGAGGTCGGTACTGTGGACGAACGAATCCGTTTCGCCCGGGAATCGTTGATCCGTTTCCCCGCCGACGACGAGATTAAAGAAGCACTCGCTGTCTGTCTGTATTTTCTCTGGGATGAAAAACATGACGAAGCGGCGCGGGACGAAGCGGAGGCTTTGCTCAAATCGGTGATGGATAACAGCGCAGACCTTGATCTTCGATACGATGCCATCGGAACGCTGATATCCATCTACAAGGAAAGCGGGCATCCCGAAAAAGCCTTAGAGATGGCGGAAATGTTGACGCCAATGAAATATTGCAGGGAATTCCAGCTTTCATGCGGCGTGGGCGACGGCAAAACCGAATGGTATATCCAGGACGAAATAGACAAACTCACCGACTGTCTCGGTATTGCTATTCAAAGCCTTGCTTTGAATGATGATCTGCCGAATGACGAAACGACGTGGGATAAGAAGATAGAAATGCTGAAAACGTCGAATGAGATTTACCGTCTGATCTACGGAGACGATCTTATGTTTTATCACTGCAGGCTGTCACAAAACTATTGGCTTCTGTCAACATTTCTTATCTTGCAGGGCAAAACAAACGATGCGCTTGACGCACTTGAGAAAATGTGCGAACACACGCTCGCTTACGACTGTTCCTTTGATCAAGATCACGGAAAGAACTATTCGTCTATCTTTACTGACCGACTTGTCTATCCGGAGCCGGGCAAAGCTTTTCACGAACTGGTCGAACACAATCAAAGCTATTATAAACTCGACCGAATGAAGGCATCACGGTACGACAACATCAGAGATAATGCTCGCTTTGTTGCCATCGTGAATGCGTTAGAAGAAAAGGCAAGATAGAGAATCGTAATTTATGATTATTTTGCCGCCGGAGCAATTCGGCGGCAAAAACTTTTCGGCAAACTGAACCTTTTCGGGTTTATCTCCGACTATATAAGTGAAACCGGTTTCAAATTCAGAAGAAAGCGAGGTGATTGTGGTGGATGATTTTGACAAGTTGCTTCAAGATGAAATGCCGGTGCTCGAGCGTTTCGTTAGATTCCGGATCGGAAACGCGCACGACGCCGACGACGTTTTGCAGGAGACCTATATAGCAGCGTTCAATGGCTTTGGCGGACTGAAAGATGAAAGTCTGTTCAAGCCGTGGCTATTGGGCATCGCGCGGCACAAATGCAACGACTATTTCAGAGAGAAAGCAAAATCTTTGGAAATACCGATCGACGAGTTGCGCGAAACCGCGATTTCTTACGGCGTGCGGGGTATAACGACCGTATCCGCTGTGCGGGAAACGCTCGATCTGCTTGGCGGCAAAGATAAACAGATACTGTATCTGTATTACTTCAAAGAGTTACAGCAGGAAGAGATCGCAAAGCGACTTTCGCTCCCTCTTGGGACGGTCAAAAGCCGCCTCTACAACGCCAAGCAAAGATTCAAGGAGAACTATCCTTATAAACCGAAAGGAGAAAAACTTATGCTTACTAAAATGCCGAAAACCCTGCCGGAATATTCGATCACGCCGGCGAATCAGCCTCCGTTCTCCGTGAAATGGGAGGAGGTCATGGGCTGGTTTATTGTGCCGAAAATCGGCGAAAGGCTCGAATGGGCGATGTATGATTTTCCGGAAAGAAAACGCACGGAATTCATGCTTGAGGAAGCAGTCGCTCGCGCCGAGGTGCATGGGATCGAAGGCGTGGAGATCCTTGCGAAGGAATACGAACCCATGGAGAATAACCGGATCGACGACCGAAATTTCAACGAACGCCGTCTGGTAGCGCAGATTACGGACAGCCACTGTCGTATCTTGGCGGAAAGCCACGAGAGCGGCGGAGTGAAACGGTACTACACATTTCTCGACGGCGACACCTTCCTTGATAATTGGGGGTTCGGCGAAGATAACTGCGGCAATGAAACGCATATATCGCAAAAGGGTGATATCACCCGAAACGGGAGTACCGTAATAACGAAGGACAAACCGTTTCTGCTGGATGTCGTGGGGCGGTATAACATTACGATCAACGGGAAAAAGTATGATACAATCTGCGTGATGGACGTGGCAAATTACTGCGGCGAAGGCGTCGTCACGGAGCAGTATTTGAACGCCGAAGGCCGCACGATTCTCTGGCGGCGTTTCAACGTCAACGACTGGAGATTTACCCGTTACCAAAAACTTTGGACGGAAATGTTTCCCGAAAACGAAACTCTGACCGTAAATGGTGAAACCTACGTGCATTGGTACGACTGTATCACCGACTATATTCTGTAATATACGAGGCGGGGATTGCTCCCCGCCTCACGCGTTAATCGGTTATTCTTTTGTCTTTTTTACCCATTCATCCCAACGCGGGTCGGTTTTGATTTCTTTTTCGACCTCCGAAAAATCGGGATTACACCAGAAGGGCCAGTCATCGGGTAATTCCCGGGCAACGTCGGCAAAAAGACCCGGCGTCGGCGCAGGTGAATCAACCACAAAACTAATGAGCGGAGCTGTATATCTGTGAACGGACTTTCCGATAAGACGCTCCAATTCTTTTGCGTGGTACAGGGCTTTGTCAAGCGATTCAAACGCCTCGTCGTGATAACCGCGCTCCCATTGAATCCTCGAAAGATATAGGTAGAGCTTTATCAACATATCGTTATATTTCCCGAAATTCCCGTCGTCGCAGATCAGATCGAAAAGGGAGATCAGCCCTTTTATCTTGTTGATCGGCATATCGCTATCGTAGTTATGCTTGTTTACGATAAGACCATATACAAACTGTTCTGCAAATTCACACGCTGATTTCAAAAGAAATTCGCCGATGTATTTTGCTTCTTCCTTTCCGTCAGACGCGGATGCAAGCATCAGTTCACGACAATATTTCATTTCAGGCATCCTCTGCGCATATGCGCGCGCCTTTTCGTTCTCACCGAAATTTCTATTCAGCAAAACGAGTATCGTTGTTGCACGCATAGAAATCGTGCTGTCGGTCGTTGACGAAACGAGCTGTTCACATATTTTCACAGACTCATTCCAGTATGTGTTTTCGCGATGAACGTCGTAATTATGGCGCATATAGCCTTCTTCATCGTAATAGACCCATTCTTTGTGACGTCTCCATCCCGCTTCCGAAAGCGTCTCGGCAAGGGTTATCAGCAGTCTTTCATTTCCCGGAAATTCCGCGAGCCCTTCACGCAGGATTGAGACGCATTCGTCCACCCAGCCGTCGTCCCCGCGAGATTTGATGCCGAAACTGTCTATCTTTTCAATGATCGTACCTATCTTTCGTTCGCGGTCGTTTTCATAACCGAACAGTTCGTCGATCGATACGCCGAAGTAGTTGGCGATAGCCGGTATCATCTCCATATCAGGATAACCACCGTTCGCCTCCCAGCGCGAGATCGCCTGCGAAGTTACGCCCAAAGCGTCCGCAAGAGCTTCCTGTGTGCGTCCGTCACGATGACGGAGTTCACGTATTTTTTGCCCTAATTCAAGTTGCATATAAGCACCTCCAAGTTTTTCTTTTTCACCGGTGTGATCATATTCTATCATGTAATGTCGCGCATATCAATTATCAATTCATTGTTAAAAAAACAAGTAATCATTGATATTTTGCTGAATATAAAGGACACTTGCTATACGGCAAGTGTCCCTTCGGGTCTTTTTTCTTTATCTCTCGTCGCAGTCGCAGGCGAGGTCGTATTCCTCCGCCATACGGTTCCAAGTGAGAAGATCGACGGCGCCGTCCGGGTCCATCCCGTTCACCGCCTGGAACCGCCTGACCGCCGCCTCGGTCGCGCCGTCCATTACGCCGCTGAGCGGGATCGCGCCGAAGTCGTAGATCGGCGAGAGATTTTCGAGGATCAGCTGTATCACGGCGACGAGGTCGCTGTGCTCCCCGCGCTTCACCTCGTACCCGGAGACGTCCGGGAACGGGCAGATAGCGGCGGGCCTTTGCCTTCTGTTTTTCATAACGTTACCTCACGTATTAAAGGGCGATCATTTCATCATATGTGTTTCGATTGAAAATGTCGTGTTTCTCACCTCATCCGTCTTCTCGGGTCTGCCGACCCTCGAATCCACCTTCCCCTCAAGGGGAAGGCTTTTTAACGTGTTCTTCATTTCGCGTACCGTAGGGAGCGATCCCTGATCGCTCCGGACCTTAAAACAGCATTCAGATTCTTCGACTCTGGTCTTCGACCTCCGCTCAGAATGACACGGTAATGAACTATTCCGTAAAATTCCGCGATCAAGCGGA
>JAFWTH010000070.1 GCA_017518975.1 Clostridia bacterium
CGGCGTCGGATCAAAGACAAACAGCGAATCATTTCTCAAACAGTTTCAAGGTAAAGACGGCAGCGTCAAGATCGGCGACGGCATCGACGGCATTTCAGGCGCGACGATTTCATCAAAAGCCGTGACGGAAGGCGTTCGTACGGCGCACGCTCTCGGGATCGATCTTTCCGCGATAGCGAATGAACTGGGCGTTCCGTTGTGGGACGGATCCGGCGCCGAGCCCTCCGACAGCGAGACCGAAAGCGAATCCGAAACCGAATCGGCGCCCGAACCGGTCGACAGCGAAACCGAGACCGAGGCCGTCACCGAAACCGAGACGGAAAAACCTTTCAGTGAAAACGGAAACAATAACGGCGGCGTACTTCCGGTCGACGCCGAAGAGACGGACGATCGGTACGATGTCGAGATAGACAGGGAAGTCTACAACTCAATGCTTGAGGAGACGGACGAACCGGAGACGGACAAACCTGCTAATACGTCGAAGCCTACCCCTACCCCGACTCCTACCCCGACTCCTACACCGACGCCGACGCCGACACCGACACCGACTCCTCAGTCAAGCGATACGGAGCCGCCGGAGCCCGATACGTCGGCGCAGGATACCGAATCAGACAGCGAGCCCGTAGAATCTGACTCCGAAAAGCAAAGCGATAACGAAGGCGGAGAAGATTCGCCCTCGGGTAATTGATAAAACGAGAGAAAGGAGCAACCAGGAAGATGAATAATCCAGTCTTAAAGACGATGAAAGAAGGGGCGATAACCAACAACCCGACTTTCGTCCAACTTCTCGGAATGTGTCCGACTCTCGCGACGACGACTTCCGTCATCAACGCTCTCGGTATGGGTGTCGCGGTCATCGCAGTCCTGACGTTCTCCAACTTGTTTATATCTCTTGTCAGAAAGATCATTCCGAAAGAGATACGGATCGCGTCATACATAGTAATAATATCCGGCTTCGTTACAGCGGTCGAGCTGATAATCAAGGCGTTCTTTCCGGCTATCGACGCGTCGCTCGGTATTTTTATACCGCTGATCGTCGTCAACTGCATCATTCTCGCAAGAGCCGAGGCGTTTGCCTCAAAGAACGGTCCCTTGCTGTCCGTCGTTGACGGGATCTTCACCGGCATCGGATTCACCTTTGCTCTTACCTGCATCGCGTTCGTGAGAGAACTTCTCGGAACGGGCAGGATTTTCGCCGCGTCAGACGGGACGGGCGGTCTGACTTTGCTTGGAAACTGGTACTCACCCGCTACGATCTTCCTTCTTCCCGCCGGAGCTTTTCTGACGCTCGGCTTCATTCTTGCGATCGTTCGCAAGATTGGAGATAAAGCGGAAGAGAAAAACCACAGAAAAGAGCTCCGGGCGCACCTTGACGAGGCGTTCGGACCCGTTGCGGCCGCCGAAACTGCGGGAGCCGGGGAGGTGGAAAACGATGAGTAATATTTTCCTCATTATGTTTGCCGCGATCCTTACCGAAAACTTCATTTTCAGTCGTTTTCTCGGTATATGTCCGTTCCTGGGAGTATCGAACAAACCGTCGACTGCGTTTGGTATGGGTATGGCGGTCACGTTCGTTATGACGGTGTCTTCAGCCGCCACGTGGGCGGTCTACCATCTCATTCTCGAACCTCTTCATATCGAATATCTGAAAACGATCGCCTTTATTCTCGTGATAGCGACGCTCGTTCAGTTCATTGAGATGTTCCTGCGCAAATACGTTCCTTCTCTATACAGTGCGCTCGGAATCTACCTGCCGCTCATTACAACCAACTGCGCCGTTCTCGGAGCCGCTCTTCTCAATATTCAGAAGGGCTACGGATTCGGTGAAAGCGTTGTTTTCGGCCTTTCGTCCGCGCTTGGGTTCACCATGGCGATCCTCATTTTCGCCGGAGTGAGACAACGCCTCGAAATCGCAAATCCGCCCAAGTCGTTCAGAGGATTTCCGATCCTTCTGATCGCCGCGTCGCTCGCGGCGATGGCGTTCGCGGGGTTCTCCGGAATGAGTTTCAGCTGAGCACGGAGGTGAGGAGTATATGGAAATAATCATCACAGTCTGTGTGTTTTTGGGACTTGGCGCTCTTATGGGTATCCTTCTCGCAGTTTCTGCGAAACTCTTCCACGTTCCCGTTAACGAACGTGTATCCGCTATCCGCGCGTGTATGCCCGGAGCAAACTGCGGCGGATGCGGTTTTTCCGGATGCGACGGCGCCGCCGAGGCTATCGAAAAAGGTGACGCCCCGGTAACTGCGTGTACCGTCGGAGGCGCGGAAGTTGCCCGCCAGATCGGCGAGATAATGGGTGTTGAAGTCGGCGAAGTGGTTCGTATGAGAGCCCAGGTAATGTGCTCCGGGACGGTCGAAGCCGCTCAGAAAAAATACGTTTACGAGGGCGCTGAGGATTGTACGCAGGCGGCGGCTATCGGGGGAGGGAATAAACTCTGTCCCGACGGATGCATAGGGCTCGGAACGTGCGCAGCCCACTGTCCGTTTGGTGCGATCTTCATTCGCGACGGCGTCGCGGTCGTTGACCATGAAAAATGCATGGGATGCGGCGTCTGCGTCGCGCATTGCCCGAAGGGCATCATAAAACTGATTCCGTTCGATTCCGCCCACTGGGTCGGATGTATGAGCCGCGACAAGGGCAAGGACGTCAGAGCGTACTGCGACGTCGGCTGTATCGCCTGCAAACTCTGCGAAAAGGGCTGCGAAGCCGGAGCGATCACCGTCGGCGACAACGTCGCGTCGATCGATTATTCAAAGTGCGTTGACTGCGGGAAGTGCGTCGAAAAATGCCCGAGAGGGATCATCTGGAGCGCCGGCAGACAGTCCAACGGAGAGTTCGTTATCAAGAGGGCCAAAAAATAAAAAAAGGCGTCCCGCAAACCGTTCGGTTTGCGGGACGTTTGCATTTTTACAAGACGCTGCTGTCCGCCGCTGCCTTCGGAAGTATCATCGTAAGCGCGCGCGTAAGATTCTTAACGACTGCGTGCCCGTCGGTGTCTGCTCTCTCTCCGTCGATCGACCACACGACCGGCTTATCCGAGAAGAACTCGGCTGATTCGACTGCGGCAAATTCGACCATATCGGTACTGTAATCCTGTGTCAGTATCGCGTTGATACAAAGACTCAGTTCGCCTATGTTTTCCGGTTTTCTGACGAGCAGCAGTTCGAATTTGCCGTCGTTCATCATTACGATCTTATCGTCGAGCGTAACTACTCCTGCGACCGACGTCGTATTTGCGACCGCGCCGAAAATAAAATCGTCCTCGTACGTCTTCTCGGGAGTTACGATCTTGAAGTGTTCTGCTCTGATCGAGGGAAGATCGCGTATGCTCTGCATGATATAGGCGAGGTGACCGAAAGCGTTTTTCGATTCCTGCGTCGTTGCGTACGACGTTCTTGTGAACGCTCCGAACGATGCAATGTACGTGAAGTAACGATTGTTGAAAGAGCCGATATCTATCGTTTTTACTACTCCCTTTACGATGTCCCGGACCGCGACGCCCGAATCTTTCGACAGACTGAGCGTAGAGGCAAAATCGTTCGTCGAACCCGTCGGGATGTAACCGACCGGGGTGTCGACCCCAGCCTTTTGAAGACCCGATACGACCTCGTTGAGTGTTCCGTCTCCGCCCGCCACGACGATGAGATCGTGAGACGACGCCATGGAGACCGTTGCGTCCGCCGCATGGCCCGGTTTCTGAGTCATGACAACGTTTACGGAGTAACCCGCCCGGCTGAGAGTTTCGATCCAGACGTAAAGAGCGGTCTTTGCACGCGACTTTCCCGCTTTCGGGTTCAGTATCATAAGTGCCTTTTTCATCTGTCTTTTAACCCCGTTCCCTTTATTTTACAAGGTGGCGTTTGATTTTCTTTGAGGTCGTCTTTTCAAATTCAGTATCCCTGATTTCGACTTTTGTTATTCTCTTGAATGCGGGCAGTCTTTTGTTGATGGCAGTCACTTTCGCTTCAATGATCCGTAGGGCGTCTTCGTCGTCCGCCCCTTCAGGCAATTCTTCTTTGTTGGGAAAGACTATAGCGGTCAGCTCGATTTTGTCGTCTTCAGCTTCACGGCCTACGACGACGCACTCGCCTATTTCGGGTATCTCCGCGAGGTATTCCTCGATTTCTTCCGGGAAAACGTTCTTTCCGTTTTCAAGAACGATGACCGATTTCTTCCTTCCGGTGATGAAAATATACCCGTCTTTGTCTATGAGACCCATATCTCCGGTACAGAACCACCCATCGTCCGTAAAAGCCGCTTCGTTTGCCTCTTCGTTGTCGAAATAACCGATCATTACGTTGTCGCCTTTGACCTGGATCTCTCCCTCGATAAAACCGGATTCGCCGATCTCACCGTTTCCTATCCTGACTTCACAGCAGGGAACGGCGCGGCCTACGGAGCCGTACTTTCTCGCATAGTACGGAGTTACCGCGGCGAGAGGGGAACACTCGGTGATACCGTACCCTTCGTAGATAGAGATCCCGAAGTTTTCAAACGCCTCGATCATAAGAGGATCGAGCGGAGCGCCTCCGCAGATGATTTTTTCGAGTCTTCCTCCAAACGCGTCAAGGACCTCGGAAAAGACGCGGCGCCTGACGTCGACGCCTGCTGCCTTCGCCGTTCCTGAAGCGATGATCCCGATCTTAAGAAGATTATCGCGTCCCTTTTTCTTTGCCTCAGCCCAGATCCTCTTGTGCATGGTGTAAACGAAAAGGGGAACGAGTATCAGTGCAGTCGGGCGGAAAAGTTTGATGTTTTTCAGCGTGTGAGAAAGTGAATCGTTGATACAGACGTGCATCCCGTAGATCATTTCAGCGAGAGTGATCGCAAGCTCGTATGTGTGATGTACCGGGAGCACTGATACCGTTACGTCGTCGGGAAAGAAATCTACAGTCTGTACTGCGGACGAGGCGACGGAAAACACGTTTTTCTGCGACAGCATCACGCATTTGCTCGATCCTGTCGTTCCGGACGTGAACAGCATCTCAGCGAGTTTTTCACGGTCGATTTCGGTGGGATAGTCATACCCGTTTTCTATTGATTCACGTCCTTCTTCTATGAGGACGGAGAGGGGAAGAACGGGGCCTTCTTTTTCGTGTTCTCCTTCAGTCGGGATAAACGTGCGCAAAGTGGGATGGTTTTCTATCATTTCCGCAAATTTCTCATTGAAATGGTCGGAATATGCGATCGCATCTGCGCTGACCCACTTCATGAAGCCGCTGATTTCCGAGACTTCCAGTTCGCGATCAAGCGGAATTATTACGCCCCCCGTGGCAAGCACGGCGAGATATACGACGAACCACTCGGGAGAAGTATGACCGATCACGGCGATCTTTTTTCCGGCAAGTCCCGAGTCCGTCAGCCCCGCCGCGAGCGCTTTCACTTTTTCTTCAAAATCCGAATACGTTATATCGTGAAGAGAGCGGTCGCTGTCAAAATACGTAAAGAGCGTTCTGTCGCCGTGGCCGCGGATGATCCTCAACAGATCGAGAACGTCCGCAGCCGTTTCACAGAGACGTTCTGTTTTCGCCTTTTTGTGTACTCTTACTTTAAATTTTCGATTTTTCATCGGTGTTCCAGCCTTTCGGTTTATGCGTTGCAGGCGGGCGAATATGATCCGCCCGACAAAAAACGACTACCTTATATATTATCATATCGCACAGTTATTGTCAAACGGTTAAAGAACGTTGAGCGGGACACAATATGGTTGACTTGACGTGCGGCGTGTGTTAAAATTGTCGCAGATTGACGAACAGGAGAATATAAATGGTACTTGACAACACTAAGACCGCCATAGCGTACAGATGCCCGTCCTGCGGGTCGCTTGTCCGCAGCATCGTCGGGATCTTCACACTGACGGCGGAATCAATAAAATTGAAATGTCCGTGCGGCGGATCCGCTCTGGATCTCGTCTACACGAGGGACAAAAAGATTCGTCTTTCCGTTCCTTGTTTCGTCTGCCCGAACGGACACAACTATACTGTTTCGACTTCGGTTTTCTCGGAGAAGGACGCTCTTTCGCTTACTTGTCCCTATTCCGGTGTGGATATCTGTTTTATCGGCGGCGAGGACGCCGTGACGAAGAGAGTGGAAGAATCCGACCGTGAGCTTGCCGAACTTCTCGGCGACGTAGGTATAACCGATTTTCCGACGGACGGAAAAGAAAAACGAGAACTTTCCGACCCGCAGGTATTGGACGTTGTTAAGTACGTTATCGACGAACTTCAGGACGAGGGCGCACTTTTCTGCGGATGTTCCGACGGAGGCGACTACGAGGTAAAGATAGGAGACGCTGAAGTGACCGTCAGATGCAGAAAGTGCGGACGGCTCGCACATATTCCAGCCGACAGCGTTTCAGCGGCGCACGCGTTTCTTGAAATTGATTCCCTGACACTCACTTGATTTTTCGCAACATCGAAAAGCCGGACGCATAGTATGATATCAGAGCGCCGGAGGATCGCCTCCGAGATCGCTCGGGGGGAAAGCGGGATCCCCGCTTTCCCGTAAACTATACTCCAAAAGCAAAGGATTTATACTATGGGCTGTCTTTGCAATCTTTTCGACAACGAGGACTTCATCTGGTTCGTTATCCTCGCTCTTTTGATAATCTACTGCTGCGGCTGCAACGGCTGAAAATAGTAAGGGCTCTCCCGACAAGGGAGAGCCCGTTTCAGTTTTTATCGATCAAAAACCGAATTTTGCAAGTTTGTCTTTGAGGAAACCTACCGCCATGGCGATATCGTCGACCGGGTTGTCGCCGACCTCACGCTCGATGGTGAGGAACCCGTCGAATCCGGTGTCGTGAAGGGCGGGAAGATAAACGTCAAAATCAACGTCGCCCTGACCGAGCGGGAGTTCCAGGTATTTCTCGCCCATTTCGAGCATCTGAGCGTGACGCTTCGCGTCGCCCTCGATCTGAAGAGCGTCCTTGTTGATCTTGAGCGCCTCGCCAATCTTTTTCTCGAGCATGATACCGTCTTTAGCGTGAGTGTGAACGACGTATTTGCCGAGGTATTTCAGAGCTTCCTCGGGTCTGTCGTCGACGCACATGACGAGGTTTGCGGGGTCGAAGTTTACTCTGACTCCGTCGGCACCGAGTGATTCAAGGAATTCGGCGAGCAGCCATCCTTTTTCCGGACCTGTCTCGACGGCGAACGACGCGCCGACCGAGTCGGCGTAAAGAGCGAGTTCGCGGCACGCTTTTCTCATCGTTTCGCGTTTCTCGTTCTGTTCCTCCGGAACGGTACCTATGTGGGTCGTCACGATACCGCATCCGAGTTCAAGAGAAAGATCAAGGATCCTTTTCGATTTATCGATCAGCCACTTGTTCGTTTCGGGATCGCCGAAACCGGTGCCAAAGTCGCCGCACAGCGCGGAGAACACCATACCGTTCGAGTGGACGATGTCGAGTGCTTCGCGTATCTTTTCCTTGGTCATATTCTCCGCGGCGAGTTCACTGTCCGTAGTCGCGGTCGCCTGGATCCCCTGAATACCGAGTTTCGCCGCCGTTTCGACGCCGCCCCTGAATCCGAGTCTGAACGATCCTACCATTGCTCCGATTTTCATGTTTTTTCCCTCCAAAAAATAATTATCCGAACTGCCGCTCGATCTTCTGCTGACGCACGTCACGTCCCGAAAAACCGAGAGGCATGTATTCGCCGAACAGTCTGCTTGCTATACGGTCTGTGTACCTGTCACGAATCTCTCCCTGACCGAGATTTGTATTTATGATCGTGGAGAGATTCTTCACGAGTCTTTCGTTAATAAGGGAATAGAGGCACGACACGGTGAACTGATTGGTCACTTCTGTGCCCAGGTCGTCGATTATGAGCAGGTCGCAATCTGAATATTTGCGGACGCGGTCGCCCGAATAGTCGCCTCCGAATCTCTTATCCTCGAACGCCGAGATAACCCGGTTAACACTTTCATATACGACGCTGTGCCCCGATTTGATGACCTCGACGGCAATTGAAGTTGAAAGATGCGTTTTTCCGAGTCCGGTCGGACCGAACAGAAGCCAGTTCTCACCGATCCGGGAGTCAAAATCTTTCGCGAATTCACGAAGCAGCTGAACGTTTTTCGCGATACGATCCCGGTCGCGTCCTTCGTAAAACGAGAGATCGAACGTTTCGAACGACTGTGTTCTTGCGAGAGTAGCAAGGCCCGAGCTCTCAAAGGATGCTTTGGCTAACGCCTCTTTCATACACGAGCACATTTCAATTCCGCAGTATCCCGTGTCAGAGCATTTTTCACAAGAATAATTGACGTCCAGATAATTCTCGGGGTATCCGTTTTCGGTGAGGATTTTTCTGAGCTTCGCGGTGCACGCAGCCGTTTCTTCTATGATCTTTTCAAAAGCTTTGTCTCCCTCGCCTCTCAGAGCGGCTTCGTACATTCGCGGACCTGCGCGGTTGATTTTTATTTCCAGTTCGTACGCATCGGGGAGCATCGTCCTTATTTCTGAGACGTGCGCTTCCCAATCGGATTTGGCGCGTTCGCGCCTTGCGGCAAGCTCGTCTGTGACTTTTTTGACGTCTTCTTTATTATAAGCCATATACCGTGACCTCGTTTATTCCTTGTCGTATGATCTTTTAAGGGCTGCCTCAAAGAAGTCGTCCGTGTCGAAACTCGACGGTTTCTTCTGGGAGGAACCTTTTTTCTTTTTTTCCGAGGAGTGTTCTTTCTGATAAGAACGCGCTTCGTCCGCGGTTTTGAACCCGAGAGAATGCCACTTTTCGAGGATCGCGTTTGCGTAGGGAAGGGATGGATCATTGGTATTGGTCACGGTGATCTCGTACGCTTCGGTCACCATATCCTCGCCGTATCCCCAAGCGGAACACCACGTCTTAATCATTGATTTTTCTTTTTTTGTCAGAGAACGTTTCCCAAGTCCGAAAATCTTTCTTACAGATCCTTCGAACGACTGTGCCGCTTCAATCGCAGCCATTTCTTCGACAAGCGCAGAATACGTTGTTATACCGTTGTCGAAGAAATCAAAAGCAAGTTTTTCGATCGATCTTACGGAAGGTTTTTCCTGCTCCTTCACGTGTGCTACGAG
>JAFWTH010000071.1 GCA_017518975.1 Clostridia bacterium
CCTCCGTACCTTATCACCGCGGCGTAGCCGCGATTCATTTAAACTGCGCCAGCGGGCGCGGTATCTAAGGTTCGGACGCCTGAGAGGCGTCCCTACGGGAAAAGGCTTTGTGTTATTTGAGGTTTTTGCTATGGAACCCAAACCGACAAGAAAGAAAAACAGACTTGAAGGATTTGACTATTCTCTTCCGGGGCGGTATTTCATAACTTTCTGTACGAAAGACAGGAAAGCCAGTCTCGGTACTATTCCGTACGTTGATGACCTTGAATCCGCGCATATTGTGTTAAGTATCATAGGTAAACTGACAGAGGCAGCAATTCTTTCTGTTTCATCTGCTTACCCGACAGTATCCGTAGAAAAATACACAATAATGCCCGATCACGTTCACCTTATGCTGCGATTAAACGAGGGCTCTCCCGATATATCAAGGGTTATCAATCAGACAAAACGAAAAGTTTCCGCTTCTGCAGGTCAATCTCTTTGGCAATCCGGGTTTTATGACCACGTTATCAGAAACGAAAGCGATTTTCTTGAAACCGTACAATATATGGACAACAACGTAAAGAAACGCGTTTTAGAATTGAAAAGAATTTAATAATGGTAGGGGAGGGCTCACAACCCTCCGCACTGCAAATAATTTCCGAAAGAAACCGTGTTCGAGTCAGGCGTCCCTACGGACACATTTGACGTTTATCTGTCACGTACCGTACCTCTCCATATAGAACAGATACTGCTGGGCGATTCCGGCGTATTTGCCGAAGAGGCGCGGATCGGGGCCGCTCGCAAAATGGCGGGCGGCGACCTTTTTCATCCAGACGTCGACGGGGTACGCCTCCGTCTTTCCGAATCCGAAAAGAAGCGCGCAGTCGGCGACCTTCGGTCCGACGCCTTTTATCTTCATCAATTCCGCTTCACAGAGGGAAAAATCCTCCTCGCGCGCGACGGCGGCAAGGTCGATCTCGCCGTCGGCGACCCGGCGCGCGGCGTCGGTTATGTATTTCGCGCGGAACCCGGTGCGCAGGGCGAATATCGCCTCCTCACCCGCGTCCGCGAGAGCGCGGGCCGTCGGGAACGCCTTCCCGCGTCCGTCCTCGGTGTCTTCTCCGTACGCCCCGCACATGGCGGCGATTATCTTTTTGATGCGGGGGATGTTGTTGTTCTGCGAGACGATGAACGAGCAAAGCGCCTCCCAAGGATCCTGCCTGAGGATCCTTATTCCCCGCCCCGCCTCGGCGGCGCGGCGCATGACGGCGCACCCGTCGGGATCGAGCGCGGTCGTCACGGCGCGGTCTATCTCGTCGTAATCGGTATCGAGGGAGAGATAGGAAAGCCAGATCTTCTCAAAATCGCGGGCGTCGGCGCCGTAAACGGTCAGCGCGCCGTCCGCCGTCTGCTCGAACGAGACCGTTCTTCCGAGCGCGACACCCGAAACGGCGTATCCGCCGCGGCGCGGCGCCGTCGGATCGAAGCGGAAGCACTGTCCGCAGTCGAACGTCTTAAAGACGGAGAAATTGCCGACCCCGGCGATCTCAACGAACGGCAGCCCGTCGGTATTGCCTTCGTTCACAACGTACGGTTTTTCCAACTTTCTCACCCCCTCGCGGTTTTTATTATCCGTATCACCTCATCAGGCTCGTTTCACTCGCCAGCTTGTCTACCCTGCGGGGTTCGGTTGCAGACAGAATAAAGAAAAGTGTACTTCATTGTTACCGTCTGTCTGCCGAAGATTGACGCCCTGCGTCAATCTTTCCGCGGTCTCCGTTTATTGCAAAAGCGGATCTGACAGCCCA
>JAFWTH010000072.1 GCA_017518975.1 Clostridia bacterium
TATGTGGGATACGACGAATATCCCGACGTCGAAGACCAACTCCGCGACAATTTGACGCTCTCAAGATTCACGTCTCCGTAAAATGCCCTGTACCCGATACTGCTTACCGTGTCGGGTAATGTAATCTCGGTGAGAGACGTATCATTAGAAAACGCTAAACTCCCAACCGATTGTAATCCATCATAGAACGATACGTTTTCTAATGAAAGGCAGTCAGAAAACGCATAATCTCCAATCGAAGATACACTATTCGGAATTACAATAGCGGTCAATGAAGAACAGGAATAGAAAGCATATCCGCCAACTTGTGTCACAGTATTCGGAATTATTATTTCAGACAGACTATCGCATGATCTGAAAGTACCGTCTCCGATATTTGTTAATCCGCAATTCAAAGAAACCGTCATCAGGTTTTTACAGCCGTTAAAGAGATTGCCGCCGATAGTCTCGATGGTATCTGCAAATACAACTGTCGTTATTACGCTATTATTTTTAAATGCATTATCAGATATTTTTTGAACCGTATAACCGTCTATCGCTTCGGGAATCCTGACCACTGCATCGGAACCGATATATTTTGTAATCGCAATAAAACTTCCATTCAAAACAGAATACTCAAAGTCTTGTGAAGGTGTCTCAGAAACGTCTTCAATACCATTTCTGTAAGCAGTAATTGTGCCGATAGTCGTCGGGTTAAAATTGACAGTTACTTTTTGCGAAACATATTCAAATGAATACAACGGATGAAAGTAAGAAACCAAGTATTCGTTTCCGTTATTAACCTCCTTGCAACACCATTCTCCACTGCTGTTGGTTCTATAATTACCGACAATTTCTCCGTCGGTTAAATCAAATATGGTGACAGAAGCATTGTAAACCCCCTCACCTTCTTCTGACAAAATTACACCTTCCAATGTATAGTCATAAAAATCCCCCGCAAATGCTACAATAGCCGCAAGAGGAATACTGCATGCCAAAATGGCAATTGCCATCAGTAAGGATACGACTCGTTTTGTCACTTTCATTCTTCGTTCTCGCTTTCTGTATATTATTGTTTTTATGAATTTGACAATTAGTTCAATAAACATAATAGATAATTAATTGTACCACAGAATGGTATTATGAATCAATAGCATAAATATCGTTTTAACCATATGCAAAGGCGTTCTTTTGAGTTGAAAAGTGCACGGCTTTCAGTTATAATGGTCGTATAAAACAAAAAGCCGAAAAAAGGACGCTAAGTAATCGGATGGATAGAGAAACAGTATTCTTCCACGAGCGGTCTGAGTGGCGGGCGTGGCTCTCGGATCATTTCGAGACCGAGTACGAGGCGTGGTTCGTTTTCCCGACGGTAGGATCGGGCGAAAAAGGCGTTTCATACAACGACGCGGTCGAGGAAGCGCTCTGCTTCGGATGGATCGACGGCAGAGCCGGGACGCTCGACGAAGATCATCAGCTGCGCCGTTTCACCCCTCGCAGAAAAGGGAGCGGGTACTCGCGCCCGAATATCGAACGGCTGATATGGCTCGACTCTCAGGGAATGATACACCCGAAGATCAGAGGATCGGTCGAAGAGATCATAAAAGCGCCGTTCGTATTCCCCGAAGATATCACGGAATCGATCAGGCGCGATCCCGAAGCGTGGAAGCATTACCGGGAATTCACGGAACCGTACAAAAGGATACGCGTCGCGTATATCGACGCGGCGAGAAAACGGCCCGCGGAATTCAAAAAAAGGCTTGACAGTTTCATTAAAAAGACTCGTGAAAGCAAAATGATCGTCGGTTACGGCGGCGTAGACAAATATTACGGATAAACGATCCGCGGGGACGGGATCCCCGGGGATCGAAACGGGTGGGCACCTACCGGATAAGGCCAAAATTGAAAACCGGAAGGTGATTTTTGTTGAAGAATAAAAAATTGCTCGGCAACGGTCTGCTCCTGCTGACCGCGATCATATGGGGGACGGCGTTCGTCTTTCAGCGCGTCGGGATGGATTCGATCTCGCCGATCACGTTCAACGCGGCAAGAATGGCGGTTTCCGCCGTCCTGCTCGCGCCGGTCGCTCTTATTATACACAGGCAGGACAAGGCGTCGGCGAAACGCGCTCCCGAAGAGCGAAAGCGCCGTGATGCGAACACTCTCGCGGGCGGTCTGCTCTGCGGATGTTTTATGTCAGTCGCGAGCATATTTCAGCAGATCGGGATCGTTTACACACCGGCGGGAAAAGCGGGCTTCATCACCGCGATGTATATACTGCTCGTCCCGATCATCGGCTTCATTTTTTTCAAAAAGAAAAACACGTGGCTCGTCTGGGCGGCCGTGCTGCTCGGTGTGGCGGGCATGTATCTGCTTTGTGTTACGGAGGGCTTCGGACTGACCCTCGGCGATTCGTTCGTTCTGCTGTGCGCGTTTTTCTACAGCTTCCACATTCTCTGCTGCGATCATTTCGTGAATTACGCAGATCCGATCGGAATATCCGCGATCCAGTTCGCCGTGGCGACGGTCGTCTCGTCGGTCATCGCGTTCATTGCGGAGGAGCCGAGCGTCTCTCAGATCGCCGCGGCGTGGGTCCCGATCGTTTACTGCGGTCTTGTCTCCGGATGTATCGGTTATACTCTGCAGATCGTAGGGCAGAAATTCACCGATCCCACGAGCGCGTCGCTGCTGATGAGTCTGGAATCCGTATTCGCCGTGCTCACAGGCGCGCTCTTCATCGGCGAGCGGATGACGCCGAGAGAGATCGCGGGATGCGTAATTATGTTTGCCGCCGTTATTCTGGTGCAGATACCGCTTCCCAAACGGGCAAAGCGGCGTGAGGACAGCGGCGGACCTGATTCGTGAGGTTTTGTTTTATGACACTTTTTGTAAACGCGTGCGCAAGAAAAGGATCGAGGACCGCCGGGCTTGCGGGCCGCTTCCTTTCAAAAATGAATAAACCATATGAAGAGATACGTCTTTACGAAACGGAGTTTCCGTCCGTTGACGAGGTTTTTCTGACACGCCGTGACAGGCTCTCCTCGGAGGGAAGATACGACGATCCGTTATTCGGTCCCGCAAGACGGTTCGCACAAGCAGACGAGATCGTAATAGCCGCCCCGTACTGGGATCTTTCCTTTCCCGCCGTCCTGAAGCAGTATCTCGAACAGATCAACGCGGTCGGCGTCACGTTTTACTATACGCAAGAAGGAGTCCCGACGGGTCTGTGCCGGGCGGAGCGTCTGACGTATATCACCACGGCGGGAGGAGAGTTCGTCCCGGATGAATACGGTTTCGGATATATCAAGGCGCTGGCTCAGAACTTCTGGGGTATTTCCGAGGTCAAACTGATATCAGCCAAGGGTCTCGATATCGTAGGCGCTGATACGGAGGAGATACTCCGAAAATCATACGAAGAGTACGGTATTTAAAGGATAGAACCAAGAAGAAAGGAACCGAAATGAAAGATTTCAGGTATTACGCTCCGACGGAAGTCGTATTCGGCAAAAACGCAGAGGACAAAACCGGAGAACTCGCCGCGAAATACGGCGGGCGGGCGCTTCTCGTCTACGGTATGTCGAGCGTCGTGAAAAGCGGTCTTCTCGACCGCGTCGCAGTGTCTCTTGAGAAAGCGGGCGTCGCTTATTCCCTTTTCGGCGGAGCGCAGCCCAACCCAACTCTCGCGCACGCCGAAGAAGGCGTCGCGCGGGCGCTTGAATTCGGCGCAGACCTGATCATAGGCGTCGGCGGCGGAAGCGCGATCGACACAGCGAAGTGGATCGCGCACGGCGCGGCGGATCCCGGCGTTCCGCTTTCCGATCTTTGGAGCAAAAAAGTACCCGTAACACGTTCTCTTCCCGTAGGCGCCGTTCTGACGATGGCGGCGGCGGGAAGCGAGATGAGCGATTCCGCGGTGCTGACGGACGAGACGATCGGGCGGAAGTCAGGCGTCAACACCGATTTCAACCGCCCGAGGTTCGCCGTCATGAACCCCGCGCTCGGCGCGACCGTCCCGCCGTATCAGCTTGCCGCGGGAGTGACCGATATCATGATGCACACGATGGAGCGGTATTTTATACCCGACAGCCGCGCGGAGCTCACGGACGAGATCGCCGAGGGTCTGCTGAGGACCGTCGTCGAAAACGGAAGAAAGATCGTCGCTGACCCCGACGACTACGACGCGATGTGCGAGATCTTCTGGGCGTCGAGTCTGTCGCACAACAATCTGACCGAGTGCGGCCGCGGAAAGGATTTTTCCGTTCACAAGCTCGGACACGCGCTCTCCGCGAAATACGGCGCGACACACGGCGCATCGCTCGCCGCAGTGTGGGGATCGTGGGCTGAGGAAGTTTACCGTGACTGTCTTCCCCGCTTTGCGCGTTTCGCCGAAAAAGTATGGGGCGTAAAAGAAGCGGACGCGGCTGCAGCCGCAAAGATAGGCATTTGCCGAACAGTTGATTATTTCTCTTCTGTCGGGATGCCGGTATCTCTCTCTGAACTCGGGATCGACCCGGACGAGGACGATATCCGCGCTCTCGCGCTCAACGCGACGGCGAACGGTACGCTGAAGCTGTCGCGCATAAAGCCGCTCGGAGTTGAAGAAGTCGAAAGAATATTCAAAAGAGCCGCCTCAGGAGTTTAAGAATGAGGATACTTCTTGACCTTTTTCTGACGTTCGCGCGAATAGGACTGTTTACGTTCGGCGGCGGCTATGCGATGATCCCTCTGATCGAGAACGCGTGCGTTGCAAAAAAAGAATGGATCACGCGCGACGAAATGACGGATATCACGGTGATAGCAGAATCCACACCCGGCCCCATAGCGATCAACTGCGCTACGTACGTCGGGATGAAGAAAAAAGGGATCTCCGGCGCGGTCGCCGCAACTATCGGGGTCATACTACCGTCATTCGTCATTATTCTGCTGATCTCGTTTTTCATTGACCGTTTTCTTGAGATCAGGTGGGTCGCAAGCGCCTTCCGCGGGATCAAACTCGCGGTCGGGATACTGATCGCCGACGCTGCGGTCAGGATGTTTCTCAAAATGAAAAAAAGGCCGCTGACCGTGACGGTCGCCGCATTCGCGTTCGTTTCGGTCACGCTGATCAACGTTTTCTCGCTGAGACTGTCAACGACAGTCCTGATGCTTGCGTCCGCCGCCGTCTGCCTTTCCGTTTATTTCGCAAGGCGGAAAACCGGAAAGGAAGGAAAAAAATGATCTTTCTTGAACTTCTTGCAGGCTTTCTGAAGATCGGATGTTTTTCTTTCGGCGGAGCGTACGGCGCTATCCCGCTGATCCGCGAGGTCGTCCTGTCATACGGATGGATCGACGAGGAAAGACTCTCTTATTTGATCGCGGTAAGCGAAAGCACTCCCGGGCCTATAATGGTGAATACGGCTACTTATATCGGGGCGGAAAAAGCGGGTGTGCCGGGCGCCCTGATCGCGACGTTCGCCGTCGTACTGCCGGCGTTTCTGGTCGTGATACTTCTTATGCTGCTCCTGAAAAAGTTTCTTAAAAATGAAGCCGTCCGGGCAACGCTCGACGGGCTTAAGTCGTGCGTTATCGGGATAGTATTCGCCACGGGCGTTTATATGATCCTCGTAAACTGTATCGGAAGCGTACGCGCGCCTTCTGCCGACGTCACCGCAGTTATTCTGACCGCGGCTCTGGCGGCAGTCTGGTTCGCGGTGAAACTGATCTTCAAAAACCGCGTCTCTCCGGTCGTTCTGATATGTATCGCCGGCGGCGCGGGGATCCTTGCCTACGGTTGGAATTAGCGCGAAATCTCGGGAGTTTTAAAAATATGGATATCAACGTTATAAGAGCCGCGGAAACGTGGCAGCGGGCGGGAGCGTATTACGTACGAATCCAGGGGATGGCGAAACAGCACGGTATAACGCTCCGCCGGGAGTTTGACGAACACGATACGCCCGACACGAAGTATATCGTGCTCACGGACGGGGATTTCCCCGTCGCGACGTGCCGTCTTTACCCTCTCGGGGACGGTTCCGCGATGATCGGAAGGGTCGTCGTTCTCCCGGAGTACCGCGGGTCGGGACTCGGCAGACGGGTGGTGAACGAGGCGGAAGCGTGGCTATCGGAGCTCGGTTTCAAAAAAGCCGTCGTGGAGAGCCGCGACGTCGCGGTCGGTTTCTACCGACGTCTCGGATATGAGGTGACAGATCCCGAGATCCGTCACGGCGACACGTTCGACTGTATCAGAATGGAAAAAACTCTTGCGTCCCCCTCCCTTTACGTCAGAAACGCGGAAGACGGCGACTTTGACCGGATCATGGAGATCTACGGGATCGCACAGGACTATATGATCAGATCAGGAAATCCAACGCAGTGGGGCCGTTTCTATCCCTCCCCCGAACTGATAAAAAAAGATATCGCGGGGGGCGTCTGCCGCGTGATATGCGGAGAAGGCGCGATCCGCGGGGTTTTCGCGATCTTCGACGGACCTGACCCGACTTACGCGCGTATAGAGGGCGGGAGGTGGCTCAACGATAATCCGTACGCCGTGATCCACCGGATCGCGGGCGACGGGACAGTGCGAGGCATTGTCCGCCTCGCGGCGGAGTACGCCGGGGGGACGTCCTCCGATATCAGGGCGGACACGCACGCCGACAACAGGACGATGCAGCGCGCGCTCGAAAAAAACGGCTTCGTCAGATGCGGGACGATATATCTTGAAAACGGATCGCCGAGGATCGCGTACCACCGCGCCGCGCCGCGCCGCGGAAACGGCGGCCCGCTGCGCGAAGAAAAAACGGCGGATCGGGTTTTCGAATCGAAAAGGATCGGGTTTTTCCGGGTGTCGGAAAAACTTGTGAGGGATTATCTCGTGATGATGAACGACGAGGAAAACGTCGGGAGATTTATCAGAAACTGCGCCGGACCGTTTACCGAGGAGGACGAGATCGGATGGGTGCGGAACAAACTTGAAGAAAACGCTCCCGTTTTTTCCATGATCGAAAAGGAAACGGGAGATTTCGTCGGGAATATCGAGTTTATGGATATCGAGAACGGAGTCGGCGAGCTCGGGATAGCGATAACCGCGGACAAGCAGGATCGCGGATACGGTTCCGAGACGATCCCCGTCTTTCTGGAATACGGAATTCGGGAATTCGGTCTGACAAGGGTCATTCTGAAAACCCGTCCTTATAACTTACGCGCTATCCGCGTTTATGAGAAATGCGGTTTCCGTGAATATGACCGTACCGAGCGGGACGTCTTTATGGAATACTTTCCGGAGGAATTATGAAAAAGAACGATATTATCGAAAAACTTCGCGCGCTTCCCTACGACCCGTCCGGATATTGGGTCATAACGGGAGGTGCGATGGTCCTTTACGGGTTCAGGGATGAAACGCACGATATCGATCTCGGGTGCACGGCGGCTCTCGCCGACCGTCTCGAGGCGGACGGCTATCTCACGGACAGATATCCGGACGGCAGAAGAGAGTTTCATATTGGCGAAGAGATAGAGATCTTCGAGGACTGGCTCTGCGATACTGTCGACGCCGTCGACGGAGTTCCGGTCATCTCGGTCAGGGGCCTGACGGAAATGAAAAGATCCCTCGGCCGCGAGAAAGACCTGAGGGATATCGAACTTATACGCAAAAAACTCGGAAATATCGAATAAAAGCCCGGCGCGCAGTTGGTTGTTTTTCTGCGCGCCGGTTCTTATTACCGCTTATTTCTTTACGATCTTGAACAGATGGAGAGCCGCGGGGATTGGGGTGAACTCAACGAACGCGTCGTTGATCTCGCAGTCGGCCTGATCGCCGTCCGGGCGTGTCTGCACCTTGCCGTTCATCGTAAACTCGCTGAGGTAGTACTTGCTCTTGTCAAAATGGACGTAGACGTCGCCGTAAAAACGCGTCT
Organism: Clostridia bacterium; assembly: GCA_017518975.1. Lineage (GTDB taxonomy): Bacteria > Bacillota > Clostridia > Oscillospirales > CAG-272 > RUG11130. Next base: position 7,872 of record JAFWTH010000072.1, read on the forward strand.
CGCAGTGGACGATGCAGAGGAACTCGTCGCCGTTTTCATCCTCGAAGAAACTGATCATCGTCTCGTCGTTCGCGCGGATCTTCGTGATGACGTCGTGAGTGCCCTCGGTGAACGTCGGGAACACGCCGCGGTCGCTGTTGATCATGTACGTGGATTTGTGCTTCAGTTTCATGAAGATCTCGCCGTAGTGGTTGTTGAAACGCCTTTGGCAGCGTTTCAGCGCGTAGTACGCCTCGGACTTGTCGCCGAACTCGTCGATCGGAGAGCCGTAGTACGATATCACGTTCTCTCTGTCGTAAAGACGGAACCACAGTACGCCTCGAAGGCCCGTCGCCGCCGCCGTATTGATCTGCCAGCGGTACAGGTTCTCATCCGGAGGCGAGTAGACGTGGTGACCTGACGAGAGCAGACAGCCCCAAAGTTCCGAATCGTTCGCCGCTTTCGCCGCGTCTTTCCACTTTTTGAGCGATGTGAGGTGATCGGTCATTCCGTCGCCGGAGTTTATCGTCTGGGAATACGAATCGAAGCAGATCTCGTCGGCGCCGCTCTCTTCGTACGCGTGTTTTATCCATCCGGAAAGGTCGCGCCCGCCGAGCTTCTCGGGCGGGAAATCCTCGGTCGCGCCGGTGTAGTTGAGATACGGGGAGAGGTGAGGAGCGAGTTCCTTGTTGACCTTCAGGGTACCGAGCGCCGCTTCGAGCGCTTCCTTGCTGAACGGCTCGTCGCCGATGCAGAATCCGTGAACGGCGGGATGACCGCCGAACGCGTCGTAAAGCGGCTTTACGAGTTTTATATACTCATCGCGTCCGAGCCGGGCGTAGTCGGCGTAGCTCATGCCGGAATAGTTGACGATGACCTGAACGCCGCGCGAATGCGCTTTGTCGAGCCACGGAAGAAGGACCTCGGGGCCGTCGCGGCCGATCTTCGTCGAGGGGAGCATAGGGAGCGTCATTCCGAGATCGATCCAAACGTCGATCTCATCGGGCGTGAACTCGTTGATGTCGTTGTAAGTCCACATTGAGAATACGAATCTCTTGTTCATTCTGTTCCTCCGGGGAAAATGATTTCCGCACGGCACAATTCGTGTCCTGCGCTCTGTAATTATACCATATATTGTTTTTGAAATGCAACATTAAGAGGCGGTCGTCAAGAATTTCTTTTTTTCGGAAATATTCTTTACAATAAAACAGAATAAATGATATAATTAAGACACAAATCGGGTAAGGATGGTTTTTGAGATCTGATGAAAGCCGAATACAGAAACAATCTCCTGATGGATCCGTCGGGATTCGTGGCTCTCGCCGACCGCGTTCCCGATATCGTCCAGGAAATCAGATATTACTCCACTTACAATTTCATCGGCGAGAGGATCGACGGGTACGAGGAACCGTGCGCCCTTATGACCGCGGAGGCGGCGCGCGCCCTGAAATCGGTCAGCAACGAGCTGTTCGTACAAGGGTATCGGCTCAAGGTCTTTGACGCATACCGCCCCGCGTGCGCCGTCAGGCAATTCGTTCTTTGGGGGATCGAGGATCGGGATATCCGGATGAAGGAGTACTTCTATCCCTCCCTTGAAAAGCAGGAATTGTTCGAGGGCGGGTATATCGCAAAGATGTCCTCGCACAGCCGCGGAAGCGCGGTGGATCTGACGCTCCTCGATATGAAAACGGGCAAAGAGGTCGACATGGGAAGCCCGTTCGATCTGTTCAGCGGGATCTCTCATCCCGATTGCCGCGACGTAACGGACGAACAGTTCAACAACCGTATGATCCTGCAAAGAGCGATGGTCCGCCACGGCTTCGAGACGCTCTCCTGCGAATGGTGGCATTTCCGTTTGAAAGAAGAGCCGTACCCAGACACGTATTTCGAATTCCCCGTATCGTCAGGTTATTTGAGAAAATAGAGGTATCATTATGAAAAAGACAGTCTGCTCTCTTCTTGCCGTACTGATGCTCGCGGGCGCCGTCCTTTCCGCGCTTCCCGCGGCAGCAAAAAACGTCTTTTCCGACGTCGCCCCCGGTCGGTGGAGCGAGACGTCGATCGATTACGCGGTCGAAAAAGGTTACATGAACGGCGTCGGAGACGACCGCTTCGATCCCTCGGGCAATCTGACCAGAGGGATGGTGGCGACCGTTCTGTGGCGGCGCGAGGGATCTCCCGCTCCGACCGCGCCGAGCGGTTTTTCCGACGTGCCGTCCGGCGCGTGGTACGCCGACGCCGTCGCGTGGGCGAAGGAGACGGGAGTCGTAAACGGGATGACCGAAACGACGTTCGCGCCGAACGGATTCATCACGAGAGAACAACTCGGCGCCATGCTCTTCCGTTTTTCGTCAAACGCACCGATCCCCGTGCCCGGCAGCGCCGATCTCGGGAGTTTCCCCGATTGTGAGAAGGTATCGGGCTGGGCGAAAGAATCGCTCGAATGGGCGGTCGCGGCGGGTCTTATCAAAGGAACGGACGGCGGCCGTCTCGCCCCCGGAGACGGCGCGACGCGCGAGCAGTTCGCGGCGATCGTTTCACGGTTCGACGCGCGGGAAATTGAGGAGACCGCCTCGGTGATCGGCGCGGCGACCGAAGAGATCGCCGACGGGACCGAGACAATGCTGAGGAATTTCATGGACGACGCGCTGAATAACGGCGCTCAGTTGTTCGGGAGCGACGACGGGATCCTTCTTCTCGGTCTGCTTGAAGCCGGAAGATACGGCATCATAGAAGAATTCTGCGACTTTGCGGAGGCGCACTCCGATCTTCCGAATATGCGTCCCAACGGGGTCTGGGCGGGCGCCGCCGGATACGTGTTCGCTGAAATGTACGCGCTGACCGGCGAGGAAAGATATCACGATCTTTGCGAGGAAATCCTCGCGGTGATCCGCGCCGTCCCTACCGACGTGGAGGGTGAGATCGAATACAGCGGGGTCGGAGAAAAAACAACCGACGACGTTTACGTCGACGGCACCGGTCTTTGCGGGATCTTTCTCGGAAGATATGCATCCCTGACGAACGACGAGGCCCTCGGCGAGCTCGCGCGGCTCCAGATACGGAACTACTTCAGACACGCAGTCATCAAAAAGTTCGGATACGCGTACCACGGGTACAACGCCGTAGAGAACAAGACGGGAGGCGACCTTGCGTGGGGACGAGGGACGGGCTGGCTGATGCTCGCAGTCGGATCGGTCGTCCGCTTCTGCCCGGACGAAGAGCTGAGTTCCGAATGCGCCGACTTCATAACGAAAACGCTTAAAATGAAACGAGCAGACGGTATGTTCGGGACTTTCCTGACCGACAAGACGTTCCCGCCGGACACATCGGCTACGGGTCTTATAATGTGGGGATATCTGAAGGCCGCGGAGGGCGGAGCGCCCGGTCTGACCGACGCGTCGGTAAGAAAGACGGCCCTGTCGTCGATCGGATTCGCAAAGGACGGCGCCGTTTACGGAGCGTCAGGCGTTTCCGGAGGATGGCACGTGTACAGCGACGAATACGACCTCAACACGCCTCTCGGTCAGGGCGCGACTCTCGCCTTCCTCGCGTCGTACCTCAGGACCCTGAAGTGACGGGGATCCGAAAGAAGACTCATAACGCAAAAGACCGCGTTTCTCGCGAAACGCGGTCTTTTTCTTTCGTTTTTCACCCGATATCGCAATGTTCGCAGTCCTCACAGTCGGGGAACAGCGATCGGTCGTACTCGATACCGTTTTTGTCGTAATAATCCTGCAGCGCCTTTCTGATCGCCTCTTCCGCGAGGACCGAGCAGTGAAGCTTGTGCGCGGGCAGACCGTCGAGCGCCTCCGCGACGGCTTTGTTCGTAAGAGTCAGCGCCTCCGAGACGGGTTTGCCCTTTATGAGTTCGGTCGCCATCGAGCTTGAAGCGATGGCTGAGCCGCACCCGAACGTCTCGAATTTGACGTCCGCGATGATATCGTTTTCTATTTTAAGATATATCTTCATTATGTCGCCGCACTTGGCGTTGCCGACCTCGCCGATGCCGTCCGCGTCCTCTATCACGCCGACGTTCCTCGGATTTCTGAAATGATCCATTACTTTTTCGCTGTAGAGTGCCATTTTACCGTCCTCACTTCGTGATAAATTCTTTTTTCCCCGCGACGAGATCACGCCATACGGGAGACATATTTCTCAAATACTCAACTACTTCCCTGACCGCGCCCGCCGTATACTCTATTTCCTCATCCGTGTTCTCCTCCGAAAGAGAAAGGCGGAGCGAGCCGTGCGCTATCTCGTGCGGTCTGCCGATCGCCAGAAGAACGTGACTCGGGTCGAGCGACCCGGACGTGCAGGCGGAACCGGACGACGCGCAGATCCCTCTGTCGTCGAGCAGAAGGAGGAGCGATTCGCCCTCTATCCCCTCGAAGCAGAAATTCACGTTCCCGGGCAGACGTTTTTTCGCGTCTCCGTTGAGGACCGAATGAGGGATCCGTGACAGTTCATCTATGAGCCGGTCGCGCATAGCGGTGAGTTTTTTCGCGTTTTCATCCATCCGGGCGCACGCTTCTTCGAGCGCCGCCGCCATTCCCATTATCGCGGGCACGTTTTCCGTCCCCGCGCGTTTCCCTCGCTCCTGCGCCCCGCCTTCGATGATATTCGTAAGGCGGAAACCCTTCCGGGCGTACAGAGCGCCGACCCCCTTCGGTCCGTGGAATTTATGCGCGGAGATCGAAAGAAGGTCGATATTCTGCTCCGCGACGTCGATCCTGAGGTGTCCCGCCGCCTGTACCGCGTCCGTATGGAACGGTACGCCCGCGGCGCGGCAGACCTCTCCGATCTCGCGTATCGGCTCGACCGTTCCGATCTCGTTGTTCGCGTACATGACCGTGACAAGGCAGGTGTCCTCGCGGATCGCGTCGCCGACCTGCCCGGGAGTTACCAGTCCTTCCCCGTCAACGGGTAAAAGCGTGACCTCGAACCCTTCCCTCTCAAGTCTGTTGAGCGTATGCAGAACGGCGTGATGTTCAATCGCCGTGGAAATAATATGTTTCTTTCCTTTTTTTTCGCCCAGCTTCGCGGCGGAGACGATCGCCTGATTGTCCGCCTCGCTTCCGCCCGACGTGAAAGTGATCTCGCGGGCTTCAGCGCCGAAGAGTTTTGCGATCCGCTCCCTCGCGTCTGCGAGCGCTTCGGCGGCGTCCTGTCCCGCGGAGTGCAGGCTCGACGGATTGCCGTATACCGTATCGAAATACGGCGTCATCGCCTCGATCGCTGTTTTGCTCGTTTTTGTCGTCGCCGCGTTGTCAAGATATACCGTTTTACGTTTCATTCAGAATCATTCCTCCGAGTATTTCAGATAACGTAATCGTTTCCGGCATCGTAATCCGGTTTGCGGTCGAGCACGTCCTGAAGAGTTATGCCGTCGAGATATTCGTTGATCACCGCGTCGAGTCCGCGCCAGACCGGGAGTACGGCGCAGGTCGCGCTGCGGGCGCAGACCGACGCGCTTTCCTCAAGGCACGAAACAGGACACATCGATCCCTCCGCCGCGCGAAGCACGTCCCCGACGGTATAGTCGGACGGTTGACCCGCAAGACGGTAGCCGCCGTTTTTCCCGCCCTTTGACTCGAGCATCCGCGATACGCCCGGGATCGTTACGATCTGTTCGGCGTACTTTTTTGAGATCTCCTGCCTTTCGGCGGCGTCTTTCAGAGATACGTAACCGTCGGCGTCCTGATACTCGGCGACGTCGAGCATGAGCCGCAGAGCGTACCTTCCCCTCGTTGAAACCATCATTATTATCACCTCTGCCGTTTACGTTTTGTCGCGTAATTACCTATCTTTTTACTATGCAATAGTATACCCCCAAAAACCTACTTTGTCAATAGGTAAATAATTTTTTTTGTTTTTTTTCATTTTTTCGTTGACAAACGAAAACGGAGGTGATATAATACCTACAAATCCTATAGGTTTACAAGGTGAATGAGATGAAAACCCGTTTTGAAACGCTCAAAAAAGAATACACGCTGCGCGAACGAATGTGCCGATGTTGAGGCAGGTCACGCACGTTTCTATATAATAAAAATGAAATGAGGTTCACAACGATGAGCAACTATAAATTCGAAACTCTTCAGCTCCACGTCGGACAGGAGCAGGCCGATCCCGCGACCGATTCGCGCGCGGTCCCGATCTACCAGACCACTTCCTACGTTTTTCACGACAGCGCCCACGCCGCGGCGCGCTTCGGCCTCGCCGACGCGGGCAACATCTACGGCAGACTGACCAATTCGACTCAGGACGTTCTCGAAAAGAGAGTCGCCGCGCTCGAAGGCGGCGTCGCTGCTCTCGCTCTCGCGTCCGGCGCGGCGGCGATCACCTATACGATCGAAGCTCTCGCTCAGAAAGGCGAGCACATCGTAGCGCAGAAGACGATCTACGGAGGCAGCTTCAATCTCCTCGCCCATACCCTGCCCCAATACGGCATCGATACGACTTTCGTCGATATCCACGATCTCAATGAGGTCAAAAACGCGATCAGACCGGAAACGAAGGCCGTTTTCATCGAAACGCTCGGAAATCCGAACAGCGATATCCCGGATATCGAGGCGATTTCAGAGATCGCCCACAGCGCCGGGATTCCGGTCGTGATCGACAACACCTTCGGAACTCCTTACCTCATCCGTCCGCTCGAGCACGGCGCGGATATAGTAGTCCATTCAGCGACGAAATTTCTCGGCGGTCACGGGACTACGCTCGGCGGGATCATCGTCGACGGCGGAAAGTTTGACTGGAAAGCGTCAGCCGACAGATACGCCCCGATAGCGAAGCCGAACCCGAGCTACCACGGCGTATCGTTCGCGGAGGCCGTCGGCCCCGCCGCGTTCGTGACGTACATCAGAGCGATCCTTCTTCGCGACACTGGCGCCGCGATCTCACCGTTCAACGCGTTTCTGCTCCTGCAGGGCGTTGAAACGCTCTCGCTCCGTCTCGAGCGTCACGCGGAAAACACGAAGAAGGTCGTCGAATATCTCGCGAACCACCCTCTCGTTGAAAAAGTGAATCACCCTTCTCTTCCCGATCATCCGCAGCACGCGCTGTATCAAAGATACTTCCCGAACGGAGGCGCGTCGATCTTCACGTTCGACGTCAAGGGCGGCCGGGAAGAAGCGTGGAAGTTCATCGATAACCTGAAGATCTTCTCCCTGCTCGCCAACGTCGCGGACGTCAAATCGCTCGTCATCCACCCCGCATCGACGACGCACTCTCAGCTCTCTGACGAAGAACTCGAAGCGAACGGTATCAAGCAAAGCACTATCCGTCTCTCGATAGGAACGGAACACGTCGACGATATCATCGCCGATCTGGACGCCGGCTTCGCCGCTCTGAAATAATCTGAAATAAAGATAATAAAAAAGGAGATAAATGAAAATGGCTAACGTTTACAAAGGAACTCTCGGACTGATAGGAAACACACCGCTCGTCGAGACGGTCAATCTGGAACATGAACTCGGACTCGAGGCGACCCTGATCGTCAAGCTCGAATACTTCAACCCCGCCGGAAGCGTCAAGGACAGGATCGCGAAAGCGATGATCGAGGACGCGGAGGAAAAAGGGCTTCTCAAAGAGGGCTCCGTCATCATCGAGCCCACCTCGGGCAACACCGGGATCGGTCTCGCCGCGATTGCCGCGGCGAAGGGCTATCGCATCATCCTCACGATGCCCGAGACGATGAGCGTTGAGAGAAGGAACATACTGAAAGCGTACGGCGCGGAGATCGTCCTGACCGAAGGAACGAAGGGGATGAAGGGCGCAATCGCCAAGGCGGACGAGCTTGCCGCCGAGATCCCGGACAGCTTTATCCCCGGTCAGTTCGTCAACCCGGCGAACCCGGCGATCCACAAGGCGACGACGGGCCCCGAGATCTGGCGCGATACCGACGGCGCGGTCGATATCTTCGTTGCGGGTGTCGGAACGGGCGGAACGGTGACGGGCGCCGGCGAATATCTGAAAGAACAGAAACCGTCGGTCAAAGTAGTGGCGGTAGAACCCGCTACGTCCCCCGTCCTTTCGGAGGGCAAGTCGGGGCCGCACAAGATCCAGGGGATAGGCGCGGGGTTCGTTCCCGACGTCCTGAACACGGCGGTATACGACGAGGTCTTCCCCGTCGCAAACGAGGACGCGTTCGCAACGGCAAAGCTCCTCGCGAAAAAAGAGGGCATCTCGGTCGGAATCTCCTCCGGCGCGGCGCTTTTCGCCGCGATCGGAGAAGCAAAAAAGCCGGAAAACAAAGGTAAAACGATCGTCGCCCTTCTCCCCGACAGCGGAGACAGATACTATTCCACCCCGCTCTTTACGGAATGATTTTGCGGTAATTTTCAAGGACGGTCAATCCCGATTTGACCGTCCTTTTTGCTTTTTCCCGCTTCGTATGATATACTTGATTCAGAAAGTTTTGCGCGAGGATAAAAGATGAAAAAAACACTGTCAGTACTGTTTTGCGTTCTGATGATCGCTTTTGCCGCGGCGGAGGCGATCAACTCGCTCCCCGCTTCGGGTTTCTCGGACGTAGGGGACGACAGGTGGAGCGCGTCTTCGATCGAATACGCCGTAAAAAAAAGCTATATGAACGGCGTCGGAGGCGGACTGTTCGATCCCGGCGGACGTCTTACCCGCGCCATGGTCGCCACCGTCCTGTGGCGCCGCGGGGGCTGCCCCGCGCCGACCGTTCCGAGCGGCTTTACCGACGTCGCCTGCAGCGCGTGGTACGCCGACGCCGTGGCGTGGGCAGAGGAATCCGGAATCGTAAACGGAACGACGGCGACGACGTTCGCTCCTGACGCTTTCATCACGAGAGAACAGCTCGCGGCCATGATGTTCAGATTCTCGGGGACCGCGCCGATATCCATTCCCGAACGCGCGGATCTCTCACCGTTCGCCGACGGCGGGACCGTATCGGTCTGGGCGAAGGAAGCGCTCGGCTGGGCGGTCGAAGCCGGACTGATTAACGGCACGGGTTGCGGTCTGCTCGCTCCGGGCGGATTCGCGACGCGTGAGCAATTCGCTGCGATAATGGAAAGATACGATAAGACGTTCACGCTGATCTATTCAGAACCCGTCGTTTTATCGCGCTATACGGAAAAAGAATACCCGATCGTCACCGACGCCGATTTTTACGTATCGACGGACGGAAATGACGAGAACGACGGCTCGTTCGAGGCGCCGTTCAGAACGTTCGAACGCGCGGCGGAGGCCGTACGCGATTCGGATAAATTCATGAGAAGCGGAATCACGGTCGCCTTTATGGCGGGAGAATACGGTCCGCTTGATCTGACGCTTACCGACGAGGACTCGGGAACCGCGGAGTGCCCGGTCACTTACTGCAAATACGGCGACGGGGACGTCGTTTTCTCGGACGGGTTCGACTATCCCTCAGAGGATTTTGAGCCGCTCTCGGACGCGGAAAAAACCCTTTTCAACGAAAAAGAAACGGACAAGATCAAAAAGACCGACGTCTCGTCCGCCGTCGCCGCCGGTACCGATCCGGAAAACGCCGTACTGTTTGATGAAAACGGTCTTCTCGACGAGGCGCGCTATCCGAACAAATTCCCGGACGATACGGATCAGCTTCTCTGCGCCGGCGAGTACGACGGACCCAAGACGATGAAAATCTCCTCTCCCATCCTTGCCCGCAAACTCGCGAGGTATTCCCCCGAAGAATTCAGAACGATGAAGATACGCGGCTATATCCTTGCGGGATACCGCAAAGACACGTTCACCGCTTCCGGATACGACGCGGGGGATAATATCCTGACGGTTATCGGATGTCTGACCTCTCCGTATGACAATGATTTGAGAGATTGGTCCGGCGTGACGGGAACGGGTATCGAGATCTGCGTCACAAATATTCCGTACGAGCTCGACCGGAAAAACGAATACTGGATCGATCCCGGAACAAATACGCTTTACGTTTACGAACCCGACGGAACGTATTCGATTCCGTCCGGCGGGACAATGATCACCATGAGCGGAGTGAACCACGTGACGTTCAGCGGACTGACGTTCAGAAACAGCGGCGGCGGGTTCATCGACGCGGAGATGTGCCGCGACGTCACGCTCGAACTCTGCTCTTTCCTCAACACGTCCGCCGACAGAGGCGTTTCGTTCCGCGACCATCCGTCCGACGTTCCGATGGATCTCGAGGTAAGAGAGTGTACGTTTGCGAACTCTTACGGTCACGCGCTTTACGTCGACGGACGCAATACGGGCGAGCACCGTTTTGACAAGAGAGAAAACGTCGTATTTGACAACAATCTCGTCAGGACTGCGAATATGGTCTCCGACGTCATGAACGGCGTCCACTTCGAGAAATGCGGCGGCGTCGAAGTGACGCACAACCGCTTCGAGAGGTGCTCGCGCGGAGCCGTTTCGTTCGGCCAGTCATACGACATACTCGTCGAGTACAACGATTTCGATTCCGCGCTGTGCGACTCGCACGACGGCGGAGTGATCTATACGGAATGGATCTGCGACGCGAGGAACTGCGTCGTCCGATACAACTTCTTCGGTTACGTTCAGTCCCGCGGAGCCGGTCAGTACGGACTCTACCTCGACGAGTTCTCGAGCGGATTCGAGATTTACTCCAATCTGTTTTACAAAACGGGCAATTACGGCGCGATGTTCTCGCTCGGACGGGACAACGTCTTCCGAGACAACGTTCTGGTTCAGGACGAATACAACGGGACCGTATGGTGGGGCGCGAGCACCCGGGATCAGATCGACGAAGCGGGTTCGGTCGAGGCGGCGCGCGCAGGATCGTGGGATATAAAAAACGGAGAACGCTATTGGAACGAGTTTTTCGACAACTGTAAAAATTATCCCGGATACAGGTCCGTCATTGAAGAAAGATGGCCCGAAATGCTCCGGATCCATCTTGATTACGACCGGATCGACGACCCGTATTTCGCGCTCAATCAGACGACCTCCGTGACAGACAACGTTATAATAAGAAACGACCTTATCCTTCCCTCCGCCGACGGAATGTTCGCTCCGCCCCGGACGTATGAGAAGATCTACGCGGCTTTCGAGAGGAACCGGGCGTTCACTCTGAGGGAAAATCCGGTCTTCGTCAACCCGACAAAGGGCGATTACCGCATCCGCGCGGGGGCGGATTTCCCGGATATCCGTTTTGAAAAAATCGGAAGATACTGAAAGCCCGAAAACAGGGGAAGGAGTCAAAAGACTTCTTCCCCGTTTTTATTGCTTATTAATTATTGAACAATGTTATTACATATGGTATACTTGTCTTATACGGTATACTCCGTAAATGTTTTTTCGAGGTAAAGTTATGAAAAAGAAGATCATTGCAATGCTTCTCGTCTCGGTGTTCGTTGCCGCTTGCTTTGCGGGATGCGCGAAAAAGAATGACACCAAAGCGACGGAGAGCGAATCGGTCCCCGTGGAATCGGCTCAAAACACCGAGTCAGAGGAAGTGACCGGGATCCGCGCCCACGTGGACGAGCTTGCCTCCGAGGTGGATTACAACGGCAAGTCGTTCGTTTATATGGGCGGTCAGAGCGTCAACTTTCCCACCAAAGAGGAAGAGACCGGCGAGATCACGAGCGACGCTCTTTACTACCGTCAGCGCGATATCGTCTCTCTGTTCGGAGTCGACTGGGAGAACGTTAATCTTGAAGGAAGCGAAGAAGCAAAACAATCGATGATCGACGAGGTCATGGCGGGCGGAGACTCGTACGATCTCGTCAACGGATTCGTAAGATCGGTCGGAAGGCCGACCCTGAACGCGGGCGTCCTGCGCGAGGTCCAGGATCTCGAAACGATTGATCTCGACCAAATATGGTGGAATCAGTCGATAAGGACGAATTATTCTCTCAGAGGAAAACTGTACTTCCTCATGGGTCCGATAAACGTATATAACTACCTTGACACGCACGTCGTCATCTTCAACAAGAGAGTTACGCATATGTTCGGGATAAACGACGCCGATATCTACCAAAGCGTAAAAGACGGAAAGTGGACGATCGATAAAATGTTCGCGTTCGCTGAAGCCATCCCTGAGAACGGAACGGGCAAAGGCGTTTACAAATACGCATATCCCGAGGGACTTCCGTTTCTCTTCGGCGCGGGATATACGATAACCCACTTTGACGAGGACGGGGTTCCCTACGTTGAGAGCACTCTTCCGAGAGAGTACTCCGACCTCGCGGACAAAATAGTTCCCGTTTTCGCCGACCCGGCGAAATCGGCGTTCGAAAACCCGAAAAACAAAGAGGATTTTGAAGAGAAATACGGAATGACCGTTGAGGATCTCTTTAACTCAGATCTTGCGCTGTTCATGTTCCCGGAGACGGCTGCCGCACAGTATATGAGGAGTTACGACGTTCCGTTCGGCATCCTTCCGATCCCGAAACTGACTGAGGGGCAGTCCGAGTATTACTGCTCCGCTTCCTCATGGTCCACCGGAGCCGTATACATACTGAAGACCGCGCGCGACGTCGAGATGATCAGCAGGATCACCGAAGCGATGGCGGCGCTGTCGCAGATCTACGTGAAAGACGCTTACTACGACAAACTGCTCAAAGCGCAGTCGATCTTCGATCTTGAGTCCGCGGAAATGCTCGATATAATCTTCTCGAGCAAGATCTACGATATGGCCGATCTGTACTGCGGAGGAGACATAGACAATCTCGGCGATTACATTAAGATCCTTGTGAACGGTTTCACTTACGACAATTCGAACCTTGCGTCCGATTACAGAGCGAACGCGAGGATCGTCGCAATGAATATCAAGGAAATGATGAGGACGCTTGATAACAACTGACAGCCGCCAAAACAGCGAACGATTTAACGGAGAAGAACTGAAAATGAAAAAAATAGTTTCTTTTATTCTCTCCCTTGTGATGTCAGCTGCAGTTTTCGCCGTATTGCCCTCCTCGGCCGCAAAGATCTCGTTTTCAGACGTCGCGCCGGACCGCTGGAGCGCGGCGTCGATCGGATACGCCGTTGATAAAGGGTATATGAACGGCGTGGGCGACGGAAAGTTCGATCCGAAAGGATCGCTGACCCGCGCCATGGTCGCAACAGTACTCTGGCGCCGCGAAGGCAGCCCCACACCGACCGCTCCGAGCGGATTTACCGACGTCCCCGCGGGGGCGTGGTACGCCGACGCCGTGGCGTGGGCAAAGGGAACGGGCGTCGTCAACGGGATGACCGAGACGACGTTCGCCCCGGACGCTTTCATCACGAGAGAACAGCTCGCAACGATGCTGTTCCGCTTCTCGTCATCCGCCCCCGTCTCCGTCCCCGGCCGCGCGGATCTCTCCGCTTTTTCTGACGGAGCGAAAGTCTCGTCCTGGGCGAAAGAAGCGCTCGAATGGGCGGTACAGGCGGGCCTCGTCAACGGAATGGACGGAAACCGTCTTTTGCCCTCCGGCAACGCGACGCGCGAGCAGTTCGCCGCCATAATCGAGAGATATGACGGATCGTTCGATCTCGTATTTAACGAACCCGTCCTCCGCTCTCATTATACGGAACCCGAATATCCGCTCGTAACGAACGCGGACTTCTACGTATCGGTCAGCGGAGACGATTCGAACGACGGGTCGTTCGATCATCCTTTCAGAACGTGGGAGCGCGCGCGCGACGCCTTAAGATCGCTTGACAGATCGGGACGCGACGGCGTGACCGTGGCGTTTATGGCGGGAGAATACGGTCCGCTTGATCTGACGCTTACCGACGAGGACTCGGGAACCGCGGAGTGCCCGGTCACTTACTGCAAATACGGCGACGGAGACGTCACGTTCAACAACGGAGTAACGCTGAGAAAAGATGAATTTAAGCCGATAACGGATGAGGAAAAAGCTCTGTTCCCCGCCAAGGCGCAGAACAGCATTATGAGGCTTGATCTTGACGGTTATTTCCCGGGCGGAATGCCCGCCGGGCTTGCGATCTTCGGAGACAGCGGCCCTATCTGGGAGGCGCGGTATCCCGACATGTTCGAGGGCGTCGACAGCTATTTGAAGAATGTGCTTGTAATCCCCTCAAGCGAACCGAATTACTACGGAATGGAAGTTTCCATCGGTCCCGCGATGTCGCGTCTTCTTCTCAACAAGGTCAACTACTTCAAAAATATGAAAATGACCGGCTATATCATGTACGGCTGGAGAGTAGACACGTTCTATATTGCGAATTATGACAAAGAAACGACCGTCATCACTCTCGACGATACCCGTCTTCCGAGCGATTTCCCATCCGTCGGTATCCGCACGCCTCAGATGATGCTCAGCGATATTTATTTCGAGAATTCTCCCGATTTTCTCGACGCGGAGGGTGAGTACTGGTACGACCCCGACTCAAACGTAATCTATATCTACGAGCCGGACGACGAGTACACCATAGGTCTTTACGGCAGTTTCCTCACGCTGAACGACGCCGATTTCACCTCGTTCGTCGGGCTGGATTTCAAGAGCAACCGTGAAGGCAACGCGATAAACGTGCGGGACTCCGAAAACATCACGATCTCGGGATGTGAGATCAGCGGCGTATACAGCTGTCTGCAGGCGTCGGGCTCTTCCGACCGGTTCACCGTCTCCGGATGCGATCTCTCGAGATTCACCGGTCACTGCATCCGTCTGGGACAGACGAATCACAAAGCTACGCTCGAATCGAATCACGTTCTGATCGACAACAATTATATCCACGATTACGGTCTTTCAAAGTTATTCAATAATCAGGCGATCATGGACGGCTCGATAGGCGCCGTTATCTCCCACAACGTGTTCAAGAACAGCCCGAACGGAGCGATCAATCTCGGTATGCTGAGCACGATCGAGTATAACGTCTTCGACAATATGATGACGTCCACGCAGGATTTCGGGGTCATATACACCTGGAACGCGATCTCAAGCTCGCGCGGAAACACGATCAGATACAATCTGTTCGGCACTATCGATAAGATGTTCGGCAACGCGTTCGGCATATATATCGACGACTTTACTCAGGAGCAGTATATTTACGGGAACCTGTTCTATCACTCGTCTCTTATGCTCCACAACGCGCGCGATCAGTTCGTCCACGACAACGTTTTCATAAAGAGTTATTTCAACACCAACGGATTCGGCTTTGTGGAGGACGGCAAGCTGAAAGAAGGCCTGCTCCCGGACGGCACGGGCTGGGAGGATCTTTACAGAAGATACTATCTCAACCGCGTCAACGAGGGCGAAGAAGGTTATGAGATCTGGCGCGAGACTTTCCCGTCGCTTTACGTATTCAAGCCCGACGTTGAAAACCCGTTCGTCTACGAGAGCATCTTCTGCCCGTGGGATTCGATCCATAACAATGTCGTGTTCGGTTCCGGCTTCAACGTCGCAGACGAGGTCAAGCAGTACGGCGAGGTCTACGACAATCTGATCTTAACGGAGGAGGAGAATCCCTTCTTCGTGAACCCGACGCTCGGCGATTATACGCTGAAAGAAGGCGTGACTTCCTTCAGTATCCCGTTCGAGAAAATCGGAAGATACTGAACGTATTATCCTGTTTGCGGACTCCGCAAACAGGATAATTATTAACGAGGTGTATTGAATGAAAAGGATTATATGCTCTTTTCTCACGCTCGTGACGGCGATCGTGATCTTCGCCGCCGCTCTTCCCGCGGCGGCGGCTTCCGCATTTTCCGACGTGCCGGAGACCCGTTGGAGCGCGTCGGCGATCAGGTACGCGGTCGACAAAGGATACATGAACGGCGTGGGAGACGGGAAGTTCGATCCCACCGGCGCCCTGACCAGAGGAATGGTCGCCACCGTTCTGTGGCGGCGCGAGGGGTCCCCCGCGCCGACCGCGCCGAGCGGCTTTTCGGACATACCCGCCGGTACGTGGTACGCGGACGCCGTCGCGTGGGCGAAGGAGACGGGCGTCGTCAACGGGATGACGGCAACAACGTTCGCCCCGAACGGATATATCACCCGCGAACAGCTCGCGGCCATGCTCTTCCGCTTCTCGTCGAGCGCCCCCGTCTCCGTGCCGGAGCGCGCGGATCTCTCCCCGTTCGAGGACGATGAGAAAACGTCCGGCTGGGCGAAAGAGTCGCTCGAATGGGCTGTCGAAGCGGGTCTGATCAACGGAACGAACGGAAACCGTCTCGCACCCGGCGAGGGCGCGACTCGCGAGCAGTTCGCGGCGATAATCGAGAGATACGACGGGGCGTTCACCCTCGTATATAACGAACCCGTACTCCGCTCTCATTACACGGAACCCGAATACCCGCTCGTGACGGATGCCGACTTTTACGTTTCGACAGCGGGCGACGATACGGCTGACGGATCGTTCTCCCACCCGTTCAGAACGTGGGAACGTGCTCGCGACGCGGTCAGAGAGCTTGACAAAACGGGACGGGGAGGCATCACCGTCGCCTTTACGGCGGGCGAATACGGCGCGCTTGACCTGACGCTCTCCGCCGAAGACGGCGGTACGCCCGAGTGTCCGGTAACGTACTGTAAATACGGCGACGGAGACGTCGTATTCAACAACGGAGTAACGCTGAAAAAGGAAGGTTTCACACGGATAACGGACGACGAGGCCTCCCTGTTCCCGGAAAAAGCGCGCGAACATATTTTAAAACTCGACCTGAACGATTATTTTCCCGACGGCATGCCGGACGGACTCGCGATATTCGGAGACACGGGTCCCGTCTGGGAAGCGCGGTATCCGGACAAAACGGAAGACGGCTCCGACTGGTATCTCAAAAACGTCCTCACGGTGCCTACCGACCGTCCGAATTATTACGGAACGGAAGTATCGATCATCCCCGCCCTGTCGCGTCTGGTCCTTAACCGGATCAACTACTTCAAAAACATGAAAATGACCGGATACATAATGTACGGCTGGCGGGTCGATTCGTTATACTTCAAAAACTACGACAAAGACAGTATGATCATCACCATCGACGATACAAGACTTCCGAGCGACTACGGAAACGTGGGTATCCGCACGCCGCAAATGATGCTGGACGAGATCTACCTCGAGAACTCACCCGATTTTCTCGACGCGAAGGGAGAGTACTGGTATGATCCCGATACGAACCGGATCTATTTCTTCGATCCCTGCAGCGAATACACGATCGGTCTCGGCGAGAGCTTCGTCACGCTGAACGGCGCCGATCACGTCACGCTCAGGGGTCTGACGTTCATCAACAGCAAGGACGGCACCTCGATAAGCGTGAACGATTCCTCTCACTTCACCGCCGACCGGTGTCTGATCAGCGGCGTTTACCGTCCGTTCGAAGTGAACGGTTCCTCCAACCGGTTTACCGTCACGGGCTGCGAGTTCTCCCGGTTTATCGCGAACTGCATAAGACTCAGGCCGACTTGTCACTGGACGACGCTGGAGTCGAATTACGTCCTTATCGACAACAACTACTTCCACGATTATGGTCTGTCGAAGCTCTTCGGCAACGCGGCGATCTCGGACAGCTCCATCGGAGCCGTCATCTCACATAACGTGTTCGAGAACAGCCCGAACAACGCGATCAACATGGGAACGCTGAGTCTGATCGAATACAACGTGTTCGAGAACATGATGACGTCCACGCAGGATTTCGGCGTCGTGTACGCGAACTCCACCTACACCGAAGGCCGGCACAACACGGTGAGATACAATCTGTTCGGCAGGATGAACGACATGAACGGCGCGACATACGGTCTTTATATGGACGACAATACGCAGGATCAGTATATTTACGGAAATCTGTTCTACAGATGCGGCGGATGCGGCGTCATGCTCCACCTCGCGCGGGATCAGTTCGTTTACGAAAACGCGTTCGTATTCAGCGGACTCAGCACCAACGACCTCGTACATTATTACGACGGCAAGGTACAGGGCGGCCTTCTCCCCGACGGCACCGGATGGAAGAACCTTTATGATGCTTACTATAACGCGCGAGTGAACGAGGGGGAGGAGGGCTACGAGATATGGCGCGAGAAGTTCCCCTCGCTTTACGCGTTCGAGCCGCTCATCGATAACCCGTACGTGTACGAGAGTTTCTTCTGTCCGTGGGATTCGATCCACAACAACGCTCTGATAAGCTCCAGATTCACCGTTCTGGAGGATATCGTCAAGTACGGAGAAGTCTACGACAACGAGTTCCTCACCGAAAGCGACAATCCTTATTTCGTAAATCCGACGATCGGCGACTACCGACTCCGCAACGGAGTGGATTTCTTCTACATCCCGTTTGAAAAAATAGGTCGATATTGAATCGTCCTTCCCGTTCTGACTTATTATCACCGTAAAATCTTTCGGGGGAAAACTATATGAATAAGATTCTTTCAGGTTTACTTGCGATCATAACTGCCGCCGTCTGCGTAACGTTCGTATCTGCGGCAAAGGTCGGGTTTTCGGACGTCACGGAAGACCGCTGGAGCGCCGCGGCAATAGGGTACGCCGTTGAAAACGGCTATATGAACGGCGTAGGTGACGGAAAATTCGATCCGAAAGGGTCGCTGACCCGCGCCATGGTCGCCACCGTCCTGTGGCGTCGCGAAGGTTCACCCGCACCGACCACGCCGAGCGGCTTTACAGACGTCGCCAGCAGCGCGTGGTTCTCGGACGCCGTCGCGTGGGCAAAGGAGGCGGGCGTCGTCCGGGGGATGACGGCGACGACGTTTGCCCCGAACGTATATATCACCCGCGAACAGCTCGCGGCTATGCTCTTCCGTTTCTCGTCGACCGAGCCTGTCTCCGTTCCGGAACGTGCCGACCTCTCGCTGTTCGCAGATGGCGAAAAAGCGTCCGGCTGGGCGAAAGAGTCGCTCGAATGGGCGGTCGAAGCGGGTCTTATCAACGGAACGGACGGAAACCGTCTCGCGCCCGGCGGAAACGCGACGCGCGAACAGTTCGCGGCGATCATCGAAAGATACGACGGATCCTTTAAGCTCGTATATAACGAGCCGGTTCTGTTATCGCAATTTACCGAAAAGGATTATCCGCTCGTTGAGGATGCGGACTTCTACGTTTCGACAGCGGGGTCCGACGATCAAGACGGCAGCTTTGGGCATCCTTTCGCTACCTGGAACAGAGCGGTCGAAGCGGTGCGCGAACTCAAAAAGACGAAAACGGGAGATATCACCGTCGCCTTTATGGCAGGTGAATACGGTCCGTTGTCCGTTTCCCTTTCCGCCGACGACTCCGGGAGCGAAACGCAGAAGATCACATACTGCAAATACGGCGACGGAGACGTGATCTTTGACGGCGGCTTCACCGTCATCGAAGATGAGTTCGTCCCTCTTGACGCAGAGAGCGAGACCCTGTTTACGGAAAAGTATAGAAGCAGGATACTGAAAGCCGATATTTCGGACCGTCTTTCTGACTACGATCCCGTCAGAACGATGGTATTATCCGACGATGGCGTATGTACCCTCGCCCGCTACCCGAATATGTATGCCGACGGAACGGACCATCTGCTGGACCACGCGGGTGAAACGGTCGATGAAGAACACATCGTGACCGATCTTTTGATCCTGAAAAACAGGATAGACAAATACCGCACAACCGAGGGTCTGCTGCTTTACGGTTACCTGACTACCGGGTGGTACAAGGACACCCTCGAAACGGACGGATACGACAAATCCACCGGATCTTTTCACATACCGCACCCGGAAAAGGCGAGAATGGGCAAGCTCAGGATGCTGCCGGAATTCGACAGCAGATACTGGAATAAGACGGCGGTCGTCAACGTCTCCGAGGAACTCGACGCGAAGGGCGAATACTGGATCGACAGGGATACCGGCACGTTTTACGTCTTCTCGCCGTCAGGCGAATACCGCTTCGCCGGAGGCGGGGATATGATCACACTCGATTCCGCGAGATATATCACCCTCAGGGGGCTGACGTTCGAAAACTGCGAAAAGTATATGATAAAAGCGTCCGGTCACCCGCGCGGACTGACGATCGACGGATGTTCGTTTTCAGGCGGCGCGGGAGATCTAATGGTACGGATAATCGGCGGCAACAAAGGGGAACCGCTCGACGTTACCGTGAAAGACAGCAGCTTCTCTGCCTGCACTTCGACAGCGCTCCAGATCGAGGGGCTGAACGACGATGATCTCTTCAACTCTTCGTCCGGGGTCCTTGTGGACAACAACTTTTTCACTCTCACCAACCTGAGGATCGGCAACAAGGCGGCGCTCGCGGTAAAAGTTCCGGCTCCTCTGATCTCCCACAACGTGTTCAAAAAGTGTTACTGGGAGGCGATCCTGTTTTCCGCCCCGAATATGATCGCCGAGTACAACGTGTTCGACGAGGTCTGCTATAACGGCGACGATACGGGAGCGTTTCAGAATTACCGTATCGTCAGAGAATGCGGAAATATCGTCAGAAATAATCTGTTTATGAATATCGATGGAGGTACGAACGGAAGATACGGTCTGTACCTCGACGCCTCATCCGGGGTGACCGTCGAATCCAATATCTTTTACAACTGCGCGGTTCCGGTCATGAACAACGGACTTAACAAGCTCGTTTACGTCAACGACAACGTTTTCGTCTCACCCGAAAAAGAGATCTTCGAATGTGTCATACACGCGGACGGCAACCGGTCGACGAAAGAGGCGATGGAAACGGGTAATTACGATGATATTTACAATTCCATAAAAAACACGAACTGGAGGACCGCGTTCGAGTATTTTGACGCGCATCCGGAAACGAAAGCTCAGGCGGAAGCGATGTGGCCCGAGTTCTTCCGGATCACGCTGGATATCGAAAGGATAGGAGAACCCGAATTCTTCCGGAACACGTCCGTCGTCTGTGTTGGCAACGTTTCGGTCAAGAAAAAGGGGAACTTCGGAGAAAACGACGAGGTAGACGTCAGGTATTCGACGTTTGAGGACAACAGAGTGTTCCGCACGGACGAGAATCCGCTGTTTGTCAATCCGACCCGCGGCGATTACCGTCTTAAACCCGACGCCGGTTTCCCGGATATTGAGTTTGAAAAAATAGGTCGATATTAGTTCTCAGGAAAACTCAACAGCGAGTGAAATGACCGCCCTTTTCCCGGGTTCGGGGAAAGGGCGGATATCATTGTGAGAGCAGCTTGATTTCATTCATCCCGACGCCGTTCAGGGCGTTTTTTCTTTGCAGACAAAAAAGCCGAAAAGCAGAGATAATAGCGTCTTTGTACTTAACTATATACCGCCGGGGCTTTTCGCCCCGGCGGTTTCTTTAACGCTCCGGCAACGAAAAAACGGCAGGCGGTCGCCTGCCGTTTTTTTGATGCGTCAATCCTGACCGAATTGTCTGTACAGGAACGTTACGCACTGCGCTCTCGTGCAGCCCGAGCCCGGTTCGAAGGTATCGTCGGTCACGCCCGTTGTGATGCCCTTCTCCACTGCCCAGACGACCGCCGGGTAGTAGTACGCGTCTGTCGGCGCGTCGACGAACGGATTGTCCGTCCTGACCGGATCCGGTTTCCCGTCACAGCGCCAGAGGAACGTCGCGACCTGGCCGCGCGTTACCTCCGCGTTCGGTGTGAACGTTGTCTTTGAGGTGCCGAGCGTTATTCCCTGCTCAACTGCCCACAGGACCGCCTTATAGTAGTAAGAGTCTGACTTCACGTCCTTGAACGGGTTGTCCGTCCTTGCCGGTTCGGGCTGGCCCGCCGTGCGCCACAGGAACGTCACGAACTGCGCTCTGGTGCACACCTTATCGGGCTCGAATGTCGTCGGCGTTGCGCCGTAGGTGATCCTGTTGACGATCGCCCAATCGATCGGGACGTGCATATAGCTCGTGATCGGAGGCAGATCGGTGAACGCCTTTCCGGGACAATCGTCGCCGCCCGGGCAGGATACCGCGGGAACGGTGACGTCTTTTCTCTGTTCCTCAAACTCTGCGTTCTCAAAAGATGCGATGTAATATCCCGCTCCCTCCGTCTCGAACGTTGACGGATTCGTCAGAACAAAGTTGGTTTTTACCGTCTTTGTCAGAACGTGGGATCCGTCCCTCGTGCAGACCGCAGAAGCGGTACATTCGGTCAGATCGTCGCTCCACTTGTAGGACGGTTCGCCCCATTCGTGCCCGATCGCCGGTTTCTCGGCGTAGGTCGTCAGATCGCAGCGCGAGCACGCGTCGTACGCGTCCCATCCGATCTCCGTGCAGGTCGGCGCTTTCGCGTCGTGATGGATCATATCATGACCGAGAGCCGCCTTTTCAGCGAAAGTCGTGTAGTCGCACCGCGAGCACGTATCGTACGCATCCCATCCGATCTCCGTACAGGTCGGCGCCTTCGCGTCGTGATGAGTCAGATCGTGTCCGAGCGCGGCCTTTTCAGCGTAAGTCGAATAGTCGCACCGTGAGCACGTATCGTACGCGTCCCATCCGATTTCCGTGCAGGTCGGCGCCTTCGCGTCGTGATGAGCGAGGTCGTGTCCGAGCGCGGCCTTTTCAACGTAAGTCGAATAGTCGCACCGTGAGCAAGTATCGTACGCGTCCCATCCGATCTCCGTGCAGGTCGGCGCCTTCGCGTCGTGATGAGTCAGGTCGTGTCCGAGCGCCTTAAGCGTTTCCGTCTTATTGTCCGTGTATTCGGCCCCCTCAAAGATGACCGAGGCGGTGTAGACGACCTTGCCCGTTTTCACGCAGGTAGGCTCGGTGCGGACGTTCGTGATCCCGCCTTCAAGCGTGATCGGCTCCCCGCCGTTGTTGTCGATGAATTTCGCTTCCGCCTTGCCGTATCCGGTCCATGTCCATCCGTCGAGGACGTAGTCGTGACCGAGAGCCGCAATTATTTCCGTCTTATTGTCCGTATATTTGACTCCCTCGAAGGTCACGGCCGCCGTATAGACGACGCTGCCCTCTTTCTCGGCGGTCGGCTCGGTACGCACGCTCGAGATCGATGCGTTCACGTTTTTGACGTGAGACGCGTCGTGCGAGCAGATGAATTTCGCTTTCGCGGACGTAAAGCCCGTCCAGATCCATCCCGCAAGTTTGTAATCGTGACCGGTCGCGGGAACGGTATCGTCCGTATACGTGTCGCCGCAACGCGAGCAGGTATGCGTCGTGAAGCCCTGTTCGGTACAAGTGGGTTCCGTGACGGCAGACTGATAGTCGTGACCGAGCGCGGCCTTTTCAGCGTAAGTCGAGTAGCTGCATCGCGAACACGTGTCGTAAGCGTCCCAGCCGACGTCGGTACACGTCGGCGCTTTCGCAGTATGGTTGATGATATCGTGGCCGAGCGCACGAACGGTCACGGTATCCGAACCCGTATACGTTTTGCCGAGGAACGAGACGGACGCGGAGTAAACGTTTTGGCCGTCGTCGGTACAGGTCGCGGGAGTCGACGTCACTTGTACGTCGTTCGACACGACCCTTTCGACTTTATCCGGGTTGTTGATACATGTGAAGACCGCCGTAGCGGATTTATGGTCGGAAGACCACGTCCATACGGGATCGCCGTACGTATTGGCAACGCGGTCGAAACGGACTCTGTATTCCGTATTTTCCTTTACCGGGACGATGACGGGATTCCATCCGCTGAAGACGTACGAGGCGTCGGCGTCCGCGTCCTTGACGGGAGCGGGACCGCGATAGACCGGAAGTGCGCCCGCGTCGACGGTGTCTTCAAAGAGCGTCGTTCCGTCCTCGCCGAGGAAGACGATACGGAAGGGACTCTTCGACCACTGTGCGTACAGCGTCGCGTCGCCGTCGATCCGATACCACACTTCATCGCGGTACGCGACCCCGGAGCCGTCCGCCTTTGTGTTCCACCCTGCGAAATCGTATCCTTCGCGAACAAACGTATTCGCGGGTAACCTGGCCGAGGAATAGTTCGGCCGCGCCGCCTGCGCCATGGACCCTTCGCCGCCGTGCGGATCGAAAGTGAGCACGGGCTGACGGGCTCCGCCGTCGGTCAGCAGGAACAACTCGGAGAGCTGGAACGTACTTCCGGATACGAGGCCGCGGAAAGAGATGCGGAATCGGCAGTACTCGCCGGCGCATCTGACCGACCTGACCATCTGTACGTAATTGGCGCCGGGCAGCGTCGTGTCGTCGGTGACCTCGTCTATGACGACCCATACTCCGTTTCCGTTCAGACCTTCCAGAGCCCAGTTCTTCGGATTCCGTCCCGTATATCTTGCGGTATCGTTTGCGGTCACCAGTGCGTAACCCACGGGCGTGATATAGTCTTTCGTCTCAAATTCGAGATACCAGGTCGAGTCCGTTCGCGGGCTGAAACACCATTTGGTGGTTTCATCGCCGTCGACCAGCATGGTATAATTCTCGTTGTTTTTGCCGCTCAACGCATTGTCGTGGTCCGGTACGCCGTCGACGGTCGCCGTCGTACTGTCGTAAGCCTTGAGCGCATTGTATTTCACGTAACGGGACGCGGTGATCCATTGACCGTAAAGATCGGTGAGCCCCATCACGTTAAGATTTGAATAATGAGGATAAAACTTACCTGTCCCGTTCGCGTTCGTGTTCCATCCGAGGAAGAATTTCTCCGTGGAATCGAAGGGATTCGAGAGGACCGCGGACGCGCCGTTGAGAACGGAGCTGTTTTCCGTCCTGTCTGTGCCGTCGTTCGCGTGCAGGATCAGCGGCATTTTGACGTCACGGTTCAGGTCCTTTACGAGGAAGAAGGCGTCCTTGACGCGGAGCGCCTCGGAGGGTCCCGACCAGATTATACGGAAAATGCTGTAATAAGAGTCCCCGACGTTCTTCAGTTCGATCTGACGGCGTCCGCCGACAGCGAGAGACGTCCCGTCGTTCTCTGCCAGAACCTTCCACGCGTCGCCGTCGCGGACCTTCGCCTCGAGACGCCACGCCGGGGGCGCGGAGCAGTCGCCGTCCGTCTGGAAGACTATCGCGAACGGTCTTATCGCGTGCTGAGCCGTGAACGTCACGGCGTTCGTTCCGCCGAGCGCCAGAGAACCGCATTCCCACACGGTGGAAGAGTTATTGTCGACCAGCGCGCCCGAGTCGTCGGTGAAAGTATTGTAGGGATAGCCGTCCGACCACATGGCGTAAAGGGTCTCGTTCTTTGAGAGCGTTCCGCGGTCGTCGTACGCGGTACCGGTTCCGTCCGCTTTCGTATTCCATCCGATGAAATACTTGGTTCCGTTGGTGAAGGGACAGGCGGGAAGTTTCCCGTCCCCGAATCTGCTGACGCCGTAACTGAAGGCGTTGCCGCTTCCGCCGTTGGGAGCCAGAGTCGCCGTATAACTGAGCGCGATGAGTTCGGGATGCGTTTCCCCCTTGACCCATTCGCTGCCGAGGTTGTCGGAGGAGACAATTGACAAACCCTTGGAATCGGACTCCGATTTGAACGAAACGTTGCTGTAATCGGAACAGAAACCGAGTACTTTCTCCGCCGTTCCCGAGAGGGCGAAGCAGTTCCTTACAGCGCCGGAGGTGACGGCGCCCGCAACGGCTCCGTTATAATACCTGCCTCCCGAGACCGAGCCGGTATAGTGGAAGCATTTTTCCACCGGGCAGGCAGCGAGACCGACGATGCCGCCGGTATAAGTGCCTCCCTTGACTTCTCCGTCCGAATAGCAGTTCGAAACCGTTCCCTCGAGCGCGTAGCCGACGACGCCGCCGACCGGAATGTCAGAGAAACTTATGAGATCGGATTTGTATTCGACGCCGCCTGAGAAAGCGCAGGAGGTGACGGTGCCGGAGTTGAGCCCGACGACGCCTCCCGTGTAGGCTAACAATCCCTTCGCCATGACGGAACCGCGGACCCCCAGATTCCTCACGGTACCGCTGTTGACGCCGAAGAAGCCCGCCGGGGACCCCACCATATTGACTGCGAGATTGTAAACCGTGTGTCCCTGACCGTCAAACTTTCCGGTAAAGTACGCGCTCGCGTTCCCTATCGGTTCCCAGTTTTCTCCCCGGAGGTCGATATCGGCGCAGAGGTATACGGTCGTCTTTGAGAAATCGGCTGACGAGTTGACCTTGTCGCGGAAAGCGCAGAGTTCTTCGTAATTGCTGATCCGAATTTCCGACGGCTGCTCTTCCGGCGTGTCGTCGGGGCCCGGGTCAGTCGGAACGCTTCCCTCAAACCGGAGGTACGGGGAATTGCTTCCCATAGCCCAGACGTTATCAAAGTCAAACTTGAAATTGGATTTCTTTTTGAAGCCGTCCTTTTTGTATTCGATATATTTTCCCGCTACGTCGTACGAGAGGTCAAGTCCGAGGGGATAAAGGCTGGTGACGTTGATATAGTAGTTGTACGTGAGGGTTATGCTGTCGGAGGATTTCTGCCATCCGACCAGGGCGCCGCGATATCTTCCCGTGCCGGCGCCGCAGGAAATCTGAGAGTTGTCGATGTAACTCATGCAGTATTCCATCGCGGAACCGTTTTCCATATCTCCCGCGATACCGCCCACGTAGTTATAGCCTTCGACCTCTCCCTTGTTGTAGCTGTTTGAGACCTTGCCCGCTTCCTTAAGATAACCTACGATACCTCCGGCGGATTTACCCTCGCCGTCGATCTTGCAGCCCGAATCGTTCACGCACTGGGTGATCTGCGTCCCCCAGTCGCCGTAACCGAGGATACCGCCCACTCTGGAGTTGCCGCTCGTTCCGGTGTTGATCGAGTTGACGTCTCCGGAGTTGATGCACTGATGGATCTTGGACGCGGATCCGTCCGCCCCCACGTACGCGGCGATACCGCCGACGTCCGTATTGCCGGTGATAGATTCATAGTTCCGGCAAAGCTCTATCGTGCAAGCCATTCCGCGGCCGACGATACCGCCGACCTCACGGGAATATTTTCCTGCGCTGAACGATTGGTCGTTTACGCACTTCTTAACGGACGCGTGGCTGATATATCCGATTATACCGCCGACCATCGCGTCGTCGTACGAGGTGATCCGGCTTGAGATCCTTCCTTCGTTCCGGCATTCCGTGACCGACCGGTTGTTGCTTATCCCGACGATCCCGCCTGTCAGAATCGTTCCGGAGACGTCGCCCTCGTTGAGGCATTTGCTGACGGTTCCGCTGCTCGTCATTCTGCCCGCGATGCCGCCGGTCCCGTGGGCGTTTCCGGACGCTGTTCCCGAGCCGGTGACCGAGGCTTTGTTTGTGCAGTTCGTTATATCCGCGGACGCGTCGCCGATGATGCCGCCGGTGTCGTAGCCGCCTGTGACGGAGGCGTCGTTGACGCATCCCGTGATCTTGCCGCTCGACCCGTTTCCTCCGACGATCCCTCCCGTGGACTCGTTTCCTTCCACATAGGCGTAATTCGAGCAATTCGATACCGTGATATTGTTTCCGGCCTTTCCGACGATACCTCCGACGGCGTTCTTGCCCGACGCTTTCACGGGCGCTTTGTTCGTGCACCCGGATACCGAACAGTTGCTGTTGAGGTTGCCTACGATACCTCCGGCGTAGCCGTCGGGACCGTTAATGATGCCTTCGTTTTTACAGTCGATCGCCTGCTTGCCGCTTCCGGAGAGGATCCCGATGATACCGCCTACCGCCTTGCCGGCGGTGAGCGTACCGCTGTTCCGGCAGTTCTTCACCGTGCCGTAGCTTCTGCCCGCGATACCGCCCGCGTATACCTCTCCGCTCGTTTTGGAAGAGACGTTTCCGGTGTTTTCGCACCCGGAAACGGTGCCTCCGTTCTCGCCGACGATACCGCCGACGGAGCCCGCGGCGTTAGTGACCTCTCCTTTGTTGGCGCAGCCGGAGAGCGTTCCCTGGTTAACGCCCGCGATGCCGCCCGTATGGCTCGCGTTGCTTGATACTTTTAATTTGTTGGTACAGTCGGAAACGGTGCCGACGTTCCCGCCGACGATACCGCCGACCGTGGTGAAGACGCCGCCCGCGACAGCGCTCTGATTCTCGCATCCGGTGACGGTACCGGCGTTCGTGCCGATTATGCCGCCCGTTTGCTCGCCGTTCGCGGTGACCGCCGAACGGTTCGTACAATCGCTGATCACGGCGCCTCCATAGCTCAGACCCGCGATGCCGCCCGTCGAAGATCCGCCGGTCGGGGACTTTCTGCTATCGCAGCCCTTTACGGTGCCGTTGCAACCGCCGATAACGCCTCCCGTTGCCTGTCCTCCGGTGACCGTCCCGCTGTTCGTGCAGTTTTCGACCGTCCCGCTCGGGTCGGCCCCGTCTTCAAACTCGCCGAGCATCCCGACGACGCCGCCGGCGTATATGTTGCCGTTCACCTTGCCGGTGTTGCTGCAGGAGGCGACCTTCGCGCCGAATAAGGCGTATCCTGCTACGCCTCCGCAAGAATTATTCTTACATTTTACGGTACCGGAATTGGTGCACGCGGTGATTTCGCACGTCGCCAGACCCGCGATGCCGCCCGCGGACGCGCCCTCGGCCTCTACGGTCGCCGTCTCCAGATTCTGACAGTTATCGACGGAAGAGCCGACCTGTCCGACTCCGACGATACCGCCCGTAACGTTGAGACCGTTGACGCTTCCCGCGTTCGTACATCCTGTTATCGGCGAGAAGGCCTCGCCGATTATCCCGCCGGCGTTCTGCGTTGTGCCGGAGACGCTGCCGGTATTGTGACAGTCGCTGAGGAAACCTTCGGACGCCTGACAGCCGACGACCCCGCCGACCGTCATTTCTCCGGAAACGGTACTCTCGTTCGAACATCCGGAGATCCCGGCTCCGGAGCTTGCGTATCCGATCACGCCTCCGAGATAAAGGCCCGTTCCGGTGACGGTTCCCTTATTGACGTCGTCCTTGAATTTCGCTTTGCCTCCGCCCGCGACGCCGCCGACGATCCCGTCGCCCGAAACCGGCCCGTTGTTCGTACAGGACGTCATCTCTCCGTTGCACGCGCCCGCGACGCCGCCGGTATCCATGTTGCCTTTGATCTCGGCGTTGTTGTGACAGTCGTTGATTATTTCCGCGTAGCCCGCGACGCCGCCGACGTAATCTTCTCCGCTTACCTGGCCGCTGTTCGAGACTCCGCTAATCGTACCCGGGAACATTCCGATAAGACCGCCGACGTACTTGACGCCTTCGACCTTACCCGAGTTGGAGATGAGCTCCGCTTTGCCGTTTCCTGCCAGATATCCGACGACGCCGCCGGTATACGTTTCCGTGCCGGTGACCGAGGCAAGGGAGAGGCCGGAGCAGTTTCTGACGACGCACAGGGCGATGCCGACGACTCCGCCCGTGTACGTTTTGCCCGTGACCTTGCCGCCGTTGGTGCATCCGGTCACGACGGAGGTGGACTCCGCGCTGCCGACGACGCCGCCGACCGACGCGTCCCCGCTTACCGTCCCGGTATTGGAAGAGTTTTTGACAGTTGTCTTAATATATCCGGCGATACCGCCGACGTAGTCCGTTCCGTTGACCGTGCCCGCGTTCGAGCAGTTCTCGATTATCCCGTACGCGTTTCCCGCTACGCCGCCGGTGCGCCCGTCCCCTCTGGTTCCGGTAACGGTCGCGCCGCTTTTATTATGACAGTTCAGAACGTCCTTTATCGTCCAGCCTACGACGCCTCCGACGCCGTAACTGCCGCTGACGGACCCGGAATTCGAGCAGTCCGTGATCGCGCAGTTGGCGATGCCGACCACGCCGCCGGTGTACTCGCCGCCGGTGACGGCGGCGCCCGTCAGATTCTCGCATCCCGAGAACGTGCTGTATTTATCCGCGGCTCCCGCGATACCGCCGGTGAAGTCGCCGCCGGTGACCGCGCCGCTGTTCTTACATCCTGATATCGCGCCCTCGGCAAGTCTGCCGGTGATACCGCCGTTGAGCATGGAGGCGCCTGTCACTTTACCCGTGTTGGTACAGTTCTCGATACTGCCGCCATTGCTGCTGTCTCCGACGATACCGCCCGCGAAGTCGTCGCCGTTCACCTCGCCGCTGTTCGAGCAGTCCCTGACCGTGCTTCCGTTGTTCCAGCCGACGATGCCGCCGAAGGCGTTGTCGACGACGGTTATCGTTATCGTGCCGGAGGCCTCGTTGCTTGTCGCTGTTCCGTGCCCGAACGGGCTGACTCCGGTCACCTCGCCTGAGAACGAGCATTTCTCGATCAGACCCGTCCCGAGATCCTCGGATTCGGTGCTTGAGAGCGCGTCGGAACGGCTTACCTGTCCGACCACGTTGTTGGCCCAGCCGACGATACCGCCGATGCCCGTGCCGAATCCCCCGACCGAAGCGGAGGAGGAACAATTGATTATTTTTGAATCCTTTGCGGCGCAGCCGACCGCGCCTCCGACGTAGTCTCCGCCGGAGACCGTACCGGAGAACGAACAGTTCTCAAGAGTTCCGTAGCAGCATCCCGCGATGCCGCCGACGTAGTTCCCGCCGGAAACGCTGCCGCTCACGTTCAGTTTTCTGACCGTTCCGGTCACGTGACCGAACAGACCCGCGTAATCGGATGATCCGCTAATGAACAGACCGGTGATACTGTGTCCGTCGCCGTCAAAGACGCCGTCAAATGTGATATCCCACGCGCGTCCGATCGGCTCCCAGCTGACGTCGCCTCCGCAGACGGAGGAAAGATCGACGTCTTTCGTCAGCCTGACGGTCTTTCCCGCGCATGATTCTCCGCCGTTGACGATCGCGGCGAGATCCATAAGATCCTCCGCCGTCGAGATCTTCCACGGATCGGTCTCGGTCCCGCTCCCGTTCAAAGACGCCGTATCCGCCGTCCCTGAGCTTCCGCCGCGAAGCGAGATGTTTTTCGGTATCGGAGCGTCGCTCCTCTCGGGGACCACGACGACGAGTTCGCCGTCGGAAACGGGTCCGGGAAGCGCCGAAGCGACGCCTTCATCGTCCCCGAAGAATTCGATCTTCGGCTCCCACTCGTTGATAATCAACGGCTCGCCCGTTTCGGGGAGCGAAAGCTTTTTCGGATCGGCCCCCGGGCTGAGCCCGTTCTCCGCTTTCTTTGCGACGATAAGCTTTCCCGCCGAAGCGTCGGCCGCCCCGACGGAGACAGCCCCCGCGGGTATCAGACCGACGATCATCACCAGGGCGATCGCCCATGCCGTAAGTCTGCTGAATCTTGACATATCGCTTCCTCCTTACTCAGCTTCCACTTTCGGATACGCCCGCGCACGCGCGAATGTATATTTATTCTTTCATATGAATTTTAACATATCGGATCGGTAAATGCAATAACTACTTGAAGTTTATCGGACTTTGACCTTTTTTCCCGAAACGCCGTTTCCGTTCCACTTGACTTTCAAGACGGCGTTTGGTATAATTTTTATCAGAATAGACAATCCGTCTCAAGATCCTCAAGAAAGGAATCATACAATGGCATGCTTTCTCGTACCGCTCGCAGAAGCGGTGATCACGTCCGTCGTGACGAAGATCGTCGAAAAAAAGGAAAAGGATCCCGTCCCCGTCGAGGTGAGTTTTAACGGAGAGATTACTGAAAAAGCGGAGAAGATTCCGTTTTCAAAAAAACTGAAATGGCTTAATATGATGCTCCTCGGCGGATCACTCCTGCTCGCATTCGAGCACGTCTGGCACGGAGAAGTGGTCCCGTTCTTCCCGTTTCTGACGGCGGCTTCCAATCCTGCGGACGCCGCGGAGATGTTCGGCGAGATGTCCACAGTCGGCGTTGCGATGGCAGCGCTCGTCACCGCAGTATGGGCGGTAATGCTCATCCTTTCGCGCGTGATCGAAAAAAGAGCGCTTAAGATCGGCAGAAAAACAGCCGCGGAAAGATAAAGGTGTTCTGAGTGACTCTTCTTATCACGGTTTTCGCCGCGATCGCAAGTACGGTCGTATGGTATAAAAATGCGCCGGAAAGCGAGATGAGAGTCGGCGTCCTCGCGCTTATGTATTGGGGCGCGTCGTTGATGTGGCTCGTCGACGCGATTTTCGAGTATGCAGAACTTGGCGCGGGTTATTTCACGCCCGGTCTCAGAGATATGATCAACGACGCTTTTCTCGGTCTGTCCGTCGTCGCGCTCGGGCTGATCGTCTGGCTCGCGATCGTTCTCATCAAGGACCCGAAAGGCGTCGTCAAAGCGAAACTTTTCAAAAAAAAGAACTGATGATAAAGCGGGCCTGCCGTTATCGGCGACCCGCTTTTCTTCTGCAGGGGTATTCTTATGAATTCGGAAATAAAAAAGCTCCTCGAAAACGTACGGGACGGAAAAACTGAAGTCGACGAAGCCCTTCTCCGTCTGCGCGCCGCGCCTTTTGAGGATATCGGCTACGCGAAGGTCGATCTTCACAGGGACGTCCGTCAGGGAGCGTCAGAGGTCATCTACGGCGCGGGCAAAAGTCCGGAACAGATCGTCGGAATAATCGATACGATGAAAAAAAACGGCCGCGAACGGATCCTCATCACCAGAATATCGGAAGACGTTGCGGATCAGATTGCGAAAAAACACCCGATTAAATATGATCGCGGCGCCCGTCTTGGCTCGACCGGAGGTCCCATCGAGCCGGACGGAGCGGGGACCGTCGTAGTAGCGACGGGCGGAACGAGCGACGTACCCGTCGCCGAGGAAGCCGCGCTGACCGCGGAGTTCTACGGGAACGAGGTCGCACGTCTTTACGACGTGGGGGTCTCAGGGCTCCACCGTCTGCTCTCGCACAAGGATGAGATCATGCGCGCCACGGTCATCGTCGCCATTGCCGGGATGGAAGGCGCGCTCGCCAGCGTCGTCGGAGGACTCGCAGACTGTCCCGTGATCGCGGTGCCGACCTCCGTCGGATACGGCGCGTCGTTCGGCGGCGTCGCCGCACTCCTCGCCATGCTGAATTCCTGCGCGCCCGGAGTATCGGTCGTAAATATCGACAACGGCTTCGGCGCCGGTTATCTCGCGAATATGATAAATCATCCGGAGGCAAAAAAATGAAAACACTGTATCTCGATCTCGGTATGGGCGCGGCGGGCGATATGCTGACGGCGGCGCTTCTCGAGCTTATACCCGATCCCGACGCGTTCGTCGAAAAGCTGAACCGTGCGGGGATCCCGGGCGTCCGGATCGAAAGGGAGCGCTCGGTCAAGTGCGGGATAACCGGGACTCACGTCCGGGTGACCGTGAACGGCGAGGAAGAGGGTGTGGGGCACGATCACCATCATAACCCGGAGCACGGTCATCACGGCAGTCCGGATGAGATCGCACATATAGTTGAAAGTCATATCGACGTTCCCGAAAAAGTAAAAAAAGATATTATCGCCGTTTACGGGCTCATCGCGGAAGCGGAAAGCTTCGTTCACGGAGTTCCCGTCACGGATATCCATTTTCACGAGGTCGGTACGATGGACGCGCTCGCGGACGTGACCGCGGTTTGTCTGCTTATGGATGAGATCTCTCCGGATGAGACCGTAGCGTCGCCGGTCTGCACCGGTTTCGGAAAGGTCGCGTGCGCTCACGGGATACTTCCCGTCCCCGCTCCCGCGACGGCGTATCTTTTGCGAGGGATCCCCGCGTACGGCGGACGCATTGAGGGAGAACTGTGTACTCCCACCGGAGCGGCGCTTCTGAAACACTTCGTCGCGCGGTTCGGCGAATCGCCCGTTATCAGGGCTGAAAAGATCGGTTACGGGATGGGAACGAAGGATTTCCCCGCGGCAAACTGCGTCCGCGCGACGCTCGGGGAGACCGCGGGATCGGAAGATTCCGTTTTCGAGCTGTCGTTCAACGTCGACGACATGACCGCGGAACAGATCGGATTCGCAGCGGAGGCGCTCTTTGCGGCGGGTGCGAGGGACGTTTACACGGTGCCGACCGGAATGAAAAAAAACAGGCCGGGCACTCTTATCTCCGCGATATGCGACGCGGATCACAGAGACGCGGTCGTCGCGGCCGCATTCCGCCGCACATCGACTCTCGGCGTGCGCGAAGCGGCGTTGAAGAGGTATATCCTCGACCGTGAAACGGAACGGATCGAAACCCGGTACGGAACGATCAGACGAAAAAAATCGTGCGGGTACGGAGTCTCGCGCTTCAAATACGAATACGAAGACGTCGCCCGGGTCGCGAGAGATCAAGGAGTCTCCCTCGCGGAAGCGGAAGAGATGATAGCGCGTGACGCGGAAAGAGATACTTGAGGACGGAATGGACGAACTGCAAAATAAATACGAACAACTGAAAAAAGGACTGCTCGCGCTCGGGAGCGTCGCCGTCGCGTTTTCCGCGGGAGTGGATTCCACCTTTCTTTTGAAGGCCGCGCACGATACGCTCGGAGATAACGCGATCGCGATCACCGCGGAACACTCCGCTCTCACCCTTCGTGAGCGGGACGACGCCGTCCGTTTCTGCCGCGAACAGAACGTGCGCAGGATCGGATTCGAATTCGACTGTCTTTCCGTCGAAGGCTTCTCCGAAAATCCTCCCGACAGGTGTTACGTCTGCAAGAAGGCGATCTTCGGGAAGATCGCAGAGATCGCGAGGGCGAACGGGGTCGCCGCAGCAGCGGACGGCACGAACGCCGACGACGCGGGAGAGCGTCGCCCCGGGATGCGCGCGCTCGCCGAGCTCGGTATAATAAGTCCCCTTCGGGACGCCGGTCTGACGAAAGCGGATATCCGGGCCCTCTCGAAGAAGCTCGGACTCGCAACGTGGGACAGGCCGTCCGGGGCGTGTCTCGCAACGAGAGTCCCGTACGGAGAGAAGATCACGGCGAAAAAACTCGCTATGATCGGGGACGCGGAGGAGGCGCTTTTGAATCTCGGCTTCCGCGGAACAAGAGTGCGCTGTCACGGAGACATCGCGAGAATAGAAGTCGAAAACGCGGATTTCGACAGGATGCTCGATCCCGCGATCCGCTCCGCCGTATCGGAAAAGCTGAAAGAGATCGGTTTTTTATACGTATCGCTCGATCTCGAGGGGTATAAAACGGGAAGTCTGGACCGCGCTCTGGATAAAGAAAAGACAGGTTGAAAAACCTGCCTTTTTTCGCTGAGGTTACCTTTTCTGCTGAAGGGTGTAGTGGACGTCGTCCGCTTTCTCCTCGTCGGTGTATTTGCGAAGCGTGTTGATCGTCTCGCCGCCGTTCCATTTCCGGTCGCCGACGTCGTCGGTCGTTCCCATAACGGTGACGTTGAGCTGTCTGTGACGCGCTCTTACGTGATCCCAGTCGACAAAATAGATGTGAGCAAACTCGCCGCCGTCAAGAACGCCGTCCTTTATCGTCATGACCTCGGATCTTCCGAAGAAGACCGAACGGAGATGGCCGTCGGTGTTCATGCTCGTGAAATCACCCGGCTCGTTCACGTGACGTCCGAACTTGAGGTGGATCGGTCCGGGGTGACGGTACTGTCCCTCGTCCGCAAAATCGGGGATCATCTTTCTCATTATGTCGAGCAGGTCGTGCTGCAGGTACTCGAGATCGAAGCTGTCGACGTCGTGACTGCACTCCTGTATCATGACCGAGCTGGTCGTATGGTGCGACGCGATCGTCACCGTGCCGTTTTTGACGCCCGACGCCTCGACGATCTCGATTATCTCCTTCGATACATCGTGAAACGTGGGTACCCAGCCGCGCGATTGCAGTTCAAGTTCCTTTTGAAATACTTTGAATTCCATCATTCATACCTCCGTGTTGTTTTTATCGTTAAGCCGTTCTCCGACAGCCCCTCCGGGGTGGATCACGGCAAACCGTTCGTTTTTGAAATCGGTCTCCTCTATGAGTATCGTCTGCAGAACGTGAAAGATCACCGCAAGCGCCGTCGAGGACGTCGTTCCCTGACAGTTGTACCTGTCGGTCTCGCGGTTTACGTGCTGGTGAAGCACGACGTCCGCGCCGCGAGCGAGCGTGGAATCCCCGTTCTCGGTTATCGTGATGATACGGACGCCCTTCCCTTTGCATATCTCCATTATCGGAATAAGCTCGGCGGTCTTCCCGCCGCGGGAAGCGAAGACGCAAACGTCTCCCTCTCTGAGGAAACCCGTCCCGCCGTGCACCGCTTCCGCGGGCGATATGAATTTTGCCGGACGCTCGATACAGCACATCAGGTGCGCGAAATGACGGCAGAGGATGCCGGAATGACCGCATCCGACCGCTCCGATGCGCTCCGCCCCCATCAGAAGTTCCGCCGCTTTTGAATACGCCGCCTCGTCGAAATACTCAGCCATTTCCCTTATGCATTCCGATTCGGTGACGAACGCCGCCTTTGCCGCGGCAAGAGATTCTTTTTTCATACGACGAGCCGTCCCTTCATTGTCTCAAACGCTTCCTTTTCTCCCCCGAAAACTCCAGTGCCGATCCCGGCGAGCAGGCACGATCCTACGGCTCCCGCTGACTGACCGTTCACGACGCTGATTTTCCTTTCGAGAACGTCGGATATGATCCCGGTGCAGACCGCTGAGTTCGTGATGCCGCCTATCGCGGTTATCCTGTCCGCACGGAGACCTATCCCGCGCAGTTTTTCGAGATTGTCGCGAAGAAGGTACGCCGCGCTCTCTATTATCGCGCGGGCGATATCGGGCTTGCCGAACCCCTCCGCTCTTGCGGCGTCGTCCTCGGTAAAGTCGAAGCGAAGTCCTCCGCATCCGCGTCTTCCCTGCGACGCGAGGGCGTCGAAATCGCCGTACGGTATCTTACCGAAAAAGCGCTCTCTCAGCGCGTCGATCCTGTCGGAAAGCGACGCGACCGATTCCATGACGCACCACGGAGCCCCGTCCGTCATGAATCTGTCGACGAGCCCCCCCGTAGAGAGAGCGAACTGGCGGGAAGCGACGGGAAACAGCTCGACCCACGACGTGCCGCACGAGAGGAGCAGATCGCCCTCGTCGAACACGCCCGCTCCGAGCGCGCCGGACGGATGGTCAAAGGTGCCGAGAACGATTTTCGTTTCAGCGTCGAGTCCGAGTTCGCCCGCTTTTTCCGGCAGGACGGAGCCGAGGACAGTTCCCTTTTCGTATATCGGCGGGAGCATATCGGCGGTCAGCCCGAATTTGTCGAGCAGCGGTTTATGGTAAACGCCCTTTTCCTGATCGATGAGGTAAAACGGAGTTCCCATAGAGCGTGAAAGACCCCATTTGCCGGTTAGCTTCCGGTTCAGATATTCCGCGCTCATCGCGAGAAATTTCGTCTTCCCGAGAATATCCGGTCTGTGAAGCGAGATCCACGCGAGATCCGCGGCGGGCATACCCTCGAAGAAGTCCCAGCCGATGATGCGGTAGATATCTTCCTGTTCTTTTTTCGTGTAAACGCGGTCGAGATCCTCCCGGGGGATCTCCGACTGCCAGCCGATGATCCTCGTCAGCGGTTCGAGGTTTTCGCCGAGAAAAACCGGATTCCCCGAGGCGCAGCAGGAACAGACGGCGGCGACCCTGCCGTCGGCAAGCGACGCCAGGTCCCGTATGACGTCCGAGCAGACGCCGACGAAGAGGTCCGGATCGAGCAGTTTGAAAAAGCCCTCGAATATATATTCGAATTTTTTGTCCGTGACTTTGATTATCGCGCCGTCCGCGCTCATCAGGGCGCCCTTGACGGCTGACGTGCCGATATCGAGTCCGATGAAATATTCCATACAGTCTCCCCGCATTTCTTTACGGTTTTAATTATACTTCAAAAACGCGGTTTGTCAAGAAATCCAACACTGTTTAATCGTTTACTTTACTTTTTTTCTATGGTATAATTATTTGATAATAAAAAACCCGGAGATATGAAAATGGCATTATTTGAAGTGACCGAAAACGACAAAAGGATCTACGAAGAAGAACTGAGGGACTTTCTTCCCGATAAGATACTCGACGTCCACACGCACGTATGGCTCGATTCCCTGACCGTCCCGAAACCGGAAGAGACCGAGAACAGAACGGTCACATGGCCCTCACTCGTTGCGAAGGACGACAGTATAGAGGATCTGAAAGAGACGTACAGCCTTCTGTTCCCCGGCAAGGAAGTCTCCGCGCTGATGTTCACGAACGAGGTCTGGAGCAT
The DNA here is from genome assembly GCA_017518975.1 of Clostridia bacterium. Taxonomy (GTDB): domain Bacteria; phylum Bacillota; class Clostridia; order Oscillospirales; family CAG-272; genus RUG11130. Next base: position 45,672 of record JAFWTH010000072.1, read on the forward strand.
CGAAAGCGGCGCGGCGAACAACGACTACGTCGCGGAAGCGTCTAAGAAAACGGGCTGGCCCGCGCTCTATTACAGTCACCCGACGCAAAGCGCGGACGAGGTCGAGGAAATGATACGGAAAGGCGGCTTTCTGGGGCTCAAATCGTATCTTGATCTCGCGCCTGCGTACATACCGGAGGCGGAGATCCGCATCTATGACTTTTTCCCGAAGGAACAGCTGAAAAGGATGGACGAGATGGGAGCGATCGTGATGCTCCATATCCCGCGGAACGGGCGGCTCAGGGATCCCGTCAACCTCGAGCAGATACTTGAGATAAAGGCGCTTTTCCCGAACGTCCGGCTGATAATCGCCCATATCGGGCGCGCCTACGTCAAAGAGGACGTCGGAGGCGCGTTCACGGATTATCTGAACCGCGTTCCCGACCTCATGTACGATTTCACGGCGAACTGCTGCGAATACGCGATCACCGAGGTGATAAAAAACGCGGGTCCCTCTCACGTTATGTTCGGAACGGATATGCCGATCCTCAGGATGAGGACGCACAGGATCGAGGAGAACGGAACGTATATAAACCTCATCCCGCCGGGGCTCTACGGCGACCCGTCGCAGGACAGACACCTGCGCGAGGTCAGCCCGGAAGAGGCGGGGGCGATAACGTTCTTCGCCTACGAGGAACTGCTCGCCTTCAAGCGGGCGTGCCGGGCGCTCGGATGCACGAAAGAGGACGTCTCGGATATGATGTACGGCAATGCAAAAAAACTCATCGACGGCGCGCGCCGTTCGATTTACGGGGAGTGAAAATATGAAAAAGATCAAAGTAGGTTATCTGCCGTTTTACATAAAACTGTACGACGACAGCAACGCGGCATGGCGGGAACCGGTCGTCCGCTATATGAACAAACTGATAAAGATGATCGAGGACCGCGGATTCGAGGTCGTCCCGGCGGACGACGTATGCCGTATCAAGGAAGAATTCGACCGCGCCGCCGCAAAATTCAGGGACGATCCGGAGATATGCGCGGTGATAACCCAGCACCTCGCCTATTCTCCCTCGCTCGAATCGACAGAAGCGCTGAGGTCGCTCTCCGTGCCGATTATCGTCTTCGACACGACGCCGGATCTCGAACTGATAAAATACGCCGAGAGCGAAGACCGGATAATGGATAACCACGGTATCCACGGCGTTCAGGATATGTGCAATCTCCTGAAACGCAACCGTATACCATACGAACTCTGCGTGGGCCACGTCGATAACTCGCCCGTTCTCGACGAGCTGTGCGGGAAGATCCGCGCCGCGTACGCGGCGAAGACTTTCCGCTCCGCCCGTATCGGTATGGTCGGGGGCGAGTTCGAAGGTATGGGAGACTTCCGCGTGACGGAAGAGGAATACGAAAAGAAGATCGGCGCGGTGACCGTGAAAATGACGGACGCCGACGCGAAGAAATATCTCGCGGCCCTCTCCGACGCCGAGATCGACGCCGAGATCGAGTACGACAAAAAGCGTTACGACGTCCGCGTAAAGAACGAGGCAAATTACAGAGATTCCGTCAGAGCCGGCCTCGCCGTCCGCAAGTGGATGGAAGCGGAAAAGCTCGACGGCGTGACGGTCAACTTCCTGCACGTCGACAAAGCGGGTCTGCCGAAGATGCCGTTCGTCGAATGCTGCAAGGTGATGGAGCGCGGACTCGGTTACGCAGGCGAGGGAGACAACCTCACGGCGGGACTCGTCGCCTCTCTGATAAGGGCGTTTCCCGACACCACGTTCTGCGAGATGTTCTGCCCCGACTGGGCGGAGAACGTGATCCTGCTCTCACACATGGGCGAGATGAACGGACGTCTGTCCGAGTGGAAGCCGACGCTGTGCGACAGCGAGTTCGATTACAACTCCTGCGGCGACACGGTCGCGCTCGGCGGATGCTTCAGGGCAGGCGACGCCGTGCTCTGCAATCTCGCGCCGACAGACGACGGTTTTTCTCTCATCCTCTCCGAAGTCGATATCGTGCGGCGCGGATCGAGGACCGGAGCGTACTCTGCGGGCATACAGGGATGGATGAAGCCGGGCACGGAACTGCGCGAATATCTGAAAGAGTATTCCCTCGCGGGGGGCACGCACCACTCGGCTATGGTCTACGGCGCGGACGCCGAAACGCTCGCGGCGTTCGGAAGGATGATGGGATTCAAAGTCATAAAGATCGGAGATAAAGAATAATGAAACCTAAGATCAGAACGCCTTATTTCGAGATAGGCACGAAAAACTACATTTACGGGGATACGGTACTCGAATACGCGAAAGCGGCGGACCGCGCGGCGGAAAAGTACGATATCGACGTTCTTTTCATCACCCCTGCGGTAGAGATCCGTCGGGTCGTCGAGAACACGAAAAACCTTATCGTTCTGGCGCCGTATATGGATACGCTCCGCCCCGGGCGCGGGATGGCTGATATCCTCCCCGAGGGACTGAAGGCCGCCGGAGCGCAGGGCGTCGTCATCAACCACTGCGAAAAGCCGATGTCGCTGCCTCAGATGAAAAAGACGATCGACAGGGCGCGCGAACTCGATTTCCTCGTCTTCGCGTGCGCGGACACGCTTGATGAGGCGAAGGCGATAGCCCAGCTTCATCCGGATATCATCAACCCCGAGCCGTCAGCGATAATCGGCGGCGGGAACGGCGTCTCTCCGATGGGTTACGTAAAGGATTCGATAAGAGTCATCAAAGAGATCTATCCCGATATCCTCGTCGAGCAGGCGGCGGGAATCACGGGCGGCGATCAGGTCTACGATTTCATCATGGCGGGCAGCGAGGCGGCGGGCGCCGCATCGGGCATCATGAACGCCCCCGATCCGATAGCGATGATAGACGAAATGATAGCAGCGACGAGACGCGCCGCGGACGATCTGAAAAAGAGGTAAAAATATGGTATTCAAAAAGAGTTTCAAAGTCGAATCGAACCACCGCGCGGTGTCCTTCCACGATATCACCGACCAGGTGAAGGAAGCTGTCGCCGAATCGAAGATACGGGACGGCATCGTCGTCGTTTATTCGCACCACACGACCTGCTCCGTTATAACGCAGGAGTGCGCTTTCGACAAGTCCATGACCGGACTCGAAACGCTCCAGCAGGACCTCGTCAACGTGTTCGAGGAATGGATCCCGACGTGCAGGACCGAGGGAATGTACCTGCATCCCGGTCAGAAAGCGCTCGACTTCGCCGAGGAGCACGGAGAGGATAATTTCGGCTGTCACAACACCGACGCGCATCTGCGTTCGTCGATAATAGGCAGAAGCGTCACCGTCGTGATCGACGACGGGACCGCCGACCTCGGCGAGTTCGGCAGAGTCCACTTCATCGACTGGGATCAGACCCGCGGCAGGACCCGGACCGTTCAGATCATGATTATCGGGGAGTGAAACACGTAAAAAAGAGGCGAAGCGTTCGCCTCTTTTTTTGTTTTCCTTCAAATCAGCCGGACGGGATGACGTGCGTCGGTTTTTACGGGGTGATCCCGGTCACCCCCGTCGCCCGTGCTCATTGCTTTTCGGCGCGGTTTCTGGTAAAATGATAAGGATAAGAAAGATCACCCGGGGGTATGACGTGAAAATTCGTTTTATTCAACACAACGACTGGATCGGACCGGGCGAGTATCTCGCCTGGGCCGAAAGACATAACTTTGAGACCGCATTTACCCGGTGCTGGCGGAATGAGAAAGTTCCGACCGAGCCGGACTCCGATCTTCTCGTCATTCTCGGCGGATGGGAGCGTCCCTCCACGACGAAAGAAGAAAGCGGTTATTACGACGCGAAAGCGGAGCGCGAACTGATCCGGAAATACGTTGAGACGGGGAAAATGACCGTCGGCATCTGCCTCGGAGCGCAGCTCATAGGCGAAGCGCTCGGCGCGCCTTTTTCGGAGAGTCCGGAGCGCGAGGTCGGTTACGTTACCGCGCGGCTTACGGACGCGGGAAAAGCCGATCCGCTCTTCTCAGCATTTCCGAGCTCCTTCCCCGCGGGCGAGTGGCACGACGATATGCCCGGGGTGACGGCGGACTCCGCGGTGATAGCCGAAAGCGACGGATGCCCGCGTCAGATCGTCCGGTATGCGCCTCTCGTTTACGGTTTTCAAGCTCACATGGAGTTCAACCCGGAAATCGTCGCGGAAGGGCTGATAAAAGACTCGGAAAGAGTGAAAAAAGGCGGGAGATTCGTCCGAACACCGGAGGAAATGCTCTCGCTTGACTGGTCGGAGATGAACGGCCTTCTCTCCTCGTTCCTCGACGCTCTTGTGAAAAGATACGCGAATACACCCGCTTCCCTGTCGCGGGATGAGAAGAAAAGAGAACTCTTTCGCAAACAAAAGAAAACTCTTGACGTTTTCCTCGAGCACGGAGCGATATCCCGCGCGCAGTACGACAAGAGTTTAAGCGATATGAAAGAAAAGATGGGGATAGATTGATATCACCCGCCGCTTTGCATCGGTGGGCGCGCCGGTACAAACGTCCGGCGGCTCATCGGATTTAACAAAACAATTCAAAAAAACGAAAGGACGTCTGAAAATGAAGCATTCGAAAAAAATCACTGCGCTGGCGCTTGCCGCCTTCTTCGTTTTGTTCCTGTTCGCCTGCGGGAATCAGAAAACGGGCGTTGATTATCTCGTTCTCGTGAACAAGGAAAACAAACTGCCCGACGACTGGGAAACGAATCTCGAAACCGTTACCGTCAAGAACTCTCTCGGGGACGACGTCGAAGTCGAGAAAGCCGCGTACGACGCTTATCTCGGACTCAAGGAGGCGCTTCTCAAAGAGGACGTGCACGTCGACCTCGACTCGGCGCGAAGGAGCGTCGCGGAGCAGCAGAGGATCTGGGACGATTTCACGAAAGAATACGGAGAGGACTATACGAAGCGTTACGTCGCGGTCCCCGGATATTCCGAGCATCATACCGGACTTGCGCTCGACCTGTATCTGAATATCGACGGGGAGGACGTGTATCTCAACGAGGATATGGTGGAGTACCCGGAGATCTGGGAGAAGATCCATGAAAAACTCGCGGAATACGGCTTCATCCTCCGCTACCTTGAGGGCAAAGAGTCGATAACCGGCTACGGTTACGAGCCGTGGCATATCCGCTACGTCGGCTCGGCGGAGATCGCGAAGGAGATAACCGATAAGGGCATCACCCTGGAGGAACACCTCGGCCGCCTGCCGGTCGGCGACGTCACGCCTCCGAAGGACGAATAAAAAAGAACGGAGGACGACTCATGAACAATATCTGGCATACGATCGATCCGGCCCGGGTCTCCCCCGAGGATTTCATCGCCGTGATCGAGATCCCGAAAGGCAGCAAAAACAAGTACGAACTCGATAAAGAGACCGGTCTTATGATGCTCGACCGCATCCTCTTCACGTCTACTCATTACCCCGCGAACTACGGATTCATCCCGAGGACATACGCGGACGATTTCGACCCGCTCGACGTACTCGTTCTGTGTTCCGAATCGCTGCATCCCCTCACTCTGGTACGCTGTTATCCGATCGGGGTGATCCGCATGCTCGACAACGGCCGCTCGGACGAAAAGATCATCGCGGTCCCCTTCTCCGATCCGACGTACAACACGTACGGGTCGATATTCGATCTTCCCGAGCACACCTACGATGAAATGACGCATTTCTTCTCGGTCTACAAGACTCTTGAGAACAAAGAGACCGTCGTGGACGAGGTTCAGGACCGCGCCTCCGCCGTTGAGATCATCGCACGCGCGATCGAGGGTTACAGACGCAAATTCCCGACGGAATAAAAAGAGAGTCACGGAACGTGCGGACGCGCTCCGCGGATCGGAGTTTGAAAATGACGGATCAGATAAAACTGTTCCCGGAACGGGAAAGCGACACGAGACCGCCCGAGTCCGTCTCGTGGAACCTGTGGCACGGCTGTACGAAGGTCTCGCCGGGATGCGCGCATTGTTACGTTTACCGGCGGGACGAGAGCGTGGGACGCGACCCGTCGAAAGTGGAAAAAACGAGCTCCTTCAATATCCCCGTACGGACCGTTCGCTCCGGGGAATACAAGGGGCGGTACAAGGTCCCGTCAGGTTCCCGGTTTTATACCTGCTTTTCCTCCGACTTCTTCCACCCCGCCGCCGACGGATGGAGACGCGACGCGTGGGATATCATCCGCGCCCGCTCCGACTGCACGTTCTTCATGATAACCAAAAGGCCTGAACGGATCGCCGACAGCCTGCCTCACGACTGGGGAGACGGATGGGAACACGTTACGGTCGCCGTAACGTGCGAGAATCAGGATATGGCGAACGCAAGACTGCCGGCGTACCTTCGTCTGCCGCTCCGTCATTTCGCGGTGATGATCGAGCCGATGCTGTCGGCGGTCGATCTGCGTCCGTTTTTCAGAGAGTACCCCGACGTCATCGGGTACGTTTCGGTCGGAGGGGAATCGGGTCCCGGCGCGCGCGCCTGCGACTATTCGTGGGTGCTCGACGTTCGTGAACAGTGCGTCGAATACGGCGCCGCGTTCTCTTACCACCAGACGGGAGCGCGTCTCAGGAAAGACGGAAAAGAATATCTGATCCCGCGCAAATATCAGCAGAAACAGGCGCGGAAAGCCGGGCTCGACTTTCCCGGATCCGCGCCGGACAAACGACGGGGGAATAATCCCGAACAGTGAAGGAGGAAAAATGGAAAACGACAGAATGCCCGGCCCGGAAGAGCTGGAAAGAATGCTCGAAAAAGCGAAAAAAACGCTCAGGCGGCCTTGGACAAAATGACGCCGGAGGAACGCGCGGAAGCGGAAGCCAAGGCGAAAAAAGCGATCGAGGACGACCGCGCCTCAATGGAAAAGCTTATAGCCGACGCCGCCGCGATCGCGGAAGGCGTCGATACGAAGAAATAATAACGAACCCGGGGACAGGCGCCGCCTGTCCCCGGGTTTTGTTCAATATCTTCCTATGTTTTCAAATTCGACGTCCGTGCAATCCGCCCCATCGCGTATACGGTAGTCGCCTCTCGTCGGATTGACGAAGAGCGGGTTTTCGGTGACGGCGTACGCCGCGTTGTCTTCTATCACCGAGAACATCTTTAAAAGATCGCTGTATTCCTTCTGCGCACCGATCTTGTTGACCTCCCGGTTGCCCGTGATGACGAGCGAATTGTTCGAGCAGTATTCCGGCTCGCGCCAGCGCGTGACGTCGAACGTTATATCGAAATATCCGGGCCACATCTCCGCGGCTTTAGCCATAAGATCGTGATGATCGTAGTAATACTGCAGAACGTTTCTCCATCTGCCCCAGTCGCCGACGGACGTCAGTACGGACGGATCGTCGTTTCCGTCCATGGCTCTGAGGACGGATTCCGTCCCGCCTGTCCTGTAGTCGCAGCCGATTCCATGCTCGCTGTCTGGATACAGGATGACGTTGTTGCAGAACGCGTTGTATTTACATATGCCGTTGTTCACCGTCGGCGTCTGACTGCAGTTGTAGAAGACGTTCGACTCGACTCTCGTCCCGACGACGTCGTCGAGATACAGTCCGAAATAGCGGACGTTGACGAACAGATTGTTTCTCACCACGTTACCGCAGTAATCGGTCGAATACCAGGTGTTCAGCGCGCCCGTGTCCTCTCCGTTGTAGCACGTCCTGTCGAACACGTTGTACGCGGCGAGCATATTGATCGTTCCGCTGTAATCCAGTCCGCACCAGTAGCACATGACGAATTCGTTGTGAGTCACCACGGGACCGACCGCGTCGACCCCCACGGCGCCCGTGTTCCCGACGACGAGCGACGACTTGTAGAACCTGTTGTTGTCTATCAGAACGCCTCCGGCAGTATCGAAAAACTCGGCGACGGATTTCCCTTCGTGACGGCCTGATCCGGTTCCGACCATTTCGACGTCGAGCGAGTAAGAGGCCGTGAACGAGAAATCGCTGTTTTTCACGGTGATGTTGAACGGGCGGCCCTCGCCGCACTTTTCGAAGTAAACGGCGGACGGCGAAGCGGAGCCGGAGAACGTGCATCCGTCCACCGTGACGTCGTGCGATGCGCTTGCGTTTATCAACCGCTCACGCGAGTTTTTCAGGGTAAGACCGACGAAGGAAATGAAGTCGGCGTGATCCATAGCGATCATATCACCGCCGCCCATGAATGAGTAATCCCCGGACGGATCGTAGACGTAAAGAGTGTTTTTGTCGCGCGAGAGTATAAACTCTCCTTTTATATCGAGCTCCACAGGAACGTTGACGATCGCCATACTGTAATAGTCGTACTCGAAACCTTCTTCGAACCGCAGACGCCCGCCTCGCGTTTTATCAAGATTTATCACGTGGAATACGGGATCTCCCGTCTGTGGGTCGACGGTCATACCGTCCGTTTCGATAAGATCCTTGTACCATCCGAGCGTGATGAATCCGTAAAGGTACAGCCCCTCGACGGACTTGTATTTCAGTATACGGTTTTTCATGATCTGGTTGTATATGCTGATGTGGCTCTCGTCGACGGTGTGCCCTCCCTGCAGCAGGGAGTCCGTACCGTCATAGTATTTGTTCGGGTAGCGGGCGACGGTCATCTCGCCATCCTCGGACAGCACGAGATCGAACACCGTAAAGTTATCGAGTTTTCCCGTCACGTCCGCTTTTTTGATCCGGTCGGCGGATTTCGGCGAAAACATCGCTTTCTCCCCATCCGTCAGAGGCAGGAAATCCGACTCTTTCACCGTCGTGCCGTTGTCGAAAACGACGTCTCCGTCGCCGTATTTGCAGTAGGTTATCGGACACTCCGGCGTGCCGGAGTCCTCGGCGGTGAGTTCGATCGAGAGCGGACCGTAATCGCCCGCCATAAACGCGACTTTGATTCCGTGCCGTCCGGTTTTGTCAAGCGTCCTGACCGCGTCGCGTGCCCGCTCCCACGTCCTGAAAGGATGACCGAACGATCCGTCCGCAGAATCGTCGCCCGCCGTCGAGACGTAAAAGTCCGCGTCGTCGACGAGAGGATACGGCTTTTCGGTAAAGTGAGAGATCGGTACGGGTTCGTTGTAAACGAGCTCGAACGAGCCGTCGTATCTCTCGATGATCGCGGCGAATTGCTCGCGCGTTGCGTTGCCCGACGGTGCGAGGCGGTTGCCGTCCGTGCCGTTGATCAGACCGGCTTCCACAGCCCATTCGAGCGATTCTTTCGCCCAGGCGGACGTTTTTTCGTCGTCCGCGAACGGGGAGAGATCCGCGCGCTCCGGCACGGAGACGGGTGCGCTTGACGAGAAGCGGAAAAGCATCGTTGCGAGCTGTTCGCGAGTGATGAAAGCGTTCGGAGCGAACGTCGTCTCCGTCATACCGTTGACGACGCCGGTTTGCTTTGCCCACGCGACGGCGTCGGCGTACCAAGCGCCCGCGGGTACGTCGGTAAAGCCGCTCGGCGCGGTCGACGCGGGAGATCCTTCGCGCCGCCACAGAACGGTGGCGACCATTCCTCTGGTCAGGGCGCCGGTGGGATCGAA
>JAFWTH010000073.1 GCA_017518975.1 Clostridia bacterium
ACGCCATAACGACCGCGCCGATGACGATAAAAGGCGAACGGAGAACGAGGCGGAGAACGATGTTGAGGCCGCTCTGCGCCTGCGCGGCGTCCGAATTGAGCCGGTTGATAAGGGCGGGCGCGGTCGCGCGGTCGAGATCCGAATAAGAAAGAGACTCGATCTTGTCGAATATCGCCTCGCGCAGACGCGTTCCGAAACCCGCCGACGAACGCGCGGCAAAATACTGCCCTATTACGGCGAAAATGAATCCGACGGCTCCGAGACCCGCCATCAGGCAGATCATACCGATTATATATCCCGTGTCTTTCGCGGGGATCGCGTAATCGATGATATTCGCGACGATAAGCGGAATGAGAAGTTCGAGAACCGCCTCCGCAAGTTTGAAAACGGGAGAGAGAACCGTCTCTTTTCCGTATCCCTTGAGATATCTTAAAAGCATCGCCGTTCCCCTCCCTTCTTTCTTTTTCAGGCACATATTATCCCATATTTATCATACAGCGGAGCGGGTGAAAAGTCAAGTCGCGATTGACACGAGGTAGTATATATGATATACTTTAGTTTGTTGAATAATGTCAACAAACTTGATTTTTTCATCAGGGGACGCGCCAATGTACAACGTAATCGTAGACGGTGAAATGTTCGTAAATATGATATCGCTCGGAGCCGCGACACTCGAAGAACACAGGACCGAGATCAACGATCTTAACGTTTTCCCCATTCCCGACGGGGATACGGGCGACAATATGTGCATGACGATGGAGGCCGGGATCGCCCATATTACGGGCAGGAACACCCTTTCGATAGGCGAAGCGGCGTCCCTCATTTCCGACGGAATGCTCCTCGGAGCGAGGGGAAATTCCGGCGTTATTCTCTCGCGCATTTTCGCAGGCATCGCCAAGGGACTGAAAGAGCACGACAAGGCGGACGTGATGGCGCTTGCCCGCGCTTTCCGCATCGGCTCGGACGAGGCGTATCTCGCCGTGCCCGTTCCCGTCGACGGAACGATCCTTTCCGTCTATCGCGACGCCACCGAATACGCACTTTCCCGCGTATCGGAACAGACGACGCTCGCCGAATATATGAACGACTTACTCACGGAACTCCGTTCCTCCCTTTCGCGCACCCCCGACCTTCTTGAAGTGTTGAAAGAAGCGGGGGTCGTGGACAGCGGCGGCGCGGGGTTCGTTTACATCTCCGAAGGAATGAAAAAGGCGATCGACGGAGAGACCGCCGTTCCCTTAAACACCTCGGCGCGCCGCGAAGCGGGTCCGGATCTCAACGCTTTCACCGAGGACAGCGTTCTCGAATTCGGTTACTGCACCGAGTTTCTTCTGAGACTGCAGAAGGCGAAAGTCGACATCGACTCTTTCGACGTTTCGGAACTCGTCGGTCAGCTCGAGGGGATCGGGGGCGAGTCGATCGTCGCATTCCGCGAGGGATCGATAGTAAAAGTCCACGTACATACTCCCCGTCCCGGAGACGTGCTTGATCTTTGCCAGCGTTTCGGCGAATTCCTGACGCTGAAGATCGAGAATATGAGTTTGCAGCATAACAATAAGATATCAAGAAACCATCCCGCGCCGAAAAAGGCGCGGTCGAAATACGGGATCGTCGCCGTTGCGGCGGGCGACGGGATCAAAAACACGTTCGCCGAACTCGGATGCGACAAAGTGATCGACGGCGGGAGACTGATGAACCCGTCCGCGGAGGATTTCGTCCGCGCGTTCGACGAGGTCAACGCGGACACCGTATTCGTCTTTCCGAACAACTCCAACGTGTTCCTCACCGCGACGCAGGCGGCAAAACTCTACAAGGGCTGCCGCGCCGTCATTCTCCCGACGAAATCCGTCGGCGAGGGATACGCCGCCGTTTCTATGATAGATCTGTCGGGCGACGACCCCGACGCGATCGCCTCGGAGCTTGAAGACGTCATCGCGGGAGTCAAGACGGGGACGGTCTCACAGGCGTCCAAGGACGTGACCCGGGACGGTGTTAAAATCGTCGCGGGCGATTACATAGGTTTCTCGGGGGGCGTTATCCTTACCGACGAGAAAACGAGAGAGGCCGCCGTCCTGACGCTGTGCGACGGAATGGGAGCGGGCGATTTCGACATTATGCTTCTCATTACCGGAGAGACCGTAACGGAAGCGGACGCGGATGCGCTCCGCGACGAGCTCTCCGCAAAGTACCGCGGCACGGAAGTCATCACGATAGCCGGAGGTCAGCCGATCTACGACTGCATCATAGTTCTTGAGTAAAAAAAGCCGCGTTTCGCGGCGGTCAGGAGATATATCATGCTTGTTCTTTTCACAGACACAGACACAGACATCACCCCGAAAATGGCGGAGGAGTACGGATACCGGCTCATAAGCATGCCGTACAGTATCGACGGCAAGAGCACCTTTCCGTACGTCGATTTTGAAGAATTCGACGCTCACTCCTTTTACGACACGCTCCGCGCCGGCGCTCTTCCGAACACCTCCGCGATAAGCGAGGAATCCTACAGACAGTACTTTGAGCCGATCTTCGAGAACGGCGACGACATCCTGTACGTTCACTTCTCGCGCGCTATGACCGCGACGTTCGACGCGATGGACCGCGCCGTCGCGGCTCTGCTTGAAAAGTATCCCGAAAGGCATTTCTGGGATATCGACACGAAAGCCATTACGATCGGAAGTCTCAACATCGTTCTGGAAGTCGGTCAGATGTATAAGGACGGAAAGAGCGTCGAGGAGATCCTCGAATGGGCGAAGGACGAGGTCGACCGCTTCGCGGTCTACTTCTTCGCTGACGATCTCCGGTTCTTCAAGCACAGCGGGCGCGTTTCGGGTCTCGCGGGTACTATGGGAACGCTTCTCGGCGTCCGTCCGATCATCCATATGAACTCCGAGGGCAAGATGGTCTCCGTCGGTAAGGAAAAGGGACGCGCCAAGGCGGTGAACCGCCTCGTCGAAACGGTCGCGGAACTCGGAGACGGACTTAAAGACCACCGCGTGATCGTCGCTCACACCGACTCTCCCGAGATCGTCGGAGAACTTGCCGACAGACTCAAAGAGAGATTCGGCGACGACCTTGACATGATCTGCGTCGACGTAAACCCGACCGCCGGTTCTCACTGCGGACCGAACACCGTCGGCGTCAGCTTCCACGCAAAACACAGATGACCCGGAGATCAGTCATGATCGAAGTCAGAGAAATAAAAACGAAAAAAGAACAAAGGGATTTTTTAAAGTTCCCTCTCGATCTTTACCGGGATAATGAAAACTTCGTTCCCCCGCTCTGGGGTGATGAAAAAAAGATCTTCCGACCCGACTACATCTATTACGACACCTGCGAGGCAGTTTACTACGGCGCGTACAAAGACGGAGTTATGGTCGGAAGGATAAGCGGGATCCTGCAGCGCTCTTCAAACGAAAAATGGAGTCAGAAGCGCGTAAGATTCACCCGATTCGATTCGATCGACGACGTCGGGGTCGCCCGCGCGCTTTTCGACGCGGTCGAACGGTGGGCGGCGGAGCGCGGGATGGACACGGTATGCGGTCCTCTCGGCTTTTCCGATCTCGAACGCGAGGGACTTCTCATAGAGGGTTTCGACGAGCTCTCGACGTTCGAGGAACAGTACAACGCCGAGTATTACGGCCGTCTGATCGAAGAATGCGGATACGCAAAGGAAGTCGACTGGATCGAGAGCAAGATCTACGCTCCCGACGAGGACGACGGAACTCTCGACCGGATGGCGGACTTCGTAATGAAACGCTATAACCTCCGTTACGGAGGAGCGAAGAACGTCAGGGATTTCATAAACCGCTACGCCGATCAGCTTTTCGAGCTTCTCGATAAAGCGTACGATAAATTGTACGGCACGGTCCCGTTCACCGACAGAATGAAGAAAATGCTGATAGACAATTTTCTTCTCATCGTCGATCTGAAATACGTCGACGTGATCCTTGACGAGAACGACCGCGTCATTTGTATGGGGGTGAGTTTCCCGTCCATCGCGAAAGCAGTGAGGAAATCAAACGGCCACCTGACGCCCGCGGCGCTGTTCCGTATCCTTCGCTCGCTGAAAAAGCCCGAGATCCTCGATCTCGCCCTGATCGCCGTCGACGAGGAATACATGAACCGCGGCGTCAGCACGATATTTTCCGCGGCTCTCCTCCGTTTGCTCAAGAACGGAACGATCAAGTACGCGGAAACGAACCTCAACCTCGAGGACAATTACGCGATAATCAATCAGTGGAAACGGTTCCGCGCCGTCAACCATAAAAGGCGCAGATCGTACGTCAAAAAGATCGGAACGGAAAACTGATATGAAGATAATCATGGACACGCTCGGCGGCGACAAGTCTCCGAGTGCTAACGTAGACGGCGTTATCGCCGCGCTTGCGAAATATCCCGATCTCTCCGTAATCCTGACGGGTGAGGAGGACCCGCTGCGCGAGGCGACCCGCGGATATGAAGACAGGATCGAGATCGTGAACGCGCCGGGGTTGATCACGGGCGACGACAAGCCTACTGACGCGATAAGATTGAAAAAAGACAGCTCCATGATAGCGGGGATCCGCCTCCTGCGCGAACGCGAGGACGCGGACGCGCTCGTGTCGTGCGGAGCGACGGGCGCTCTGGTCGCGGCGGCGACCTTGCGGATCGGCAGGATCCGCGGGATCCGTCGTCCCGCGTTCTGCCCCATTCTACCCACGATGGATGGCGGCACGGTCGGGATCTGCGACAGCGGGGCGAATACCGACGTCACCGCTGAGATGCTGCTGCAGTACGCCGTCATGGGAACGGAGTATATGAAGTGCGTCTTCGGTAAAAAAGAGCCGCGCGTTGCTCTTTTGAACGTCGGAACTGAAGCCGAAAAGGGCGACGATCTGAGGCGGGAAGCGTACGCGCTTCTTACCGATGCCGAAGGAGTCAACTTCGTCGGAAATATGGAGAGCCGCGACCTGCTCTCGGGAAAATACGACGTCGTCGTCGCGGACGGCTTTTCGGGCAACGTGCTCGTCAAGACGGTTGAGGGGACCGCGCTCGAACTGCTAAAAAAACTGAAAAAAGACATTTACTCGAAGACGAGATACAAGCTCGGCGCGCTGATTATGAAGGACATGTTCGCGAAGGAAAAGGCGTTCATGAACTACCAGAATTACGGCGGGAGCGTCCTCATCGGAACCGAGAAAACGGTCATCAAGGGACACGGATCGTCCGACGCCTCGGCGGTGCTGAAATGCATCGAGCAGGCGATAACGATAAAAGCGGGTTCAATGAACGACAATATCTCCGCGTGGCTTGCCGCGAGAGAAAAACAGGAGGGTGACAATGTTTGAAGAAGTAAAGAAGATCATGATCGAACAGCTGAAACTGAAAAACGTGAATATCACCGCAGATACGAAGATCAAAGAGGATCTCGGAGCCGATTCGCTCGATATTCTCCAGCTTCTTATGACGCTTGAGGAACAGCGCGGTATCGTGATACCCGACGAAGCGCTCGCCACGTTCCATACCGTCGGCGACATCGTCGATTATCTCGAAAAAGTATAATACTTTTTTCGGGCGGGTCCGGACCCGCCCGTTTCTTTTTCCAAGAAAACGCTCAGGAGAATAATATGATAGTGATCATAAAAAAAGCGGCGTCCGCCATTCTGACCCTGTCTTTCCTTATCGTCATGGTCGCGGGAGTCGTTTCCCCGGCAGCGGCGGAAGAAACGAAAACCTCCGCTGTGGAGTTCGTTGACGTTCCGGAAGACGTGTGGTTCCGGGAATACGTGGATTTCGTATCGTCAAGAGGAATAATGGGCGGCGACGGGAGATCCGATACTTTTCTCCCGCACAGACCGACTACGAGAGGAATGCTCGCGGTTATTCTGAACCGTCTTGAGGACGAGCCGAAAGCGACGAAAAAACCGCCGTTCACCGACCTGCGCGCGGACTGGTATTCCAAAGCCGTTGGATGGGCGTGGGAATCGGAAATCGTCAACGGTACTGGCGATAAGTCTTTCACACCGGACGGTATCATCACACGGCAACAGATGGTGACGATGCTCTACCGGTACGCAAAACAAAAACTATATCCGACGGACCGCGCAAAAGGAGACCTCAGCGTTTTCGAAGACGGAAACAAGGTAGCTCCTTGGGCGCACGACGCCGTGGCCTGGGCGCTCGGCGAGGAACTGGTACTCGGAAGAAGCAAGACGCAGCTTGCGCCGGACGGGAACACGACCCGATGTGAGATGGCGACTATCCTCACCCGTTTTCTGACGAAATACGAAAACAGTCAGCCATCTGTCGATCCTCTGTACGAAAAAGCGGAAGCGCTCGGCTCGTCGCCCGTATGCGCGGCGCACGGAGCGGCTCTGCACGCACAACTCGGATCTCCCGGTGATCTCTCGGAGGAGGAACTCGGCGCGTATATCACCGATCATCTGGGACTTGACCGCTCGATCTATCGCTTCGCCCTTACGGGCGGCGGTTTCCCCTCGTTTCTGAACGAGTATTCAAAGCTCGGTCTCGGGGACGGCGCGCTTATCCCCGTTTCTTTTGAGATCAAAAACATACGCACGACGGGCGATCCCGCACCGGTCGTATCCTTTCCGCTTTACGTGATAAGAAACGACTTTATCAGCGCACCGCATACAGTTCGGTGTGAAAACGGCAAAATCGCGGACGAGACGCTTTCCGCTCTCGCGGCGGAATTCGATCCGCTCTTCGTCTGCGGGGAGGACGGATGCGTCCACGTCGAGGCAGACAGTCTCGAGGACAAGGATCTCGCGGACGCGCTGCTCGCGCTGACGGACCTTGACAGAGAGATCTACTCCGCGTCGGTCTCCGGCGACGGCGTCCCGTCTCTCATATCCGTTTTTGACGCGCTTCCGGTCGGCGGGGTCGCGCCGACGCGCGAAGTGACGCTGAAGATCTCAAACGAATCGATAAAGGGAAAATGCGGGTACGATTCCGAGTGCTTGGTTACGGTCCGGGTCTCCGTACTGAAGACGGACGGGGACGGCGTCTTTTCAGTTCCCTGCCCATATGAGGAAGTGCGCCGGGCGTACGAACTTTTCGAAAAAAAATACGTGTGCGGAGAACACAACTGCGCGCACATTGCGCTGAATCATGAAGGCGAAGCCGCCGCATCGGACGTCGGGGAGATCATGAAAGATGCGCTCGATCTCTGCGAGCGGTATGAAGTGAATACGGTATCTGATCCGTCGGGCGGCGTAACGGTGAGCGTGACAGATGCCCGCGGTTACCGGCACGGAACGCTCCTTTTCAAAGCGACGTACTGCATCGACAGGTCGTCCTCCGTCAACGCCCGTTTCATAATGTGCGAAAACGACCGCGACGCCTACAAAATGATCGTTCAGGACGGATACGACGGCGCGACCGGCTACGGATCTTGGAACTACGGGCAAACGGAATCCGGATGGCTTCTCGACACGAGAGCGGACGATTCCGTGCGTCACGGAGAGATTAACGACGTCAGTACGACGGAAAGTTCGCAGGTCATCCGCCCGGTCAACGACACGTTCAAGGGCGTGATCGAACACAAGTGTTCGGTCACGATCAAATCCGGATTCGACGGAGCGATACTCGATTTCAGAAACGATAAAGAAGAGAGCGTCTGTCTTCTTCAGACGTCCGGGAACGTCTGGGGGATACTGACCCCGGACGGGACTCTTGAAACGGTCTACGAACCGGGGGGACGGAACAGTTTCGTCTTCGATCTGCGGATCGATCTGTATGAAGAGACGGTCGAACTTACGATTAACGGGGAGGACCTCGGGAAGCGTCCCCTCGCTCTGTCCGGAGTGAACGCGAACGTCGGAAGTTTCCGTTTTGCCTCGACGGATGGGGATACCGTCTGCTTTTCAATGGGTCTTTGCGAGACGACGGTAAACTACTCCCTGTTTGAACTGTTCTCCGATCAATATCTGACAGATACTCTTCCCGCGGGATGGATCGCAGAAAACGCGGAGTTCGCTCCGAACCCGGGAATCTCAGGCTCTTGGGACAATCATTCGTTCGACGGTCGCCTCTCGGTCGGCGGATATGCGGAGAAGGCATTTGAGGAAACGGAAGGTTCCGTTATAGCGCGATTCTCCGTTCTTCCCTCCCTCTCATCTACCGACACGGAATACTCGATCTTCGGAAACGGAGAAAAACTCGTCTCCCTAACCGCGGACGACGGGAGTTTCTACGTCAACGGGGAGCGCGCGTACGATTACGTCAAGAACGTGTGGTATCGGTTCTGCCTGTTCTGCGACACGGAAACCGGCAGCGTAAAGCTCAAAATCAACGGGATCGACAGAGGGGAATACTCCCTCACGGCGACAGGCGTCCCCTTTGATACCGTCCGCGTTGAGAGCCGCGGGGCGGAACCCGTTATGTACGACGAATTTTACGTTTACCGCGACGTTTCGCACGGCGACTACGTGCCCGAGCCGGTAAGACCCGCCGGTGAGGAAGAATATACCGTGGGAATAAACACCTGTACGATGTGGCTGAACGGTTTCCACGGCGGATGGGCGTGCATAACGCCGTTCGACGATACGAAACCCGTCCTCGGTTTTTACGACGAAGGAAACCCCGAAACTGCCGACTGGGAGATCAAGTATCTCGTCGAGCACGGCGTGGATTTTCAATCGTTCGTCTCACTCGGTCTGGAGGAATCGGGACCCGTTACGACAGGGCTCGGGTGGCATCTGGAGGACGGCTACAAGCTCGCGAAATACAGCGATATGATGAAATACTGTCTCAACTGGTGCAGCGGCTCGCCGTTTGCCCCCGGTGATCTCGAATCGTGGAAAACGTATTATGTGCCTTATCTTATTGAGCATCATTTCAAGGATCCGCGGTATATGGTCATCGACAATATGCCCCTCTTGACCTTCTTCCAGTTTATTCTGCCCGGATCAAATCCCTACTGGACGACCGAAAACCGCAAGGCGGCTTTCGATTATCTCGAAGAACAGGTGAAAAAGCTGGGTTTTGACGGGATCATCCTGCTTGAGGTCGACTGGGCGTCCAACGAGCAAAATGCGGCGGAGGGGATCGACGGCGTTTACTCATATAATTTCGGAAAAGGTTTCGCCGTCAACGGGTCTTTTGAGACGATAACGAAAGAAACGGTGCTCCGTGAGAACGAAAAGGCGAAAAGCAACGGACTGACGTACGTTCCGACCGTCTCGACCGGATTCAACTCGATCGGCTGGATGGATCCGAGATCTCCCGTAATGTCTGCGGACGAGTTTTACGATTGCAACGAATGGATCAGGGACGAGTTCTTCCGGCTTGATCCCGACGCCCCGTCGTGGGCGCGCAATCTCATCATTCTCTCAACGTGGAACGAATACGGCGAGGGCACGTATATCATGCCGTGCGAGGAAAACTACGGCTTCGGATATCTCGACGCGATCCGCGAACTGTACACCGCGGAGGGAGTCGACGAATCTCTCGATCTGATCCCGACGGCCGCTCAGCTCGAGAGGATAAACAGACTTTATCCGCAGTATCTCAAACTGATCAGAGCGCAGGAATACGAGATATACTCAAACGGCGTTGACGTCGAGAAGGAAAAAACGAAACTCGGATCCGAATGGGTCGCCTCGATCGACCCCTCCTCGGCAGTAATACGGCATGACGACAATGTCACGGTATCCGGAGGCGTTATCTCAAACGATTCGGGCAGACGAGGCGCTGTGACGCTCCGTCTTGATCCCGGCGTCGACCTTTCAAAATGCGAAAGCGTCGTTCTCATTGCGTATCTCGGGAACAGAGTTCCCTGTTCCCTTACTTACGGGATCGAAAAAGGCGGGAAAGTCGAATCGCTTACCTCAGGTCTCGTATACGGGCGCGGCGTAAAACTCAGTTACGGTATCGAAATATCGGAAGCAGGCGCGGCGGGCGATGCGCTTGAGGTGAGTATGCCAGCGGGAATGAGGATATACGGTATACGCATTTCGTGCGGCACCCTCAGCTTTTTCGGAAACGAACTGACCCTCAGCGGAGCCGACGTCCCGATAAAGGTCTCGCCGGAGTTGTCGGAACGCGGGGATTATCTCTTCGGTTTTGATACGATCTTTACGGATCTGCATCCGTTCGGCATTTTCGCCGAGTGGAACGAAAAAGCGGGGAGTATGACTCTTTCCCTGCCCGGAGACGTTTACGTATTTACCGTAGGGTCGGAGTTCTATACGCTCAACGGAACGAGATACTATCTCGGATATGAGATCCATGAGAATGACGGCGTTCCGATGATACCGTTGAATATCATCGCCGAACGGGCGGGATACCGGATCGATTTCTCGGATATGAGACACGCTGTGATCGAAAAAGGAGAGTAACCATGGGGCGAACGTCAAACGTTTATTACCTGTCCGCGGAAAATGATCTTCTCGCGACCGTCGCGGCGCTTCCCGGTGAGAACGGCAAATTCCCGACCGTCGTTTTCCGCACCCCGTATCAAAGGGAGCACGTGGGAATGACGGATGGCGAACTCGCGGGGTGGACTCTCGGCGCATACGCAGAATGGCTCGACGCCGGTTACGCAGTCGTTTATCAGGACTGCCGCGGGTGCGGCAAAAGCACGGGCGAATCCATGCCGATCGTTTACGAGCGGCTCGACAGCCGTTCACTTTACGACTGGATCCGGAGCCGTCCCTTTTACAACGGAGAGATCTTCTTCAGAGGACGCAGCTATACTTCTTACGTCCATATGGCGGCGGCGCCGTATAAAGACGACGTGAAGGGAGCCGTGTTCGAGGTCATGGACCCGGAACTATACAACTGGCATTACCTTAACGGAATATACCGGATGAATCTTTACGGCGACTGGCAGGTCGGACAGTACAGAAAAAAATCGGGGATCAAGGCAAACTACTCGCGCGACTCTTTCCGGATCCTTCCTCTGACGGACTATACCCGGACGGTATTCGGCGAACCGATCGAAGACTACGATCTGATCCTTACTCACCCGGACAGGAGCGACCCGTTCTGGGATACGCCGTACGGCGGTTCGGGATCGCGTGACGCTCTGAAGAGCGTCCGTTTCCCGACTCTTTTGACGACTGGCTTTTTCGACACGTTCTTCGGCGGGATCGTCAACGCGTGGCGCGGAATGGAACCTGAAACGCGAGCAAAATGCGCTCTCGTGATCGGTCCGTACGATCACAGCGACGGCGACGACGGTCAGCCGCTTTATTTCCCGGACGGGTCTATTTTCGGAAAGTTCCCGGGATTCGAAGTGGAATGGATAAACTATGCGAGAGGCGTCGGAAGGCCCCCGTTCAAGCCCGGGAAGGTAACGTATTACGAGTTGTTCTCCGACACCGGATGGCAAACCGACGACCTCGACGATCCCGAAAAAAGCGTCACCTTCACGCTCGGAGAAGGCGAGCGGTCGTACGTTTACGATCCGGACGACCCGACTCCCGCAAAAGGAGGATTATCCCACAACTTCGGCGGGACGTATTTTCTCGATCCGCCCGGGAGCCGTTCCGACGTGCTGACATTTTATACCCCGCCGTTCGGAGAAGAGATCCACGCAGGCGGGAACATGATCGCGAAGCTGAAAGTAAAATCCGACTGCGAGGACACCTGTTTCTATTTAAGGGTCGCAATAGAGAAAAAAGAGGGCGACTATGTCCTCCGGGACGATATAAATCAGATATCGAATTTCGCCCCCGACTACACGCCCGGCGAAGAGATCGACATGGACTTCACGTTCGACCTCTGCCGTTTCGTGATAAAAAAAGGAGAGCGGCTGCGCGTTGACGTATCGTCCGCGGCGTTTCCTCAGTTCGTACCCCACACGAACTGCAGAGGGCTATTCTCGGAGCAGACAAAGTCGCGCCCGGCGACTAACACCGTTCTCGGAAACGGATCGACGATCAGCGTCAGATACTATTGAAAACAAAAAAGACCCGAACGGGTCTTTTTTGTTTTATCGGTTATAACCTTTTTCTCGTCAGATTTCCGGGATGTTGATCTCGATCTCGCGTCCGAGCTTCGCGCTCTTGACGATACCGTCGATGATCGCCTGATTGATGACGATCTGCGAGGTCGGAACGGGAGCGGGGCCGCCCGTCCTGATCGCGTCGACGAACGAGCGGACTTTCTTGTAGAAGTTCGAATCCTCTTCTTCGATCAGCGGAACTATCGTCTCCGCCTGTTTGCCGCAGATATCGTGATAGAGCGTCATGGGTCCGCCGACGGAACCGTTCCAGCAGTCGGTCGAAGGGATGCGCAAAGCGCCTTCTTTACCGAGAATAAGCGTATCTCCGGGAGTGTCGGGATGCATCGCCCACGAAATACGGAAGTCGAGGATGATGCCACCCTCAAGACGGACGAACGCCGCGGCGAAGTCGTCGACGGAAAATCTCTTTGCGTCCTCTCCGTTGTACTTCGGGTCCTTACCGAAGAAGTCGGAGGTATAGCCCGTGACCGTGAGCGGCTTCGGATATCCGATCGCGTTGAGGACCATGTCGAGCGAATACGTCCCGATGTCGCCGATCGCTCCGATACCCGCCGTAGAATCCTCAATGAACGTGCCGCCCGGAATACCGCGCCGTCTGCCGCCTCCGGTCTGTATGTAGTAGATCTCGCCGAGGGCTCCCGATTCGACGATCTTCTTGATCATTTTCATATTGGGATCGAATCTCGGCTGGAAGCCGACGGAAACGAACTTTCCGGTCCGCTTCTCGGCGCGCATAACCTCGACCGCCTCGTCGAGCGTAACGGTGAACGGTTTCTCGAGCAGTACGTTGACGCCGTGCTCGAGCGCATTGATGGCGGGACCCGCGTGCTGACGGTGATACGTGCAGATGGACACGCCGTCGAGATCCTTCTCGTTTTCAAAGAGTTCCCTGTCGGAGGAATAGACGCGGACGTCCGGGCCGAGGTTGAACTGCTCTATCCTCTCGTACGCCTTCCACGGTTCGAGATCCGCGAGCGCGACGATCTCGATATCGTCCATTTTAGCGTACTGGTAAAAATGGACCCAGGAGATACCTCCGGTACCGATAACACCTATTTTGAGTTTCTTTCCAGAGCGGTCTTCTTTCTTCTCTTCCGCCTGTTTGAACTGGCTGAGTACAGCGTCTGACATATTGAGTTTCCTTTCAGTTCCGCCGCGCCGTGCGCCGCGTTGATTTAACATTACTATTCTACCATTTCACACGAGTAAAGTAAAGGGGCGGGAACGGCATAATTTACCGTTCCCCGCCCGCAATTTCAGCTTATGATCCCGAAAACGAGCGGTTTATTGTCCGGCTTTTCATCTCCGATCCCTACCGCGGACAATACTTCCTTTTCCGCGTCGGCGAGGGACGATTCGTCGTTTGTCAGGAGCGTGCAGATCACGTCTCCTTTTTCGACCCTGTCTCCCGTTTTCTTTTTGATCAGAATACCCGCCGCATGGTCGATCGCGTCTTCCTTGGAGGCGCGTCCCGCGCCGAGGACGACCGACGCCTCGCCGATCTTCTCGGCGTCCGTCGAGAAAATATATCCCCCGCGGGGAGCCGTAACGTCTTTCCTGTACTTTGCCGCCGGGAAGAGATCCGTATCGTCGAGATACCCGACGTCTCCTCCCTGCGAGGAGACCCACTCTTTCATTTTTGCAAAAGCGGCTCCCGATCTTATCGCCTCGCGCACGGCCCGTTCCGCCTCTTCGACGGAAACGCCGCGAACCATTGAGACGAGTTGAGCGGAAAGAATGACGGAGACCTCGTAAAGGTCGCCCGAGTCGGCTCCTTTCAGGATATTCGCCGCTTCGATGACCTCGAGGGAATTGCCTACGGCGGATCCGAGCGGTACGTCCATATTGGAGAGGACCGCCCTCACGTTCCTTCCGCATCCCTTCCCGATCTTTACCATCTCGCGCGCGAGAGTTTCCGCGTCTTCAGGCGTCTTCATAAACGCGCCTGATCCGACTTTGACGTCAAGGACGATGTTGTGGGACCCCGCCGCGAGTTTTTTGCTCATAATGCTCGACGTGATGAGCGGGATCGAATCGACCGTCGCCGTTACGTCCCGCAGAGCGTAAAGCTTTTTGTCGGCGGGCGTGAGATTTCCGCTTTGTCCGATAACGGAAAGCCCTATCTTTTCCACCTGACCGAGAAACTCGTCCGGAGAGAGCGACGTGCGGTATCCGGGAATCGATTCGAGCTTGTCGACCGTTCCGCCTGTGTGGCCGAGCCCGCGGCCCGACATCTTCGCCATCCTGCCCCCGAGCGATGCGACGACGGGCGCGACTATCAGCGTCGTTTTGTCGCCGACGCCGCCGGTGGAATGCTTGTCCGCGGACAGCATCCCGAACCGTGAGAGATCGACCGTGTCGCCCGACTTTGCCATATTATCGGTGAGCGTCACCGTTTCCCTCTCCGTCATCCCGCGGAAGAATATCGCCATAAGGAGCGCGGACGCCTGATAGTCCGGGATCTCGCCCTTCGTGAAACCGTCGACGAAAAAGGCGATCTCAGCGTCCGAAAGCTCCCCTCCGTCACGTTTTTTACGGATTACGTCGTACATTCTCATATGCAGTCTCCGCTCGTTATCTCATGCCCTTGTCGTACGGGATCCCCTCCGCCTTCGGAGCGCGCGAACGCTTCGACGTGAAGGCGAGAACGAGGAGGACAGCGACGTACGGGATGAGATTGTAGAAGTACATCGGCAGATTGAGTTCTTTGAGGAAAAAGATCTCTTTACCGTTGATATTTACGGAAAGCTGATCGTATATGACCCCGAGGCATTTCAGGAAACCGAAGAACAGAGCGCCGAGGGCGATCCCGAGCGGCTTCCAGTTGCCGAAGATCATGATAGCCAGAGCGAGGAAGCCCATTCCCGCAACGGCGCCGGTCGCCTGACCGTTTGCAACGGTCGCGATGTAAACGTAACCGCCGAATCCGGCGAGCGCACCGGAAACCGTCGTTCCGAGGTACCTCATACGGTTGACTTCTATACCGACGCTCGCCGCCGCCTGGGGATGTTCGCCGCATGCGCGAAGGCGCAGGCCGGTCTTGGTCTTGTAGATCAGGATCGACAGAAGAATGAATATCCCGAGCGCTATAAACGTGGAGATATACGCCTTGTCGAAGAAAATCGAGAGGACCGGATTCATTTTATCGTTCTGGATTACGTAGCCGAAATCCTTCACGCTTCCCGCTGAATTGACGGCGGGGGTCATCTCGAGCTGGTCCTTTGAGAAGAACACCTTGATAAAGAACAGAGCGATGGCGGGAGCGAGCATATTGAGCGCCGTACCGCCGATCGTCTGATCGGCTTTGAGCTTGATCGCCGAGAACGATAAAAGAAGCGAGAAGAGTGCTCCGGAGACAGCCGCCACGGTCATGGCTATAACGAAGGTCAGCTGGTTGTGGTCGACGAAGAACGGTACCCGGCGCAGGAGCAGCGCGCACAGCGCGCCGGAAAACGCGCCGAAGATCATGATACCGTCAAGGGCGATGTTGATGATGCCCGAGCGCTCCGCGTACATACCGGCGAGAGCGACGATAAGGAGCGGTATCGTGAATATCAGGGTTTTCTGAAGCAGGAAGATCACGACTCCTCACCCCCTTCCGCATTTTCGTCTTCCGCAATAAGATCGTCTTTCGCAGAGTCCTCGTCGGGAGGATTCGCGGTACCCGAGGCGGGTTCCTCCTTCGGTCCTCCTCCGGGATCCCGAGACGTCGGGTCTGCGAGAGCTGCGGCCGCCGTCTTTTTCTTATGCGCCGCGCGGGCAAGCAGATCTTTGATAAGCTTGGACGCGCCGGCGAAGTAAATTATCACCGCGATGATCAGGGGCGAAACGTACTCGTTGAACGAAGTATGCGCGGCGAGGTTCGATCCGCCCGCGCCGAGGTATTTGAGGAAGATCGACGCAAAGATGACGCCTATCGGATTATTGCTCGCGAGGAGCGCCGCGGGAATACCGTTGAATCCGTCCGCGGGAAGCGTCAGGTAAGTCTCCCACTTGAAGTCCTGCGAACCGTTGAGGCACCACAGAGCCGCGCCGCAGGCGGCGAGACCGCCGGCGATCGCCATGGACAGGATTATGTTGCGCTTCTCGTTCATACCCGCGTATTTGGAAGCGTTCTTGTTGAAGCCGCACGCGCGGAGCTCATATCCGAACGTCGTCTTGTTCATCACGACGTAAAGGACGATCGCGATAACGGTCGCTATGAAGATACTTATATCGAGATACGATCCTCCGAACAGGTCGTTCAGTCCGAAAGACCAGGTCGCTACGCCGTTAGTGGCCGTCTTGCGTATAAAATTGACTTTGGTCTCGGCGTAATTGATGAAGTTGTCTCCAGTGACCTTGAACACCCACGAAACGACGTTCGCGGCTATCCAGTTCGTCATGATGCAGACGATGACTTCGTTGACGTTGAATTTTGCTTTGAAAAAGCCGGGGATCGCACCCCACAGAACGCCAAGAAGAATTCCGGTCAGCAGCGCGAGTATCCAGACGATGACCGGAGGAACCACGCTCGTCGGAATGGAAAGCGCGACGATGAGCGAACCCATCGCGCCCATCAGATACTGCCCGGGCGCGCCGATGTTGAAAAGACCCGTCTTGAACGCCAGTGCGACGGAAAGACCCGTCATGATGAGCGGCGTCGACTGGAACAGCATATTTCCGAGCTGAAACATGGCGTCGTGGAAACTGCCCGCCGAGAACGGACCGCCGAGAACGGTAACGATACCCTTGAACGCCTCGGCGAACGATATGTTCTCATTGAATACGGCGAGGACCACAAGAACGATGAATCCGACGATAAGGCCCCCGAGGATACAGATAAGCGACGCTATGACGGATCTGACGCCTTCTTTGGCGAGAAATCCCTTTTTCTCTTCTTTCATTCCGCATCGCCTCCTTCCCCGCCGTGCTGACGTTTGGCGCCCGCCATATACAGACCGAGTTCCTGGACGGTCGTCTTCTTCGGGTCGAACTCGCCGACGATCTCTCCCTCGTACATAACGAGGATACGGTCGGAGAGATTCATTACTTCTTCAAGTTCAAGCGAGACCAGAAGAACCGCTCTTCCGGCGTCGCGCGACGCGACGATCTGTTCGTGAATAAACTCGATCGCTCCGACGTCGAGCCCGCGCGTAGGCTGAACGGCGATCAGAAGATCGTGGTCGCGGTCGAGCTCACGGGCGATGATCGCCTTCTGCTGGTTGCCGCCCGACATTCCGCGTGCCGGGGTCAGCGGTCCCTGACCGGATCTGACGTCGTACTTGTCGATCAACCCCTCGGCGTATTTTCTAACCTCGTCGAATTTTATGAATCCGCCGTGCTGGAACCGCGGCTCAAAGTAGCGCTGGAGGACCATGTTCTGCTCGAGCGTGTAGTCGAGGATCAGTCCGTGTTTATGTCTGTCCTCGGGAATGTGAGAGACGCCGTGAGTGTTTTTGTATCTTATGTTCTTTTTCGTCACGTCCTCGCCGTTGAGGACGATGCGCGACCCGGACTCGCACTTCTCAAGGCCGGAGAGCGCTCCGACGAACTCGCTCTGTCCGTTGCCGTCGATACCGGCGATACAGACGATCTCTCCGGAGCGTACCGTCAGGGAAACGTCTTTGACGGCGAGCTTTTTGTGGATCCTGCTCTTCACCGAGAGATGCTCGATCGACAGGACCGTTTCTCCCGGTTTCGCATCGTCTTTGTCGACCTCGAACTTAACTCCCCTTCCGACCATCATCGAGGAAAGCTCCTCTTTCGAAGTCTCCGCAATATTGACGGTGCCTACGTACTTGCCTTTGCGAAGGACCGTGCATCGGTCGGCGATCTCCATTATTTCGTTGAGTTTATGGGAAATAAAGAGGATCGATTTACCCTCTGCCGCAAGTCCGCGGATAATGCCCATGAGTTCGGTGATCTCCTGCGGGGTGAGCACGGCGGTCGGCTCGTCGAAAATGAGGATCTCGTTGTCGCGATAGAGCATTTTGAGTATCTCGGTACGCTGCTGCATACCGACGGTGATGTCCTCGACGAGGGCGTCCGGGTCCACGTTCAGCCCGTACTCTTTCGAAAGGCGCATCACCTTTTTTCTCGCCTCCTTCTTGCGAAGGAATCCGAGAGTGCTCGGCTCCGTGCCGAGGATGATATTGTCAAGAACGGTGAAGACGTCGACGAGTTTGAAGTGCTGATGGACCATGCCGATCCCGAGCGCGTTCGCGTCGTTCGGGTCGTTGATGGTGACCTTCTCGCCGTTCTTGTAGATCTCGCCGCCCTCCGGCTGATAAAGACCGAAGAGCACCGACATAAGAGTTGATTTTCCCGCGCCGTTCTCGCCGAGAAGCGCGTGGATCTCGCCCCGTCTCAACTGAAGCGTTATATCGTCGTTGGCGACGATGCCCGGGAACACCTTGGTGATGTGACGCATCTCCACGGCGTAGGGCGCGCTCTCGTTTATTCTGCCTTTATCCATATTTCTACTCTTTTCTTCCTTTTTTTAAAAGAGAATCTAAAAGAAAGGGCTGCTGCAATATGTTTCTGCAGCAGCCCTCCGAATGCGAAATTATTTCTCTACGGTGACGGTCACGTGCTCAAAGCCCGCGGTGACGTCTTCGGGAACTTCAGCGACGGGAACGATATCCCCGGATTTGATCTTTCCGAGGAGTTCTTCGTACTGGTCAACAGTGAAGTTCTTGAGTCTCCAGGTCTCGGTGGGAAGACCGGTGGAGTCTTCAGCCGCGCCGAGGTTCTGAGCGGTATCCTTGAGTTCGGCGTCCCACTTGCCGTCGTAGAACTGGCCGAGGACCTTCTGAACGGAGGCGGAAAGACCTTTGACGGCGGAGGTGATGACCTTTTCGGACTCGCCGGACTGGTCAACGTCGACGCCGATGATCTTCGCGTTCTCATACTCGCTTGCAGCGGAAAGAACGGAGGAGAACATCGAGCCGCCGCAGGAGAACACGACCTCGGTCCCGTCGGCATACCAGCCGGCGATCTGGGTCTGAAGCTCGGTGGAGGCGGAGAAGGTCTCGCCGTACTTGAAGCTGTATCTCATTTCGACTTCGACGCCTTTTTCGGCGGCTGCCGCGTCAGCGCCCTGGATGAAGCCGTAGCCGAAACGGTTGACCGCGGGGTTCGCACCGCCGCCGCCGCCCGTGAAGCCGAGCTTCGTGTAGCCTTCCATAACGGCAGCATAGCCGGCGAGATAGCCGGATTCCTGCTCTTTGTAAACGATAGCGGTCACGTTGTCAAGTCCGAGCGCCCAGCCGTCAACGAATACGAACTTAACGTCCGGATTGTCTTTCGCAACGGTCTTCATGGCGGTCTCCTGGAGGAAGCCCGGAGCGACGATGATCTTCGCGCCGTTGGTGATCGCCTGCTTCATAGCGGCGATACGGTCGTTGTCGGTAGCTTCGCTTCCGTTAGCGGGCTGATAGTACTTGTAGGTCTTATTGTTGGCTTTAGCATAGCCCTCAACGCCTTCCCAGGTACCCTGGTTGAAGCCCTTGTCCATTAGCTGTCCGACGTCGGTCACGAGTGCGATCTCGTAACTGTTTGAGCAGGACGCGAAAATCGCGGTAAGTCCCGCTACCATGAGAATTGCAAGGATAATTCCGATAATGCGTTTCATAGTTTTCTCCTTCATATTTTTTTGCCACTTCGGTGACAGGATAATTATAACATATGTGAGAAAAAATAGCAAGAAAAAGATACAAATAGTTGAAAATGCATAATAATACCGCGCCGCAGATTTTTATTCACTTCATAAAGTCCGAAGTAAATGAATCCGGAAGCAGCTCAGAGAACGTGGTACGCTCGAATTCTTCGTCGTTCTTCATTATAAGAACGGGCATTCCGGGAGCGCAGAATTCCGAGAGCGCCTGACGGCAGACACCGCACGGCGGAAAACCGGCGTCGGCACGTTCGCCCTTTCCCGAGCAGACGGCGAGCATCGTGAATTCGCGCTCTCCGTCGCTGACCGCTTTGAACAGAGCCGTTCTTTCGGCGCAGTTCGTCGGAGTAAACGCGGCGTTCTCGATATTGCATCCGGAATAAATCTTCCCGGAGGGAGTCAGAAGCGCCGCTCCGACGGAGAATCCCGAATACGGAACGTAAGCTCTGCGCCTTCCCTCAAGGGCGGCGCGGCATAACGCAAGTTCCGTCTCCGTCGGGCGAAGAACCGTTTTCAGAAAACTGCGTCCCGCGCCGCGGTAAGAGATCCCGAGCGCCTCCGCCGCAGTCGCGGCGATATCGCAGAATCCCGCCCGGGTCCCGAGATTCACCGGTTTTATGCTTTTGCCGAATATTATCAGAGGAACATACTCTCTGGTGTGGTCGGTGTGCTCGTCGCCCGGGTCGCACCCGTGGTCTGCGGTGATGAAGAGGATATCGTCATCCCTCATTCTTGCAGTGAATTCAGGAAGAAATTCATCGAACGCGGCAAACGCGCGGGCGTATCCGTCGACGTCCTGACGGTGACCGTAGAGCATATCGAAATCGACGAGGTTGACGAAGCAGAGACCGTCGAAGTCGCGGTCCGCGATCTCAAGGGCTTTTTCCATCCCCTCCGCGTTTCCGTGTGTGAAGTTCGATTCGGTGACTCCCCGCCCGGCGAAGATATCGTAGATCTTGCCGACGGAGATCACGTCGCGTCCCTCCGCCATAAGAGCGTCGAGCAGCGTCTCTTCCGGCGGCTCAAGGGAGAAATCGTGACGGTTCGTCGTGCGTGTGAAGTTTCCGGGTTCTCCGACGAACGGACGCGCTATTACCCTTCCGACCGCGTGACGCCCCGTCAGTATCCCGCGCGCGATACGGCAGTATTCGTACAGTTTTTCCGGCGGCACGAGTTCCTCGTGCGCCGCGATCTGAAAGACGCTGTCCGCGGAGGTGTAGACGATAAGCGCCCCGGTCCTCAGGTGTTCCTCTCCGTAATCTCTTATTACGTCCGTACCTGAGTACGGACGATTGCAAAGTACCTCCCTGCCCGTTTTTCTTCTGAACTCTTCGATCACCTCGTCCGGGAATCCGTGAGGATACGTCGGAAGCGGAGACGGGCTGACGACTCCCGCGATCTCCCAGTGACCGATCGTCGTATCCTTGCCCGCCGACCGCTCCGCGAGACGGCAGACCGCCGCCTGCGGGGGGGCGGCTGCGGGCAGATAATCGACTCCGTCGATATTACCCATCCCCATCTTTTTCATCGAATGGAAACTGAATTCGGGCGACGAAGAAATACGCCGCAGGGTGTTGCAGTCCCCGTCGCCGAAAAGAGGCGCGTCCGGCATTCTGCCCGCTCCGAGCGAGTCGAGGACGATGATAAATACTCTTCTTTTCATATTCATTCAGCCATTCTGACAGCGGTGCGGAGAGCGAGCTCCATCATCTCGGTGAAGGAGTTCTGCCTTTCGTCCGCCGTCGTCGCCTCTCCCGTGACGAGATGGTCGGATATCGTACATACAGCGAGCGCGCGTTTCCCGCACCTCGCAGCGTTGAGGTAAAGAGCCGCCGCTTCCATCTCGACGGCCATAACGCCCATTTTGCCCCAGACGTTCGCGGAGGACTCCTCTTCTCTCAGCCCGTACGTGTCGCTGTAAAAAGTGTCCGAGGACAGGATGTTTCCAACGTGGTACCTGACGCCCATATCCTCCGCCTCTCCGACGCACGCGCGTAGAAGATCGAACGAGCAGATCGCCGAGAACGTTCCGGGAAGACGGAACTGCGACGCGAAATTCGAATTCGTCGACGCGCCCATTCCCATGACGACGTCGCGGACGCGGATCGCCTTGTTCATCGCCCCCGCCGATCCGACTCTTATGATATTGTCGACGCCAAAGAAATTGAACAGTTCATAGGAATAAATGCCTATCGAAGGCATACCCATCCCGGAAGCCATAACGGACACGGGGACGCCGCGGTACGTTCCGGTGTAACCCTGCACTCCGCGTACGTTGTTGACGAGTTTCGGATCATCGAGAAAGTTTTCGGCTATGAATTTCGATCTCAGCGGATCGCCAGGCATGAGTACCGTTTTGGCGAAATCCTCCGGAGTTGCTTTTATGTGGGGGGTCGGATAGTCAGCCACAGTCTTATCCTCCTTTTCAGTCCTTCTGTTCCCGTGCTTTGACGATCTTCACGATCCTGCTCGTACCGAGACGGGACGCGCCGAGCTTAATGAACTCCTCGGCGTCCTCTATCGAGGAGATACCGCCCGCCGCCTTGACTTTTTTGAACGGCGACGTGCACATACGCATGTATTTCACGTCCTCGAACGTGG
This sequence comes from Clostridia bacterium, assembly GCA_017518975.1. Classification (GTDB taxonomy): domain Bacteria; phylum Bacillota; class Clostridia; order Oscillospirales; family CAG-272; genus RUG11130. The sequence goes on from JAFWTH010000073.1 coordinate 22,230, forward strand.
CGCCTCCGGTCGAGAATCCGGTCGACGTCTTGATGTAGTCCGCATTTGAATCGGAGACGACGCAGCACATCCTGAGTTTTTCGTCCTCGTTCAGAAGGCACGTCTCGATAATGACTTTAAGAAGCTTGCCTTGACACGCCTCCTTGACAGCGTCGATCTCGTCGTGGATCGCGTTGTACTTTCCTTCCCTGACCCAGCCGAGATTGACGACCATATCGATCTCGTCCGCGCCGTTCTTAACGGCGTCCTCGGTCTCGAAGACCTTAACCGCGGTGGTGGAATACCCGTTCGGGAACCCGATCACGGTGCAGATCGGAAGCTGCTCTCCGACGTATTCCTTCGCCTGTTTGACAAAACTCGGCGGAATACATACGGACGCGGTGCCGTATTTTATTCCGTCGTCGCAGACCTCCTTGATCTGCTCCCACGTCGCCGTCTGCGAAAGGAGCGTGTGATCGCACATCGAAAGGATCTCTTTTACGTCCATAACCAACGTCCTCCTATTTTATAATCCCGAGCTTGTCGTCGATCAGAGCCCGGTAACATTTGTAGCACATACCCTCGTAGCGGTCGTTGCCTCCGAGAACGACCTGGTCGCCCTCCGTGACGATCTGTCCGTCGTCGTCGAACCGCGCGTTCACCGTCGCCTTCCTGCCGCAGCGGCAGATCGATTTGATCTCGGTAATACTGTCGGCGATCTCAAAAAGCCGCATACTTCCCGGGAAAAGTTTCGTCTGAAAATCGGCTCGCAGACCGAAGCACAGAGACGGAACGTCGTGTTTGTCCGCGAGATCCTTGAGCTGGTTCACCTGCGCCGCGGTAAGGAACTGGCACTCGTCGCACACGATGACGTCCGAATATTTCCTCGTCTTGGATCGCGCGAGATATTCACGGTAGAGATCGACCTCCGGTCCCACCGCCTCCGCCTCGGCGTAAAGGCCGATACGCGAACGGACGACCGTCCTGATCTTTCCGTCCGGGCCCACCGTGTCGTCTCGCGTATCCGTCTTCGGTTTGATGAGCCAGACCGTCTGGTTTTTCTCCTCGTAGTTGAATTTGGTCATAAGCGCCTGAGCCGTTTTTGAGGAACCCATCGCGCCGAATTTGAAGTACAGCTTCGCCATATCCGCCTCCGAAATCGTTGTCGGTATTATTTTACAATAAAGGACATTAAGATTCAAGGGGGAAAGACCGAAAGAGCGCGAAAGATCCCCGCGGCGAAGCGCGGGGATCCGTATTTATTGAAGGACAAAACGGTGGCGGACAGTCGCGTGAGAATCGGACCCGATCTCAATGACCGTCCCTCCGCTGAGATTCGGGTTCCAGCTGAAGCCCGAACCGGTCTTCAGCGCGAAAACGAAGCGTACTCCGCGGTATCCGATCGAGAAATCGTTCTCGTGGTTGTGACCGCAAATGAGAGTTTTCGTATTTCCCTTTTCAAGGACGAGGTCGAAGAATCCGTTGTCGTGCGGATTCGAAGAGATCCCCGCGAAGTTGACGCCGAAAGAGTCCTCGTAGCCCTCGTTCCAGACTCCGGTCTGCATTCCGTCACGCGGATCGACGGAAAGAGGATCGATCCCCTCTTTGAAAGCGGCGTCAAACGCCTCTCTGTACGTATAGCACGGGATATGGCAGAAGAAAGTCGATTCCTTCACTCCCATAGCTTTCAGTTCGTCGCAGGCGCGTGCGTACCAGCCGAGCTGTTTGTCCGTGAGACATCCGTATTCGGAGTACTCGCGGCCGTTCTCGTCGATGAAATAGAATTTACCGTGCGTATCCATCATTATCAGCGCGTGGAGCGGAATGCCGTTTTCCCTTATAACGATAAGATAGTTGCCGCATCCGAGTTCCCTGTCGCCGCGGGAAAAGATCGAATTCTTGCCCGATTCCATATATTCGGCGACCATATCGATATAAGCGTCGAGATCCTGATGGTCATGGTTACCCATAACGGGTGCCCACGGAACGCCCGTGGAGTCGAGTACCTCGACCAGATGTGAAAGCGCGCCGTACATCCCGCCCATGGCGAGATCTCCGGTCACTGTTATCAGATCGGGCTTTTCCGTTTCGACGAGTTCATTCACGATCTTTGCAAGCAGCTCGGCTTTGGGACCGTCGCAGTCGTCGTTATTGAGCTGCGGATCGGTGAGGTTCAGGACTTTAAAATCGCGGCCCGGGTCTTTGTCAACGTAAAAGATGGGCATATCGTACTCGCGAACGAACGAGCCCTTTACGAATTCCACGTTATCAAACGTGACGTATTCGGCTTTTGATGAAATATCCCTGTCGGACGGGACGATATTGTAATCTCCCGACTGATCGTATACGTAGAGAATCCCTTTTTCGGCGTCCGCCCAGAACTCGCCCTTTACGTCAAGCTCTTCGGAGGTGTTCATAAGAATGACGCTGATATCCGTGCGGATCATCCACTCCGGAGGATCGTCGGACGCGCCGGTGATCTGATAAAAACCTCCAGCCCACTGATACGATCCGATCTCAGTCGGGTCGGCGACGGTGACCTTTGCGGTCTCAGCGTCGAAAGAGCCGACGGTAACGCACTGGAAGATCGACTCGAAAGCCAGGTTGCCGTATAATTTGACGCCCTCGGTCGTTCTGAGTTTCCCGATCCTGCGGGCAAGGGCCGTATTGGTTATTTTCAGTTCGGTGCTTCCCGTTACGTCGGCAGATTTATCGAAGAAAGCGTCCCCGCCGTTCGGAAATCGGTTCGGATAACGTGAAACGTCAAGTTTTCCGTCCCGTCCGTAGACCGAGTAATCACCGATATCCGCCCCGTAAGGAAGAAGGCCCGAAACGTCGGCTTTTTTGATCTTGTCGGCGACGTTCGTACGGAACAGGACCTTTTCGTCCTCGGAAAGCGGGACGAAATCAGATTCCGAAACGGAAAAGCCATCCGTAATGACGACCGGTCCGTCGCCGTATGCGAAGAACGAAACGGGGCAGTCCGGGGTCCCCGAATCCGCGGGAGTGAGATCGAAGTCGAACAGACCGTAACTTCCGTGTCTTATTGCGACGGTGATCATGTCTTTCCCGGTTTTGTCGGTCTCGCGGACCGCGAGCGCCGCGCGCGATACGGTACGGAACGGATGAGCGAACGAACCGTCGTTCGAGTCGTCGCCTTTTTCACTCACGTAAAAGTCAGCGTCGACGTCCGGTTTGCCCTCGCGCTCCGCGAAAGCGTCGAAACGCTCTATCACGGCCGCGAACTGTTCTCTCGTCGCGTTACCGCCGGGAGCCAGCCGCCCTCCGTCGGTGCCCTTCACGAGTTCCCGGGAAACCGCCCACTTCATCGCGTCCGACGCCCATGCGCTGACTTTCCGGAAATCGGTGAAGGAAGACAGATCGGCGGATGAGTCGGTCGGGAGTCCGAGCGCGGCCGCAAAACGGTAAAGCATCGCGGCAAGCTGTTCGCGAGTGATGAGCCCTCCGGGCGCGAACGTCTTTTCGGTCATCCCGTTGACGACCCCGTTCTCCTTCGCCCATGCTACGGCGTCAGAATACCACGAGCCGTCCGGCACGTCGGAAAACCCGCTCGGAGCCGTCGGGGCCGGGGATCCCTGTCTGCGCCACAGAACGGTCGCGACCATGGAGCGGGTGAGCGATCCCGCGGGATCGAAACGGCCTCCGCCGACTCCGTTCATATAATTGTTGTCGAGCGCATATTTGACAGATGCATAACTCCACCTGTCCGGAGCGACGTCGACCGGATCCGCCTCCGCGGAAAACGCAGGTATGGCGCATGCCGAGACGATCATAATCAGGGCTATGAAAAAAGATAAAAGTTTCTTCATTATTGTGTCACACACTCCTTTTTTTATGTTCATGCGGCGTCCGTGAGCTTTAGATTCTTCACTGGACGCAGGGCTATCAGGTTGACTATTGCGGTGAATACGACGGTCAGTATCGCCGCGATCAGCCAGGCGAGCGGACTGACTCCGCGGTAAAGTCCAATGACGGGCTGCTCGAGTTTTCGGACGATCAGGTATTCGACCGCAGAGCCTGCTCCGAATCCGAGTATTATGCCGAGCAGCGTCGTCACGACCGTTTCTCTTCAGTCACCTGATCCGTCTCCTTCACGAGGAAACCGCAAGTGTGTTTCTTATTTTAATTATATCAAACACATTCCCGTTTTGCAAACTTTTTTGTTGATTTCGGGACAAGTATGAGCTATAATATCGGGGAATGAAAATGCGTTTTCAGAGGTGACGGTATGAAGGTAAAGATCGTGACTCAGAACGTGATGTGCTGGAATACGAAAGGCGGCGAGTATTTCGAACGCCGCGAAAGGATGAGACGTCTTTTTCGCCGTCTCGATCCCGATCTGATAGGCGCGCAGGAAGTGACCGAAAAGTGGCGCTCGTATTTCGACGAGGATCTCGCGGACTACGGATGCGTTTTCAGATACCGCGGAGAGAAAGATCACGAAGCAACTCCGCTCTACTATAAAAAAGACCGCTTCGAGGTTGTCGAAAGCGGAGTATTCTGGCTGTCGGAAACTCCTGAGCGCGAGTCGTACGGTCCGGGGGCGGGATGCCTCAGAACGGCGATATGGGCGCTCCTTCGAAAAAAAGAGGACGGCGGAGTTTTTCTTTTTGTCAACACCCATCTTGACAACAGTTCAAGCGAGGCGAGACTTCTCGGGGCGCGTCTTCTGCGCGATTTCATAACCGCGCGGAGCGGAATACCCGCGGTGCTGACCGGGGATTTCAATGACGATTCGTTTTCCGCCCCGATCGGGTCGGTCAAAGAGTTTATGGACGATTCGCGCCTTATCGCTGAAGAAACGACCGAATCGAACACCCATTCTTCGACGTTCGGAAAACCAGCCGACGCGTCCATCGACTACGTTTTCGTACGCGGATCGAAGCCGCTGCGTTATTCGGTAGAAAAAGAGTGCGACGGACCGTACGCCCAGTCGGACCATTACGCCGTATGCGTCGAGGCGGAGATCTGATCTGAAAGATCAAGACCGGGACAGGGAGTTTTCCCTATCCCGGTCTTTTTTTCAATCGGTAAACTGATCGGTCAGTCTCAGATCCTTCTTGAACGTGAAGATAACTTCCTCGACCGTCGATTCCTCGCCCGTCTCGAGATCGCGGATACCGAGGTGAAGGACCCCGATCATCTTCTGACCGCTTCCGAGCCCTCCGTAGTTCTCGCGAACCCCCTCGAATTCCCTCTCGTTGACGAAAAACTGATATCTGTCCGTATCGATCCCCAGATACTCGCCGAGGACGATTTTTGAAAGATTCTTCGGCGTCATCGTCGCTCTGGCTCCGAGGGTGACGAAGATCCTCGTGTCCTCGAGATGCTCCTCGGGAATATCGTAAATCCTGTCGAGGTACATCTGTACGATCTTGTCGCGTTCGTACCAGTCGGGAACCGTCCACTTCGTATGGTCGGGGTTGAGTTCCGTCGGTCCCTGAGCCGTGATCCCGAGTTTCTCCCGATCCGCAGGGTAATTCTCCGCGAAATCGTCGCGCCCGTAAAGCGAGTCGAGCCACGCGATCCTTTCGCGCGCCCAGTCCTCGACGTATAGCACGTTCTCGTAACAGGAATTGAGTCTCAGCACTTTCGCCGGCGCTCCGCCGCCTATATCCACATGCAGGATCGGCCACTTCTCAAAATTCTTTTCGTATACGTCGATATTCGCGTACACCGGTTTCAGTTCCCTCTCGAGAACTTCAAGAAGCGTATCTCTGATCTCAAACCAGCGCTCCTGTGCCAACTGACGGAACCATTCGTTCGTCATAAGCGCCGCGTACCACATATTTCCTTCGCTCCCGGAATAAGAGCCCGACGCGCTGATCTTGTGCCCGGCGAACATGCCCGACGTCGACGTCTGAAGAGCATTGTTGCCGAACGCACCGTCAAGATCCCAGACGGGTCCGAAGAACAGTTTTCCGTGCGGTTCCTTGAAGTACATATAGACGCTTCCGGTCCCGACGTCGGTCTCGCGGTATAACTCGTTCAGAAGATACATGTCAATAGCCGAAGCGATGTCGACGCACGACTCGATCTTTTCTCTGTTTCCCTCGCAGATGACGTTGTAAACGGTCTCAAGATGGCTCTTCATCGCCACGACCTGATCCTCGTACATGAAGTCTGTCTTGATCGTGTATTTTCTTCCCATCGACTTGAAATAGTCGACATAGTACTGACCCTTGCTCCAGAAGTCGATCTCGAGCAGGAATCCGATCTCCTCCGCCTCGCCGTCCTCGACGGGGACTCTTCCCTTCTTCGCCTCGACCTGCTCCGCGAGCATGTAGATACCGCGGTACTCGCCGTTGAGGTACAGCTCGACCATTTCGGTGTAAGGCGTCCATTCGATCCCGTCGACCGCCCTCGCCATCTTGTATCCGACGTGGTTGCGGATCAGCGAGCGGTCGAAGTGGCAAGCGAGCAGCGTCCAATCCTTCGCCTTCGTTGTGCATTCGCTTCCCTCGGTCAGACATATCTTCGACGGGAATTTGAGCTTATACGACTTTTTGTCAACGCGCCACGCGGTGTTGCCGCGTCCGCGGATATTGACGTTTTCCTGTTCAATATTTCTCCCGTCCTCCGCGGTCAGCGAGAACGAAGTGAGGATATATTCCTCCTTAGATTCGACGTCGCGTCCCGTTTCGGTGTTGAGGCGAACGACGGGTAGTTCGTGCGAATATTCTTTACCGGCTTCTATCATAGCGGCAAATCTTGAGAAGAGAGTCGCCGCCTCAGCGCGGGTCGCCGTAGCTGACGGAGCAAAATTCCCCTTCGCGTCCCCTTTCAGAAGGCCGGAGGAACGGAGCGTTTCAAGATCAGCCGCATACCACGCGTTCGCGGGAACGTCGGGAAACGACTTCACAGCGTCCGGATCGGGAATGACCGCGTATCCCATCTTCCCGATAAAGCGCGTAAGCAGCACCGCCATTTCAGATCTCGTTATCTTCGCGTTCGGGCGGAACGTTCCGTCCGGATAACCCGAAACAAGCGAGGATGCCGCCGCCCATGCGACGGAAGACGCGAACCACGCGCCCTGAGGAACGTCGCTGAATGCGGAGGAACCTTCCGCGCCTTCCTCGCCTGACAGTCGCATCAGAACGGTGACAAATTCCGCGCGGGTCACGCTCCCGGTCGGGTCGAATATGCCTTCGCCCTTGCCCTGCATGATCCCCCTTGCGCAAACGTCGGCAACCGCTTCCGCGTACCACGCGTTCTCGGGAACGTCGGTGAAATGAAGCGCCTGGATGTCGACCGGATCGGTCTCGACCGGACCCGAAGCGAACAACGAGCCCGGGATCAGCGCGATAATGAACGCCGCCGCAAGGATCGCGGAAATGATTTTTCTTTTCATATAATTCTCCTAAATAGTCGAGGTTTTGCTTTTTTATACTATCACGATGATAAGTTATTATGATGAATTATTTGTAAATAAACTTGGTCGTGAATAAACCTACTTCAGACCACGGTTCGCTTTGAATACAAATCAGAAGCGAACCACGGCGTTTCCTCTCGGAACAACCCGCCCGGAATCTTCGGGGAAACAAACCGAAACCGCACGGCTGTAAAGAAAACCGCCGCGGGTCGTTCGGACCCGCGGCGGAGTTATTACTATGTCTTTCAGTTGAACGCAGTTTCGACCCAGACGGGATCGAACGTGCCTTCCAGCGCGTTTTTGTCGGAGAACAGCGCGAAGAAGGGCTCGCCTTTTGCCGCGGGATCGAATCCGATCAGCGTAAATTCATACGCGTCCTCATCGGTAAGACCGGTCAGGTCGCGGAAGAACGCCTCGACCGCCTCTGCGGTATATTCGCCCTCAAAGCCGTCGTATGCGGGAACTTCTTCGGATATCGCAACGGTATTGAGTTTCGGATAAGCGGCCTGCAGGTTCACGTTGCCGTCCTCGGGGCAGGTTCCGAGTACGCCCTCGGGATAAATCTCGGAGGAGGGGAGACACTTACGGAACGAGAACGAGATCTCTCGTTCGACCGTTTCGCCCTTCGCGGGATTCGAGAAAGTGACGTTTACGGGATCCGGCCAGTAGAAACCGTTCCCGGTCCCGCCGCCGCCGTCGCCCGACGCCTGATAATTCTCCAGGAACTCGTCGTAGGCAGCCTCATCGATCTCGACGGTGCAGCTGTCCGGAAGACCTGCAGACTTTCTGATAAGGTTCGTGAGGTTCTCAAGAGTGAACGACGCGCCCGCGTAATTGAACATCAGGTCGAGCTTGCCGTGAGTGACGCAAACGTACTTGTCAAGGAACTCGTCAACTTTCGCTTCGAGGTCAAAATCCTCGACGGGTTCCGTCTCGATTTCGGACTCCGTCGCCTCTTCGGTCGCGGGAGCCGTGGGAGCCGCGCTCTGTTCTTCCGTTCCCTTCGTCTCTTTGTCTCCGCCCTGCGCTCCGCACGATGCGAGTGCGACAAGCAAAATAAGGCAGAGGATCATCGCGATAATTCTTTTCATTTGTTTTTTCTCCTTGAGAAATGTATTCGCACCGGCAAAGCGATACCAACAGTTTTCCGCCTCGGTGCTCATATTTATTATAGACACAAGATCCGAATGTGTCAATAGGGGACTTTTTTAAAAGTAAACCGAGGGCCAGCCTTTTTACGGCGGGCCCCGATCTTTTCAGGTTTTAATAATTTAAGTTACGGGCATTTCGCGAGGATCCGCCTGCTCTACCGTGATGCTGAATCCTCCTCTTGAAAAATGCGCCTTGCACCACGCGTAAGGGAATTCCGGGCTGACGGTGAAGACGGGATCGTTGCACTTGCGGGTCGTAGTATGCGTGATGTGCATCCTGTGAGCCCCGTACGGAACGCTGATACGTATGCTCTGTTTGTTGCCCAGATGCCCGTACGGAACATCGTTTACGTAAACGCCCATCCCGACGGCAGCTCCCATGATGTTCCCCATTCGGTATATCTGAATCATCCCTCCCGCCGGAAGCGGAGCGCCGCACGTCGGACATGAAGTTGCGGCGCGTCCCGAATCGAAAACATGGCCGTTCGCACAACGGTAACGGATCGGGATACGTGAAAAATCGAACGGGATCGGACGCGGCCCCGGAACGGGTTGAGACGCTGCCTGAGGATTCGCATGAACGGGGGGCTGAACGCGCGCGTCCCGAGCTGCCGGCGCGTTTACCGGATTGCCGCATTTAGAGCAGAAGCGGTCGCCTTCCATGATCTCAGAACCGCATTTGACACAAAACATATTTTTAATCCTTTCAAACTTTCAAGTAATCGGTTTTTACATTCTAATGCTATCATGAAAACGTACGGTTGTCAATAATACCGTGATCGGGGACGCCGGACGGAAAACCGTATTGCGCGCTTTTTACATGTATGGTAAAATGAACGTGAAGGCCAAAGGAGGTATTCCAAATGAAAAAGCTTCTGTCTCTTCTTCTTGTGATCATTATGGCGGTCGGGACGGCTTCTGCGGTCAGCGTCTCGGCCGGTAAGACCGAATTCACGGATGTGCCCTCATCCCACTGGAGCGCGCCTTCGATAGTGTACGCCGTTGAAAACGGGTATATGAACGGCGTCGGGAGCGGAAGGTTCGATCCGGCGGGGTCGCTGACGCGCGCGATGGTCGCGACCGTTCTGTGGCGGCGCGTGGGAGAACCGAAGCCCGCCTCGCCGAGCGGCTTTTCCGATGTTAAGGAAGGAGAATGGTACTCCGACGCAGTCTCGTGGGCGAAGGAAACCGGCGTGGTCAACGGAATGACCGACAAGACGTTCAGCCCGAAAGGACTGATTACGCGCGAACAGCTCAGCGCCATGCTCTTCCGTTTTTCATCACTGCTCGTACCCGATACGTCCGAGCGCGCGGATCTCTCATCATTCGCCGATTCCGCGTCGGTCAGCGTCTGGGCTGAAGAAGCGGTCGCCTGGGCGGCGGGCGCAGGACTCGTCAAAGGTACGGACGGGAACAGACTCGATCCGCGATCCGGTGCGACACGCGAGCAGTTTGCGGCGATGATCGAACGTTTCGACGTTTACGTGAAAAACGCGGAAGTTCCTCTCGTCGACGCCGATTTCTATGTTTCCGAGACCGGGAACGACTCGTGGAACGGCTCTTTCGCCCGTCCTTTCAGGACGATCGGACGCGCCGTCGCCGCGGTCCGCGAGATCCCCAAAACGAAGGATCGGGGCGGTATCACCGTTGCGGTCAGAAAGGGCGAATACTGCCTCTTTGATTTTGACCTGACGGCGTCCGACTCGGGTACGGCGGATTGTCCGATAACCTACAGAGCGTACGGCGACGGCGAAGTCGTGATAACCGACCGTTTCGAGATCGGCGCGGAGCGCTTTGAAGAGCTCGACGCGGACGACACTGTTCTTTTCGGGAGGTCCGCGGGAAAGATAAAAAAAGCCGACGTATCGGATCTGTTCCCGAAGAACGCCTCTACCCTTTCGTATACCCTCTCCGGTGAGAACGGCGAACTGTGGCCCGCGCGTTATCCCAACAAATATGACGACGGTGAGGAAGTCTTCTTCCCCGGCGCGGTCGACGTAACGGGAAGCATGACTTTGAAAATGAAAAACGCCGTTTTAAGCAACAGGATCGCAAAATACCGCACGCTCAAAGGCGTCAATATCTGCGGTAATCTATGCTATTACGTTTATTTCGAACACGTAGAAATCAGCTCGTACGACGCCGATTCCGGAACGGCGACCGTCGCGTATCCGGAAGAGCTGAGATCGTACCCGTGGTTCGGCGGGTTCCGTTACGTTACGAAAGAGGACGGAACGGTCGACCCGGACAAAACCGTTATCAACTCGGATTCTTACGTCGAGGGCGCGGCGGAGGAACTTGACGCTCAGGGAGAGTTTTATATGGACGCAGCGAGCGGCGTCCTGTACGTATTCTCTCCGTCAGGCGGATTCGTCTTCGAGGCGAAAGAACCCGACCCGAACACCGCGGCGGAATACGTCGCCTTCGACGGGATCCGGTTCCCCGAAGAGGATACGAGCGAATACGAAACGCCGATCGTCTATCTCGACAAGACGGGTGACGACGGCTTCCGCGTCCTCAATCTTTCCGACCCTCAGCTTACGGACAATGAATGGAACGGGAACGCAGGTGAGCTTCTCACGGAAACGGTCACGGAACTCGTCCGTACCGAATCGCCCGATCTCATCACCGTCTCGGGCGACCTCGCATGGGGCGGTTCATACGGTTCCTGTGCAAATCTCGCGGATCTTCTTGCCGGGACCGGAGTATCGTGGGCGTTCGTCCTCGGTAATCACGACCATGAAATAAGCGACGCAGGACTGATCGAAAAGATCGGGCTGCTCACTTCGCGCGACGGCTGTCTCTTCAAGTGGGGAGACAAACGGCTCGGATGCGGGAATTACGTGATCGTTCTGCGCCGGAACGGAGTTCCGGTCCACGGACTCATAATGATGGATACGCACAGTAACATTACGTTTATCGATAACGAAGGCGAAGCGATCTCAGGTTACGCGGATCTGACGGAAGAGCAGATAAAGTGGTACGGCGACGTATGCGACACGCTGACCGCGATGGGAGTAAAGGAGACGACTATGATCTCCCATATACCGTGTTACACGTACAGGGAGGCGTTCGCCGCCGCGCTTCTGCCGGGGATCGATCCGAAGACCGTCCCGGCGGGCGACGGGATGCAGGTCGGATACTGGGCCCCGGGATACGAGGATTCGTTCGGAGTGCTGCACGAATCCGGTATCGCCTCCGCTGACAGAGACAACGGTTTCTTTGACGCCGTTCTCGCCCACGGAAGCACGAAGACGCTCATAGCGGGCCACGACCACATAAACAACTTTTCGATCCCTTACCGGGGAGTGCGGTTCGTTTACTCGCTGAAGGCGGGCTCCGGCTGTTACTGGGAACCCGAGCTGAACGGAGGGACCCTGATCGATGTATCGTCGGACGGAACCGCGACCGTAAGACATCATTATATAGTGCCTTGATCCGAGCGGAGCGAGGATATCATACCGTCGCAGCTTCGCTGCGACGGTATATCATTCTCCGAAGGAAAATATCATACTGCGGACGCACCGCCCTCCGGCGGCAGAATTTTTTCCTTGCTTTTCCTTCCCGAAGATGGTAAAATGATTCTGCCAAACAAAACCGAAACAAACTCAGCGCGGGTATTTCTCGTAAAATACGCGGGCTTCATTTCTCGTGCTGAGTTTACGTGAAATCGGTTTTGTTTGGCGACAGACCGAGGCCCCGCGTGTTTTAGGTGCGCGGCTCCGGTCGCGCACTTTTTTATTCAGGAGGACTTCTAAATGAAAAAAACACTTTTCAGCAAAACCCTTTCGCTTATCCTCGCCCTCGCGACCGTTTTCGGTCTGTTCATCTTCTCCCCCGCCGCCTCGGCGGAAACGAGCGGGGATTGGAAATATGAAGTAGAAGACGGCAAGATGACGATCACCGGATACTCGGGCTCCGGCGGCAACGTCACGATCCCGTCTGAGATCGACGGTTATCCCGTGACGAGCATAGGCGAAGGAGTTTTTTCCTGGTGTACCTCACTCACGAGCGTGACGATCCCCGATTCTGTGACGAGCATAGGCAATTACGCTTTCTACGGCTGTACCGGATTGACAAGCGTGACGATACCGGACAGCGTGTCGAGTATAGGTGATTCCGCTTTCTGGGGCTGTACCTCACTCACGAGCATGACTATTCCCGACAGCGTGACGAGCATAGGCGGTGGCGCTTTCTCGGGCTGTACCTCACTCACGAGCGTGACGATCCCCGATTCCGTGATGAGCATAGAAAGTTCCGCTTTTTTTGATACTGGTAAATATAATGATGGATCGAATTGGACGGATGGCGTTCTTTATATTGATAATTGCCTTATAGATGCTGATTCGTATACAATCAGCGATTCATATTCAATAAGAGAAGGAACGCGTCTTATTGCAGATAATGCTTTCAGTAGTTGTTCAGATCTCACGAGCGTGACAATCCCGGACTCCGTGACGAGCATAGGCGAAGGAGTTTTTTCCTGGTGTACCTCACTCACGAGCGTGACGATCCCCGATTCTGTGACGAGCATAGGCAATTACGCTTTCTACGGCTGTACCGGATTGACAAGCGTGACGATTGGAAGCAGCGTAACGAGTTTACAGGCTGACATTTTCCTAGGCTGCACGTCACTCGTTTATATAAACGTAGATGATGATAATTCCGTTTATAGATCGGTCGACGGCGTCCTGTACAATAAAGATCTGACGGTACTTATTATTTGTCCGTACGGGAAAAACGAGATCGATATACCGGACAGCGTAACGAGCATATTATATGGTGCTTTCGAGTATTACACCTTACTCACGAACGTGACGATTGGAAGCGGCGTAACAAGTATACCGGCTGACATTTTCAGGGGCTGCACGTCACTCGTTTATATAAACGTAGATGAAGATAATCCCGTTTATAGATCAATCGACGGCGTTTTATACGACAAAGAAGTAACGGAGCTTATTTGTTGCCCGGGTGGTAAAACCGATGTCGATATTCCGAATGGTGTGACTAGCATAGGTTATTATGCTTTAAGTGATTGTAATTTGCTCACGAATGTGACGATACCGGACAGTGTAACTAACATAGATTTTGCCGCCTTCTCCGGCTGCACCTCCTTAACGAACGTTATTATACCGAGCGGTGTTACGAGCATAGGAATTTCCGCTTTCGAGAATTGCTCTTCACTTACGAGCGTAACAATCCCGGACAGTGTGACAAATATCGGTGATCGAGTTTTTTCCGGATGTGCCGGACTTAGAAGCGTGACAATCGGTAAAGGCGTAACAAGCATAGGCTGGTACGTTTTCGATGGCTGCTCCCGACTTACGGGCGTGAACATTCCCGACCTTGTGAACAGCATAGGTGTTGGCGCTTTCAGAGGCTGTTCTTCGCTCACGGACATTGTTATTCCCGACGGCGTTACGAGCATAGATAATGAACTTTTCGACCGTTGTAGTTCACTCACAAGAGTATCGATCCCGGACAACGTGACAAGCATAGGCTCGTACGCTTTCAGTGATTGTACTTCACTCACAAGCATTACGATCCCTGACAGCGTGACGAGCATAGGTTATTACACTTTTATCAACACCGGGATTAATAATGATGAATCAAATTGGACGGATGGAGTTCTTTATATCGATAATTGCCTTATAGATGCTGGTTCAGATGCAATCAGCGGTTCATATTCAATAAGAGAAGGAACGCGTCTTATTGCAGATAATGCTTTCAGTAGTTGTTCAGATCTCACGAGCGTGACGATCCCGGACAGCGTGATGAACATAGGATATTACGCTTTCTCGCACTGTACCTCGCTCACGAGTGTGACGATCCCTGACAACGTGACAAGCATAGGCGGTGGCGCTTTCTCGGGCTGTACCTCACTCACGAGTGTGACGATCCCCGACAGCGTGACGAGTATAGGAGACAGCGCTTTCAGCTGGTGCGAATCGCTCACAAATTTGACGATCCCCGACAGCGTGACGAGTATAGGAGACAGCGCTTTCTCGGATTGCATCTCGCTTACAAGCATAACTATACCCGATTCCGTTACAAGAATAGGTCGATGGGTGTTTGACAGATCCGCGATTTATAATGATAAATCCAACTGGAAAGACGGAGTTCTCTATATCGGCGACTGCCTGATAGAAGCAGACTCGTCAGTCGACGGTTCATATACGGTAATTGAGGGAACGCGAATAATCGCCGACTGCGCTTTCTATCGTTGCGGATCACTTCTTACGAGCGTTACTATTCCTGATACGGTCAGGTATATTGGAAATTGGACCTTCAATTATTGCGATTCGCTCTCGAGCGTAGAGTTATCCGAATCCTTAGTGTGCTTGGGCGACGGCGTTTTCTACGGGTGCAAATCTCTTACAAGCGTGACGTTACCCGCCTCCTTAACGAGCATAGGAGACGAGACTTTCGATTATTGCACCTCGCTTGAATCAATAAATGCAGATGATGACAATTCCGTATTCAAATCTGTTGACGGAGTCCTGTATGACAAAGAAGTAAAAGTGCTCGTTCTTTGCCCTGAGGCAAAAACGAAAGTGGATATACCCGACTCGGTTACGGCTTTCGGTCGAGCTTCCTTTTTTAACTGCAGATCTATGACAAGCATTGAAATACCCGAATCTGTTACCGTTATCAGCGGTTCCGGCTTGGGATGGATTCCCGGTCGGCCTCAAGCTCATTTTATTGAGGGATTTACTATATACGGTCACGATAACACGGAAGCTGAGAGATATGCAAATGAGAATTCATTTATTTTCGTAATTCTCGGAGAAGCGCACGTTCATGCATATACCGACGTTGTGACCGCGCCAACATGCACGGAACAAGGATATACCACCCACACCTGCGAGTGCGGCGATTCTTACGTTGATACCTACATGTACGCTCTGGGTCACGTTCCCGCCGAAGCGGTCCGGGAAAACGAAAAAGCTGCGACCTGCACGGAAGCAGGATCGTATGACGAGGTCGTATACTGCTCCGTATGCAAATCGGAGCTGAGCCGCGAGGCGAAGACGACCGACGCCCTCGGACACGAGTTCGGAGATTGGGCTGTAAAGACTGCTCCGACCTGTACCGCAAAGGGCACGGAGGAACGCATATGCGCACGTTGCGAAGCGATCGAATCGCGCGAAACTGACGCTCTCGGTCACGACTTTGGAACCGACGGTAACGCCGAGAAATGCGCCGTCTGCGGCGAGAAGAATCCCGACTACAAGCCGCCTGTTGAATTCAAGGACGTAAAAGAAGACGCTTACTACGCCGAGCCGGTCGCTTGGGCTGTCGCGAAGAATATCACAGCCGGTACGAGCGCGACGACCTTCTCGCCCGACGAGGGCTGTACGCGCGGGCAGGTCGTAACGTTCCTGTGGCGCGCGGCGGGTCAGCCGGAGCCGAGCGGGGCGAAAAATCCGTTCAAGGACGTCAAGGAGAGCGATTATTTCTACAAAGCGGTCCTCTGGGCGGTGGAAAACGAAGTCACCGCGGGAACGAGAGCGAATACGTTCTCGCCTGGCGACGTCTGCACGAGGGGACAGATAGTGACCTTCCTTTGGCGCGCGAACGGCAAGCCGACGCCGACTGAGACGAAAAATCCGTTCAAGGATGTGAAGACGACGGATTATTTCTACAACGCGGTCCTCTGGGCGGTCGAAAAGGGCATAACCCTCGGAACCGACGCGACGCATTTCAGCCCGGGAGATACCTGTACCCGCGGGCAGGTCGTTACTTTCCTCTATCGCGACATGGCGTGAAACAGTATCTTCACCTAAACACCCGAATGAATAAGTTTACAGTTATGAGTTATGATTTTCGCTTCGCGAAAAGTTATGATATGATCGCCCGGATGCGTCAACGTTGCCGGAGGCAACTCATAACTTGCCAAAGGCAATCATAACTCATAGTTCGCCGAAGGCGATCATAACTGCGGCTTCTCCTCCCGCGCCCGCAGGCGAATTTCAATCAACGCGGCGAAGCCGCGGCATAAGGTGCGGAGGCCCTCGTGAATATTTACGGAAGCGTAATTATCGGTTACCGATTCACGAGACGTATGATCGAAGTTGTCCTCCCTACGGTCACGAAATGAAAAACTCATAAAACGGTTGATATGGCGCGTGAATCGCCAAGGAAAGCCTTCTTCGCCTCGGAGAAGGCTTTTTCCTTGCAATCAATTTCCCTATTTGCTATAATTGAATCACAATAAAAATCATTCCGGAGTCGTTATGAAAAAAATAATCTCGCTTATTTTCGCACTACTTGTGCTCGCGTCCTGCGTAACCGTCGTCTCGGCGGCTAATACGGGCTTTTCGGAAGTATCGTCGAGTTGCTTTCACGACGTGACGGACGAACGCTGGAGCGCGGAAGCAATAAAATACTCCGTCGATAAAGGATATATGAACGGCGTCGGCGACGGAAAATTCGACCCCGCGGGGTCCTTGACCCGCGCGATGGTTGCCACGGTTCTGTGGCGTCGCGAGGGATCCCCCGCACCGACCGCGCCGAGCGGATTCTCCGACGTACCGTCGGGCGCGTGGTATGCGGACGCGGTATCTTGGGCTAAGAGCGCCGGCGTCGTAAACGGGATGACCGCGACGACGTTCGCGCCGAACGCTTTCATCACCCGTGAGCAATTAGCGACGATGCTGTTCAGGTTTTCGTCGACCGCTCCGGTCTCCGTTCCGGAGCGCGCCGATCTCTCCACCTTCGCGGACGATGAGAAAGCGTCCGGATGGGCGAGGGAATCGCTCGAATGGGCAGTCGAAGCGGGTCTGATCAACGGCACGGACGGCAACCGTCTCGCGCCCGGTGGTCTCGCCACCCGCGAGCAGTTCGCCGCGATGATCGGGAGATACGACAGCGCCTTCGCGCTGAAATACAACCCGCCCGTGATCCGCTCACATTATACCGAAAAGCCCTACCCGCTCGTCGACGACGCCGATATATACGTGGCAACCGACGGCAACGACTCGAACCCCGGAACGTTTGAAAAACCTCTTGCTACGTTCGCCGGAGCCGTCGCAAAAGTCCGTGAGATTAAGGCGGTCAAAACAGAGGGAGATATAACTGTCGCGTTCAAAGCCGGGAATTACGGACCCGTCGAACTCGAACTCACCGCGGAAGACGGAGGATCGTCCGATCAGCAGATAATCTACTGCGCTTACGGCGACGGCAATGTTACGTTCGATAACGGGATCACGATAAAAAAAGACGATTTCTCGCCGCTTTCGGAAAGTGAAAAACAGTTGTTCAACGACCGTTTTGCCGACCGTATCAAAAAAATTGACGTAGGCGCGCTGATCGACGACGTACCCGGTTTTTACGATTTTGCTCTGTTCAGCGACGACGATCTTTGTTCGCCGGCAAGATATCCCAACAAATTCCCCGACGGCTCGGATCAGTTCATACAGGCCGCCGAGACCTGGGACGAGGATCCCGATCTGTTCACGTTGAATATTTTCAACGGTCTCGTTGCCCGAAGGCTCGAAAAATACTCGGACGGGATGATCTCAGGCATGGTCCTTTACGGATATCTGGTCAGAGGGTTCAGAAAGGATACGTTCGAGGCGGTTTCGTACGACAGGGACACCGGGCTGATGAGAGTTGAAAAAAGCTCGTCGAATGAGTTCGGCGGGCGCCTCAGATCCGGGTGGCGCGACGCGGACGGACAAGGTATCAGGATGATCTTCGAAAACGTCTCGTACGAACTCGATTATGCCGGAGAATACTGGCTTGACAGAGACACCGGCATCCTTTACGTCTACGAACCGGACGCCGATTATCATATTCCCCTGCCCCACGGCGAATACAAAATCAGGGGAATAAAGCACTTCGTAGACGACAACGTGGACGAGCTGCCTTCATACTGCGCGATCTACGCCGAAAACACCGGATATATCACTTTCCGCGGTTTCTCGTTTACCAATAACGTCGACGAGTTCATTCTCGGCTACAGGACGTCGGGTATAAAGATCGACAGATGTTCGTTCGATTGCTGTACGGGCGACAATCAGCTTCTTTTCGAATATTCCCTCGACGGAGAGCCGCTCGGACTCGAAGTGACCGACTGTGAATTCGATCTGTGCGCCGGTCGTCACGTTTACGTCGCCGATATGGCGGACACCGACAACAAGTTTACCGACAGAACCGACGCCGTTATAGACAACTGCCTTTTTTCCAACTCCAATATGATGTTCGACGCGGAGGGCGCGGTCAATCTGTACCGGTGTTCGGGCGGTACCGTCAGCCATTGCGTATTTGAAAAATGCTGCCGGTACGGCGTTATGTTTACCGGTTCCATCGACGTTACGGTCGAATACAACGCTTTCGAATCCGTTATGACGAACTCCGACGACGGCGGCGTTACCCGCGGTTACAACTGCGCGGACGGGTACGCAG
>JAFWTH010000007.1 GCA_017518975.1 Clostridia bacterium
CGGTGTATTCGATCAGCTCTTGCGCCGTGTCCTCGCCGATCAGGTTCGGCAAATCGCCGCCGACCTCGGGAGACAGGGACAGTTTTCCGTCGGAAAACGCGCCCGCGCCCGAAAAGCCGGTCGTGATATGGCAGTACGGCTTGCAGTTCATGCACTGACCCGTCTTTTTCTTCGGGCAGACCCTCTCCTCGACCGGTCTTCCCTTCTCGACTATCGTTATTCTCTTTTCCGAGCCGCGCCTGATGAGTTCGAGCGCGGTGAATATACCGGCGGGGCCCGCCCCGACGATCACTATATCGGTTTTCATTTTACAGAAGTTTCCTTATGATCTTTCCGCTCGTCGTCTTGGGAAGCGAATCCCTGAACTCGACGATACGCGGGTATTTGTAAGGCGCGCTGTGCGTCTTGACGTACGTCTGGATCTCTTTTTTCAGCTCGTCCGTCCCCTCGGTCCCCTTCGTCAGGACGATCGACGCCTTGACGATCTGCCCTCTGACCTCGTCGGGAACGGGAGAGACGCCGCACTCGAGAACGTACGGCAGTTCCATGATGACGGATTCGATCTCGAACGGTCCGATCCGGTAGCCCGACGACTTGATGACGTCGTCGACACGACCGACGTACCAGAAGAAGCCGTCCTCGTCGCGCCACGCGACGTCTCCGGTGTGGTAAAGCCCGTCGTGACGGACCTCTTTCGTCTTCTCCTCGTCGAGATAGTATTCGGTGAACAGACCGCAGGGCGAGCCCTTGTCGATCCTGATGACGATCTCGCCCGTCTCGCCGTTCGCGACCGGTTTGTCGTCCGGGTCGACGAGGTCGACGTCGTAGATCGGCACCGGTTTGCCCATCGCTCCGACTCTCGTCTCCGCTCCGGTGAGGTTGCCGATGACAAGCGTCGTCTCCGTCTGACCGAAGCCCTCCTTGACGTCAAGGCCGGTCAGCAGCTTGAGCTGTCTTATGACCTCGGGGTTGAGCGCCTCGCCCGCGACGGTCGCGCACTCGATGGAGCTCATATCGTATTTCGACAGATCCTCTTTGATCATCATGCGGTAGATCGTCGGCGGCGCGCAGAACGTCGTGATCCTGTATTTTTTGAACATCGGAAGGATGTCCGCCGCGTCGAAGCGGTCGAAGTCGTAGACGAAGATCGCGCCCTCGCTGAGCCACTGCCCGTAAAGCTTGCCCCACATCGACTTCGCCCATCCGGTGTCGGAGATCGTGAGGTGAAGCCCGTCCGGGTTGACGTTGTGCCAGTAGTGCGCTGTGTGAAAATGACCGAGCGGATATTTGAAGTTATGGGATGCGATCTTCGGGTATCCGGTCGTGCCGGAGGTGAAGAACATCAGCATGCGGTCGTCGCCGCAGGGCGAGTCCTCGGAGCGGTGGAATTTCCCGGTGAACAGCTCGTATTCGCTGTCGAACGTGTGCCAGCCCTCGCGCTCGCCGCCCACGATGATCTTATTCGCCATCCTGCCGTAAGATTCGCACGCCGCCTCCGCCTCGTCGGCGACGTCTCCGAGCGCCGTGCAGAGGATCGAGGTGATCCCCGCCGCCTCGAAGCGGTACTCGAAGTCGTGCTTCCGCAGCTGGTTGGAGCCGAGGATCGCGACGGCGCCCAGCTTGTGCAGACCGAGGATCGCGAACCAGAACTGGTAGTGGCGGCGCAGGACGAGCATGACGCGGTCGCCGCGCTTGATGCCGAGCGATTTGAAGTAATTGGCGCACTGCGACGACGCGCGCTTGACCTGCGCGAACGTGAAGCGGCGCTCAACGTGGTCGCGGTCGACGTGGAGCATCGCGAGGCGGTCCGGCTTTCTTCTGCCGAGATCGTCGACGACGTCGAACGCGAAGTTGAATTTATCCTCATTCTTGAATTTGATCGAGGTCGGCGTGCCGTTTTCGTTCTCCTCGACGTCGACGAATTTGTGCCAGATCATGTCGGCGTCGTCTCTGCCCCTCTTCGCGGGGACGAGGGCGGGAGTGTTCGCCGCGTCGGAGTGCGTTATCGTCTCGAGGTTCTCGCCGTTCGGATTTAAGACAATTGCATAAAACGTGCAGTCTTCCCCTCCGACGGCGATCATTCCGTGGGGAGTCGACGAGTCGTAGTAGATGCTGTCGCCCGGGCCCAGGACCTCCTGGTGTGAGCCGACGCGGACCTTGAGCGAGCCGGACACGACGATGTCGCACTCCTGTCCCGTGTGGGTCGTCAGCTCGATCTCGGAGTTCTGCGCCTCCTCGGACCAGATCGCGCGGACGAACAGCGGCTCGGATATCCTGCCTCTGAAGGAGGACGCGAGACCGTAGTAGACCATCCCGTGCGCCTGCTGGATGCGCTGACCGCCGCCCGCGCGGGTGACGGTATACGAGCGCAGGGTCGGGCTTTTACCCTCGATGATATCGGTCACGTCGACGCCGAGCGCGATCGCGCAGCGGTAGATGAACGCGAACGTCAGGTCGCCCTCGCCCGACTCGCAGAGAAGATACTCCTCGAGAGGGACGTCGGTGAGACCCGCCATCTCGGCGGGAGTCAGCCCGGTTATCATACGAAGCTCCCTGATCCTCTCGGCGACCTCGTGAAGTCTCACATCAAGACCTGTGATATTACCCATTTTTTATGATTCCTTTCCTGCGAAAAGCAGCTGTGCCTTTGTTTCTTTTTAGTGAAACCTTCCTTGTCACCTCAATCAGGTCGCATTGCTTCGCAATGCTGCCAGCTTCCCCTCAAGGGGAAGCCTAGGCATAAGGCGTTCCCTAAAGCCTTCCCCTTGAGGGTAGCGAAGCGCACGGCGCGGTAGTGAATGACAGCCCGGTGGGCTGTCAGAGCCGCGCCTGACCGAGCCCAGCAGGGTAGACAAGGTGGATTTGAGGGTCGTAAGACCCGAAAAGACAGATGAGGTGAGAAACAAAAAACGCCCGTCTCAGCATTGAGACGGGCGATATGCCCGCGGTACCACTCAATTTGCGCCCGCAAAGGGACGCCTCTCTGCGATCCCGTATCTCCGGGACCATCGCGCTCACGCGGCGTCACGGGAAGGTTCTACTCACGACCTCTCGTTTTCTTCCTTCCGACTCGGGAGCGACCGATCTCGCTCTGCGGACAGCGGCTCGCACCAGAACGCCGCCTCTCTTCCGACCGCACTTCGCGGATCCCTCTCCGTCAATGTCATTAAAACAGATATATTATATTGAAAAAGGCCGCGTTTGTCAAGGGCTTTTTTAAAAAACCCGTCTCATGCTTTTAGGGTAACAGGAGTTACCCTAAACGCGCGAAGCGCTCATAACTCGGCGCAGCCGATCATAACGCGCGAAACGCTCATAACGTTCCGTCTTTTTAAGACGGAGCTCATCACTGTGCATGCGGGAAACGGATTTTGAGTTATGAGTTATGAGTTATGATTTGCCGCTTCGCGGCAAAGTTATGAGATGTGTTTCGTCCTGAAAGGACGAAACACATCGTTCCGCATATAATGCGGAGGGAGGTGATATATATGGACAAAAGAGAGGTGCCCGGCGAGGGGATCGGATACCTCAAGGTCCGCGCATCGACGGCGGGGGACGTGATCCCCGTCGACGGAGCCGTCGTCTACGTGCGTTCGCTCGGCGACGGCGGCGACCGTCTCGTCTTCTCTCTGCGGACGGACGAATCCGGGCAGACTCGGACGGCGGCTCTCCCCGCCCCGACCGCGGCGGCGGAGGATGCGCTCCCCGACGAGGAACCGGTGCGTTCCTACGGCGTCGAGATAAAAAAAGAGGGCTACAGGACGGTCGAGTACGCCGGAGTGCCGATCTACGCGGGTATCACGACGCTCATCGAGGCGGAACTGCTCCCCGAGAGCGAGGACGAAAGCGTCTCCGATTTCCCGCCGCGCGCCGAACTCGTCCCGCCCGGCCGCCGCCCCGATCTTTTCGGGGACTCCGGGAGGTGATCGCGTGGCGCAGGGACTTCCGTACATCCCCGAGAGCATAACGGTCCATCTGGGGCCGCCCGGCTCGAACGCCGAGAACGTGACGCTTCCCTTTTCCGATTATCTCAAAAACGTCGCGTCCTCGGAGATCTACCCGACGTGGCCGGAGGAGGCGATAAGGGCGAACGTGCTCGCCGAGGGGAGCTTCGCGCTCAACCGCGTCTATACCGAATACTACCGCTCGCGCGGGTACGACTACGATATTACGAACTCGACCGCCGCCGACCAGTCGTTCGTCAAGGGGCGCGAGATCTTCGAGAACGTGTCGCGCATAACGGACGAACTCTTCACGAGTTATCTGTCGCGCCGCGGGGACGAGGCGCCCCTCTTCGCCGCGTACTGCGACGGCCGCGCCGTCACCTGCGACGGGCTGTCCCAATGGGGCTCCGTTGAGCTGGCGAACGCCGGGTACAGCGCGGAGGACATAATAAAAACGTATTACGGACGCGACGTCGAGATCGTCTCAAACGTCCCCGTCGAGGGGTTCTCGGAGAGCTACCCCGGCTCTCCGCTCAGGATCGGCGACTCGGGCGACGACGTTTTTACGGTCCAGGTACGCCTCGGGAGGATAAGGAGGAACTATCCCTTGATCCCGCCCGTCACGCCCGACGGCGAGTTCGGGGAGCAGACCGAGGCAGCCGTCAGAGCGTTCCAGCGGATCTTTTATCTTGACGAGGACGGGGTTGTCGGACGCGGGACGTGGTATAAGATCGCCGGTATCTGGAACGCGGTCAAACGCCTCTCCGACCTCAATTCCGAGGGAGTCGCGCTCGAGGAGATCTTCGAGACCCTCGACGGGCTCTCCGTCGGGTCGACCGGAGCGAGGGTGCGGGAGCTCCAGTATCTTCTCAGCTATATCGCCGAATTCGACGAGTCGATCCCGAAGATGATCGTCGACGGGATATTCGGCGAGCGGACGCGCGACGCGGTCGCGAGCTTCCAGGCGGCGTGGGATCTTCCCGTGACGGGCGAGGTCGACGAAGCGACGAGCGACGCGCTCTTCTCCGTCTACCGCGGGATCCTGATGGCGCTGCCGGAGGAATTTCTCGACGCGGCGCGCGCGGAGTACCCCGGCGCGCCGCTCTCGGAGGGCTACCGGGGCGACGCCGCGTCGACGGTGCAGGAGTTTCTCAATTTCATCGCGGAGGACACGCCGTCGATCAGGCGGCTCGCCGTAGACGGCGATTACGGTCCGCAGACGGCGGAGTCGGTCAGGGCGTTCCAGCGCGCGTACGGTCTTCCGGTGACGGGCGTCACGGACGCCGCGACGTGGGCGGCGATGGCTCGCGCTTACAGAGAATCCGCGGCGGCGCGCCTGCGCTCCGCGGGAACCGGATAATTTTGCGCGTCGCCCTCTCACCTCATCCGGGTCCTTCGGACCCACCTTCCACTCAAGGAGAAGCCTCTATGACATGTTTTCTTCATTCCATGTCATTCTGAGCGGAGGTCGAAGACCGGAGTCGAAGAATCTGCTTGCTTTGCAAGCAGGATAAAGTTTTCTTGAAATGTCTGCTTGCTCCGCAAGCAGGATAAAATTCCGCTTGATCGCGGAATTTTACGGAATAGTTCATTACCGTGTCATTCTGAGCGGAGGTCGAAG
>JAFWTH010000074.1 GCA_017518975.1 Clostridia bacterium
ACGGCACCCGCAGGCAGGACATTGAGATTTATTACAACTTTGTCGGCAAGATAGACATGCCGGAAGCCTAACGCCTGACCTATCCGACACAGCCCTAAGTGCCGGATAGGAACGGCAAAATTTTTTACACTTCTATTACTTCTTTATCGCACATTAGCAAATTCACAATTATTATAGCATTTCTATGCCATCTATTCAATAATTTGGAGTATAAAAGAGATGGTTATAAGACTAATTAGAATCCACCTTCCACCTTTTTTATGCGTTCTTGCGGCGTTAGAAAAAGCAAAAAGTACAACACGTTTTTTGCCACAAAAATGAGATAATCGGGCTCTTCGAGAGCCCGAAACCTGCGTGAAACCTCGAAAAAGCCCTTATTTCACCTGTATTAGCACGATGTTCGCCCGAAAAGCAAAGAAAAAACGCCTTTTGCCTTAGTAAACAAAAGAACACTTCTCTGGAAGAGGCAAAAAAGGGAAACCGCGTGCACGGTTTTCCTTTTTTGTGGATTCTGCCCTCTGCAAACAGGCCAACGTTTCGCGAAATCGCTCGTGAACTGCCTGTTTGCCCAAAATCGCCGCAAAGCGTCGATTTTCAAAGTAATCGCCAACTGTCTGGCGGGCCCGGTCGCGGCTCTAAAACAGTTATATCCGGACTTTGGACTTTTGCGTCTCTGCGCAAAAGTCAAGCGGACAGCGGAAGCGAACGGATGCGGTGAGGTTGATCTGTTCGCAGCCCCCGGCACGTCATTCATTGCCGCGCCCTTCGAATCCACCTTCGGTGAAATGAAAAAAGCACCCGTAGGTGCTTTTTTCATTTCACTGGGGGAAGGTGGATTCGAACCACCGAAGTCAGTGACAACAGATTTACAGTCTGCCCCCTTTGGCCGCTCGGGAATTCCCCCCTAAAGCTGGTGATCGGAGTCGAACCAACAACCTGCTGATTACAAATCAGCTGCTCTGCCATTGAGCCACACCAGCACAGTCTGTTTTTCTCCGGGCATCACCGGACACTCACATATTGTAACACGGCGATTTCTCTTTGTCAACACCTTTTTTTGCGTTTTTCAAAATGGGAAACGCTTGCAAACTCTGAGGTTGTGGAGTATAATAATTCCCGCGATTCAAAGAGATCGGAAAGGCAAACGCGCCGCGCGCGGTCAAAGACGTGGGAGTATGATACGGAAAGCTGAGCAAAAGGATATAGGAAGGATCATCGAACTCCTCTCTCAGGTGCTTGAGATCCACGCGAGAATAAGGCCTGACGTATTCGTCCCGGGAACGACGAAGTACACCGCCGGGCAGATCGCACAGATCCTCGAGAACGTGAAAACGCCCGTATACGTCGCCGAAGAGAACGGCGAGGTCGCGGGTTACGCGTTCTGCGCGATAAGGGAACCGTCGGGCGCCGAAAACCTCGTCCCGCACAGAACTCTCTTTATCGACGATCTCTGCGTCGACGAAAAAATGAGGGGCGCGGGGATCGGAGAGTCGCTATTTGTCTTCGTCAAAGAGGAGGCGAGGCGGCTCGGATGCGACGTCGTCGGACTCGCCGTCTGGGAGGGGAACGACCCCGCCCGTAGATTCTACGAGAGAATGGGAATGACGCCCCGGGAGACTTTTATGGAACTGTTCATTTGAACGGGAAAGCGTTCTCCGGACCGCCTGTTTCCCCGCCGCCTTTTTTTCGCGGCGTTCACGCCCGATCCGCGGAAACCGATCCGTTTTCGCCGTTTATGAACGGGTGCGGGGAAAAATTCCATAATTATCTTGAAAATCCTTAACACTTGTGATATAATCGTAAGGTAAACTGTAACCCGTATACCCTCGGAGCTGTCGGAGTTCAGCTTTTTGTACGCTCCGCCCGACTCCGCCGCGGCTCTATATATTCTTATGAAGAAAACCGAAAAAAAGAAACGGCGCGCATACCTTTCCGACTTTGCAAAGGACTCCTCGGGACAGTACCGGTATGAGGGCGACGTTTTCACGCTTGACGAACGGTCCCCCTTTTCGAGAAAGGGATTCATCCTGCGGATCGCGCTGTCGCTCGCGGCGGTCGTCGGCTCCGTTCTGGCGGAGGGTCTCGTCCCCGCGCCGGGGATGGATAACTCTCCGATCGTTCTCATTCCGTTCGCTCTCAGTCTCGTCGCTCTTCTCGTCCTTTTGTGGGCGGAGGCGGGCGTCCTCTTCGCGGAGTACCCGATGAGGAAATACAAATACGACCGGCACGTGAAGACGCTGCCGGCGCGCGCGATCGTTTTCGCCGCGGCTGAGTGCGTTCTCATCGTCTGTCAGACGGTCCACGTCGCGATCTACGGCGCAGGCGGGAAAGAGCCCGCCGCCGTTGCCTTTTACTTTTTCTGTATACTCGGCGCCGCGGCGTCGCTGTACGCGGGGCACACGGCGAAGTCTTCCCTCTGGGTCCACGTCCCCAAAAAGAGCCGTATCGACTGACGGTTCGTATTACTCAGGAACAACCGGGCGCAGCCCGATAAGTTCATATTTTTTATAGGAGGAAATTATGAAAAGCATTTCCAAGATCCTTGCTCTCCTTCTTGCGGTCCTGATGTGCGTCGCGGTTTTTGCGTCCTGCAATCAGAACACCCCGAAGGACACCGGCGCTGAGACCGGAACGGGCCCTGCACCGGCACCCGCCGGCGACAAGACGCTCGTCGTGGGTTATTCACCCTTCTCCAGCAAATTCTCACCCTTCTTCTCTGAGACTGCGTACGACCAGGACGCGTATGCCATGACCCAGCTCGGTCTGCTTACCTCCGACCGTACCGGCGCTATCATCCTCAAGGGTA
The DNA here is from genome assembly GCA_017518975.1 of Clostridia bacterium. Taxonomy (GTDB): domain Bacteria; phylum Bacillota; class Clostridia; order Oscillospirales; family CAG-272; genus RUG11130. The sequence goes on from JAFWTH010000074.1 coordinate 2,807, forward strand.
TCGAGGGCGAGACCAAGGAGTACAACGGAACCGATTACACCTACTACGGACCCGCTGATCTTACGATCACCGAGAACGAAGACGGTACGGTGTACTACGATTTCAAACTCCGTGACGACCTCAAGTTCTCCGACGGTGAGAAGCTCACCGTGGACGACGTCATCTTCTCGATGTACGTCCTCTGCGACCCGATGTACGACGGCAGCTCCACTCTCTTCGCTCAGCCGATCGAAGGTATGGAAGAATACCGTTCCGGCGTCGAGTCCCTCTACGATCTGATCGTAGCGGCAGGCCGTGACAACGACAAGTTCGACAATTGGGACGAAGATGCCCAGACCAAGTTCTGGGAAGCTTCCGACAAGGCTTTCAAAGGCCTCGCTCAGGACATCGTTGATTACTGTGTCGCCGCGGGCGCAGCTGATGAAGGCAACATCGCCGCAGCCGCCGGCGCTTGGGGCTTTGAGCTCGAAGAAGGCGCTACGGTTGACGATTTCGCAGCTCTCCTCGCTGAAAGCTACGAAAACGACATCGTCGCCGCAGTCGGCACCGAGCAGGCAAATCTCGGTATGGACGATCTGTTCCCGGATTACACCGACTACACCCAGACCCCTGTCAAGACCGGAGATTCCGCTGCGAACATCACCGGTATCCAGAAGATCGACGATTACAATCTCCGTGTTGTGATGACCGAGATCGACGCTACCGCTATCTATCAGCTCGGTATTTCCATCGCTCCGCTTCACTACTACGGCGAGACCGACAAGTACGACTATGAGAACAACAAGTTCGGATTTGAGAAGGGCGACCTCTCTCACGTCCGCAGCGTGACCACCCAGCCGATGGGCGCCGGTCCGTACAAGTTCATCAAGTTCGAAAACGGCGTTATCAACTACGAAGCTAACGAGAACTACTATCTCGGCGCTCCGAAGACCAAATACGTCAACTTCCAGCAGTGCATGAAGGACGACGACAAAATCAGCGGCGTCACCACCGGCACCATCGACATCACCGACCCGTCCTTCTCCACCGATACCATCGAGACGATCAAGGCCGCCAACTCCAACAAGGAGCTTGAAGGCGACAAGGTCTACACCAACACTGTCGACAACCTCGGTTACGGTTACATCGGCATGTGCGCGAAGGTCATGAACGTCGGCGGCGATCCCGCTTCCGATGCGTCGAAGGCTCTTCGTAAAGCGTTCGGCACCATCTTCTCCGTCTACCGTGACGTCGCTATCGACACCTACTACGGTGACAGAGCTTCCGTCATCAACTACCCGATCTCCAACACTTCCTGGGCTGCTCCTCGTTCAACCGACGACGGCTACAAGGTTGCGTTCTCGGTTGACGTTGAAGGCAACGATATCTACACCTCCGATATGAGTGCGGAAGACAAGTACGAAGCTGCCAAGAAGGCCGCTCTCGGCTTCTTTGAGGCTGCCGGCTACACCGTTGAAGACGGCAAGGTCACCGCTGCTCCCGAGGGCGCGTCTCTCGAGTATCAGGCGTGGATCCCCGCCGACGGTATCGGCGACCACCCCGCATTCCAGATCTTCACCGAGGCTCAGAAGGCTCTTGAAGAGATCGGCATCAAGCTCGACGTCAAGGACCTCACCGACTCCTCCGAACTCTGGACCGCACTCCGTGCTCAGTCCGTCGCCATCTGGGCGGCTGCTTGGGGCGCTACCGTTGACCCGGATATGTATCAGATCTACTTCTCCGGCGACGACACGCGTGAAGCAGGCGGTTCCAACTACCAGTACGCGATCGACGACAAGGAACTCAACCAGATCATTCTTGACGCTCGTAAGACGACCGACCAGGCCGCTCGTAAGCTGATGTACAAGGAAGCTCTTGACATCATCATCGACTGGGCTGTCGAGATCCCGACCTATCAGCGTCAGAACGCCATCATCTTCAGCGCGGAGAGAGTGAACCTTGATACCATCACTCCGGATATCACCACTTTCTACGGCTGGATGGCTGAGATCCAGAATCTCGAACTCAAATAAGGGTAAACCGTAATATATACGATCTGCTTTCTGCCCCGGGGCGCGTATCCGCGTCCCGGGGCAGGGGCGACCCTGCGCTTGATAAGCCGGCTCCGAAGAAACTGCCGTTTCCGGCGGAGCCGGTTTATGAGGCGCAGAACCATCCGTTCTGTTATCACGTTCAAAAACGCGAGCGGCGGGAGTCCGGCGTTTCTTTTGTTTTATCCGTTTTCAGGGAAATCATATCTCGCACCGGAGGAAGTTTCAGTGAGAAAATACATTCTGAAGAGAGTGCTCATTTCCATTGTGATACTGTTCTTTGTAGCACTCATCATCTACATCCTGATGCGTTGTCTTCCGACCTCGTATCTGGAATCGATCGCCCAGCAGAAATCGTCTCAGCCGGGTGCCAAATCGTACGAGGAGTGGATGGAACAGCTCAAGTCCACGTACGGGATGGACAAGGGGATCATTTCCGGGTTCTTCACCTGGCTTGGTAAGGCGTTGACGGGCAATTTCGGCGATTCGTGGAAGTTCACGGTCCCCGTTGTCGATAAATTCAAGTCCGTCATCGGCGTATCGTTCGTCATGGGATTTATCTCACTGATCCTCGAGATCGTCATCGCGATCCCTCTCGGTATCCTCGCCGCGATGAAACAGAATTCCAAAACAGACTATACGATTTCGGTCATCGCTCTGGCGGGTATATCGCTTCCGACGTTCTTTTTCGCGTCGCTTCTGAAACTTGTATTTTCAGTCAAGCTCGAGTGGTTCGATCTCTTCGGGCTTGTCGGCCGTAATCACGCGCATCTCGACGCATTCGGGAAGATCCTCGATATGGGACACCATCTCGTCTTACCGATCGTGACTCTCGTAGTCATCAGCTTCGGTTCGCTGATGCGTTATACGAGAACGAATATGCTCGAGGTCATGAATTCCGACTACATAAGGACGGCGAGAGCCAAGGGCTTGTCGGAGCGCAAGGTCATCTATCACCATGCGTTCCGCAACACGCTTATTCCGATCGTAACGATCATAGGCGGGTCGCTCCCGGGCCTTTTCTCCGGCGCGCTCATCACGGAGACTCTGTACTCCGTAGAGGGGATAGGATACGTTTCCTATCAGGCGATGACCGCGGGAGATATCCCGTTCTCAATGTTCTATATGACTTTTCTCGCCGTGCTCACGCTGGCGGGCAACCTGATAGCCGATATCCTGTACGCAGTGGTCGATCCGCGCGTCAGGATCGCCTGACGGGAGGTGAGCGTTATGGCAGATAAAAACAGACCGGACAACATGGACGACCTCAAAAACGCGAACGTTTTCGACAACGTCCCTGCGACTCATATGAACGCCGTCCCGGGGAAAGCGACGGCGGATCACGTAAACAAGCTGAACCGGCAGAACGCGGACGGCGGAAAATCGGGCAACGGCGGCGGATTCAGTCTGAACGACGACAGACGCGTCAAGGTGCTCTCTCCCGGCGCGCTCGTCGCGAAGAGATTTTTCCGCAACCGTATCGCTATGGTCGGACTCATCGCTCTGCTCGCGATGTTCCTTTTCTCGTTCCTCGGCGGGATCATATCTCCCTATTCTCAGTCTCAGCAGTTCTACCGCGAGGACATGATGATGAAGGAGTACGCCAGCGCGAAGGAATCGACTGATCTGAGTTACGACACCGCGCCCGGGCAGCAGTTCGGCGGCGTTATTCAGGCGCAGCTTTCGCTCGCGCTCAAAGCGGGAAAAACAGAATTCAGCACCTCGAAGGGCGATTTTGAGATCGTCGAAGAGGGTCCCGATTTTTATGCCGTGAAGATAAAGAACGGCGATGAGATCGGTATAGCGTTCAAGGATATCATTTCATCCGCCGGATCGGACGACTCCGTCTCGTACGAATACCGCCGCGCGGTACTGAAGGCGTATACGAACGGCGAGAAGTCCTTTGAGGCGGAAGGGAAATCCTACACCCTCGACGAGGACGCGATGATCTACGACGATTCGAACAAGAATGTCGGATACGTCAGCAGATACATCGTTCAGGCGTGGTATCCCGACGTGTTCCTCACGAAAGAATGGAAGGAAGCGCTCATCGAAAGCTTCGACAGCGGCGAGAAATCGTTCAGATTCACCGACGCGGACGGCGAGGAGTCGGAGTACGAACTGACTTACGACCCTGATAACTTACGCTGGATCATCAAGCAGGAACGCGCGACTCACGTGCTCGACACGTATTCTCCTCCGTCGGCGACCCACTGGCTCGGCACCGACAGGAACGGTATGGATATGCTCACCCGTCTTATGTACGGTGGACGCGTATCCCTGATAATCGGTTTCATCGTCGAGTTCATCGCGACGGCGATCGGCGTTATTCTCGGCGGTATTTCGGGATATTTCGGCGGATGGGTCGACAACCTTATCATGCGTATCGTCGACGTCTTCTACTGTATCCCGTCGACGCCTATACTGATCATTCTCGGTGCGGCGATGGACGCAATGAGCGTTGAGCCGATGATCCGGATGGTCTACCTGATGCTCATCCTCGGTTTCCTCGGGTGGCCCGGAATGGCGCGTCTCGTCCGCGGACAGATCCTCTCCCTGAGAGAGCAGGAATTCATGACCGCGACGGAGGCGACAGGTCTGTCCGTCAGACGCAGGATCTTCAAGCACCTCGTCCCGAACGTTATTCCTCAGCTGATCGTCTCCTGTACGATGGGACTCGGCGGAACGATCATTACGGAGGCGACGCTCTCCTTCCTCGGACTCGGCGTCAAATATCCGTTCGCTTCGTGGGGTAATATCATCAACGACGTTACGAACACCTACGTTCTCACGAACTACTGGTTCGTTTGGATCCCGGCTGGCGTTCTGCTCCTCGTGACCGTTCTTGCCTTCAACCTCGTCGGTGACGGTCTGCGCGACGCCTTTGACCCGAAGATGAAGCGGTAAGGGGGTGCGGAGAATGGCAAAGAAAAGAGCGGAAGGATACCTGACCGCGAAAGAATCGCGGCGTATATCCAGAAACAATAAAAAGATAACGAACGCGCTCGAAAAGAAGCGCAAAAAGAAGAACGTTCCCGAGTCCGAGTACCTCACTCAGATGAAAGACCCGGCAAACGCGCTTGAGATCGAAAACCTGCATACCCACTTTTTCACCGACGTCGGAACGGTCGCCGCGGTCGACGGCATCAGTTTCAGCGTTCCGCAGGGAAAGACGATCGGCGTCGTCGGAGAATCCGGATGCGGAAAGAGCGTGACTTCGCTCTCGATAATGCAGCTCCTGCAGCGGCCTCAGGGTCAGATCGTCGAAGGGGAGATTCGTCTCAATCTCGGCGATAAGGCGTACGATATCGTCCGTACTCCTCAGCAGAAGATGCAGCATATCAGAGGCAACTATATATCGATGATATTCCAGGAGCCGATGACTTCGCTCAACCCCGTGTTCCGTATCGGTGCGCAGGTGGACGAGGTCCTCGAACTCCACGAGGGCGCGCATATGAGCGCCGAAAATATCAAAAAGCGCACGATAGAACTTCTCGAGATGGTCGGTATCGCAAACTCCGAGGGCGTTTACCGTATGTTCCCGCACGAGCTTTCCGGCGGTATGCGCCAGAGGGTCATGATCGCGATGGCGCTCGCGTGCAATCCGCGGCTTATCATCGCCGACGAGCCGACGACTGCTCTCGACGTTACGATCCAGGCGCAGATCCTCGATCTGCTCCGCAGACTGAAGGACAGCATCAACTCCTCCATCATGCTCATCACCCACGACCTCGGCGTTATCGCCGAGATGGCGGATTACGTCGTCGTTATGTACGCGGGCAGGATCGTCGAGCGCGGAACGGCGCAGGAGATCTTCGCCAATCCGTGTCATCCGTACACTATCGGGCTGATGGCCTCCAAACCGGTCGTCGGCAAAAAGGTCGATAAGCTCTATTCGATCCCCGGAAAGGTGCCGAACCCGGTCAATATGCCGAACTACTGCTATTTCAAAGACCGCTGCGAGATGTGCGTGGACGGATGCGGCGGGGACTACCCGCACGAGGTATGGCTCTCGCCCACTCACTCGGTGACCTGCTACCGGTATTACGACAAAAAGGAGGGTGAATGACTATGGCGGATAAACACAGCGTTGAAGCGTCCCGCGGTATCACCCCCATCGAGTACGACCCTCAGTATATCCTTATGGTCAACTCGTTAAAAAAGCATTTCCCGATCAAGGGCGGTATGATCTCCAAGACCGTCGGATGGGTCCGCGCGGTCGACGGAGTCACGTTCAACCTCAAGCGCGGCACCACGATGGGACTCGTCGGAGAATCCGGATGCGGCAAGACGACCGTCGGCCGTACGATCCTCCGCCTTTATCCCACGAAGACCGCGGGTCAGGTGCTTTTCAACGGCGAGGAGATCTTCGACAAAAGCCCGAAGGAGATGCGCGATCTCAGAACGAAGATGCAGATCATCTTCCAGGATCCGTTCTCGTCTCTCTCTCCGCGCCTTCCCGTCGGTGAGATAATCGGCGAGGCGGTGCGCGAGCACAAGCTCGTGTCCGACGACGAATACAACGACTACATAGACGATATTATGGACAAGTGCGGTCTTCAGCCGTTCCACAAGGACAGATATCCGCACGAGTTCTCCGGCGGGCAGAGACAGCGAATCTGCATCGCGCGCGCGCTCGCGCTCAATCCCGAGTTCGTCGTCTGCGACGAGCCGGTCTCCGCGCTCGACGTGTCGATTCAGGCGCAGATCATAAATCTGCTCTCCGATCTGCAGAAGCAGTTCAAACTCACCTTCCTGTTTATCTCGCACGACCTGTCCGTCGTCGAACACATATCAGACACGGTCGGCGTCATGTATCTCGGCAACCTCGTTGAGTACGGCTCGACCGAGGACATCTTCAGGAATCCGCTGCACCCGTACACCAAGGCGCTTTTCTCGGCTATCCCGGTGCCGGATCCGACTTACAAAATGAACCGTATCGTGCTCGAGGGGTCGATCCCGTCTCCCGCGAACCCGCCGTCCGGCTGCAAGTTCCATACCCGCTGCGCAAACTGTATGGAATGCTGCAAGACGGAAGTTCCGGAGCAGAAGGAGATCGAACCCGGCCATTTCGTCGTCTGCCATCTGTACGACGGCGAAAAGGGAATATCGCACGAAGAAAAAGTACCCGCGGCTGAGGAGATCACGGCTGAGCCCGCGTCCGAAAAGGCGGCGGAGAAGAATGACTGATAAAGAAGACGGCGCCGTCCGCGACGGCGGCGTCGGAGATAAAGTTCCCGGGACGGAGAAAAACGGGTTTGAAGACGACGGACGCACCGTCGCTGATATGAGCGGCATCGAGGGACACGCGTCGTTCCTCGGGTCGATCGCCGGTCTTCGCGGACGCGGCAAACGCCGCCGCGAGGTCACGGACGAACTCGACGGAAAAGGAGAGGGGAAAAGCGTCGATATGACGCGCGACGAGAAGCGCTGGTTTATTTTCGGCGCGCTCGGAGCCGCGCTCCTTATCGCTCTCGCGTTTGTCCTCGGACTCGGGGTCATTATTCTTCTGATGGTACTTATATGGTAAAAAAGACCGCGCTTCCCGTTTTCGGGAAGCGCGGTCTTTTGCCGCGGCGGGGATTGCCGATCCGTCCCGTATCCGCTCGTTTTTTGCAGATGTCTTTCTTGACTTTTCAAATGCCCCGTGATACAATATATTTTGATTTGGTATGCGCTTTTGCCCGGGAGGGAAAACATGCTCAACAACGTACTTGATTATCTGCGCGGACCGCTTGCGGAGGTCCCCGACAAGGTCGCATTTGCGGGTGAGAACGGCGCGCTGACCTTCCGTCAGGTCGACGCCGTGTCGGCATCGATCGGCAGCGCCGTCGCCGCGCGCGGGATCCGCCGCGCCCCGGTCGTCGTATTCATGCGCAAATCCCCCGAGGAGATCGCCGCGTTTTTCGGCGTGATCCGCGCGGGGTGTTTCTACGTTCCGATCGACGAGGAGATGCCCTTTGCCCGCATTTCGCTTATCCTCAAAAACGTCCGGGCGAAGCTGATGATCTGCGACGAAGAGACGATGCCCCTCGCCGCCTCCTTCGATCTGTGCGGCGCGGAGCCGGTCCTTTATTCCGATCTTGCACGATTCGAGCGAAACGACGAGGTCCTGGCGAACGTGCGCGCCCGCGCGCTCGATATCGATCCCATATACATCGTTTTTACCTCCGGCTCTACCGGGATCCCGAAGGGAGTGTGCGCGTGCCACCGGTCGGTGATCGACTATATCGAGCACCTCTCCGAGATCCTTCGCGTTGACCGGACGACGGTCTTCGGCAACCAGTCGCCGCTTTATTTCGACGCGTGCCTGAAGGAACTGTATCCGACGCTTAAATTCGGGGCGACCGCATGGCTGATCCCGAAACGCCTGTTTTCGACCCCGGTCGAGCTCGTGCGTTTTCTGAACGAGCATGAGATCAACACGGTCTGCTGGGTCGTCTCAGCGCTGACCATGGTAAGCGCTTTCGACACGTTCTCGGTCGAGATCCCGCGCACTCTGCGGACGGTCGCTTTCGGGAGCGAGGTCTTCCCGATCGTTCAGTTCAACCGCTGGAGAGAGGCGCTTCCCGATGCGGATTTCATCAATCTGTACGGTCCCACGGAGGGGACGGGGATGTGCTGTTATTACCGCGTCGACCGCGACTTCGCGGAGGGCGACGTCATCCCGATCGGGCGTCCGTTCCCCAACCGCGAGATCCTGCTTCTCAAAGAGGACGGGACCGAGGCGAAAGACGGCGAGGAGGGCGAAATCGTCCTTCGCGCTTCGAGCGTCACGCTCGGATACTACAACGATCCCGAGCGAACCGCCGCCGCCTTCATTCAGAATCCTCTGAACACCGCCTATCCCGAGACCGTTTACCGGACGGGCGACGTCGGACGGTGGGGAGAGGACGGACTTCTGTATTTCGTTTCACGCCGCGACTATCAGATAAAGCATATGGGACACCGGATCGAGCTCGGCGAGATCGAGGTGACCGCAGACGGGATCGAAGGCGTGAGGATGGCGGCTTGCGTTTACAACTCCTCGGCGCGCCGCATAGTTCTCTGCTATATAGGCGAGACGGACGAAAAAACTCTGCTTGCCGCTTTGCGCGGCCGTTTGCCGCGCTATATGCTTCCCGGACGGATCGTCCGGATGGATTCAATGCCGTTCACGCAGAACGGAAAGATCGACCGCGTCGCTCTGCGACGCGAATATGCCCCCGAAGACGGGGTGAAAGGAAAGTAAAAATATGGAAGAACTGCTCGCTATGCTCTCGGATCTCCACCCGGAGGTGGACTTTACGGCGGAGAACGATCTCATCGGAGACGGTATCCTCGATTCGATGGACATCGTCAACCTTATTTCCGGGATCGCGGACACTTTTGACGTTACGATCACCGCCCGCGATATCATCCCCGAGAACTTCCGTTCCGCCGATTCGATCATGGCGCTGATCCGCCGTCTCGAAGAAGAGGGCTGAGATGCGCTTTGCATCCGTCGCTTTTCCGCTTTTCTTAGCCGCACTGCTCGGGCTCTGGGCGATCTTGCCGCGACGCGCGCGCCCGTGGCTGCTCCTCCTTGCGAGTGCGGCTTTTTACCTGTGCGCAGGGCTCGGAGGGATCGTTTTCCTCGCGGGCGTTATTTTGCTTTCCTGGGGCGCGGGACTCCTGCTGCGTCGCGAGCAGGAAAAGCAGAAGGCGCAGATCGAAGAGGAGGCGCCCGACCGGGCGAGAAAGAAAGAGATCCGCGCTGTCTTCACGCGCCGGAAGAAGCGTATCCTCCGCTGTGCGCTCGGGATCCTTCTGCTTGACCTGTTTCTCGTCAAGTATCTTGATTTCGTTATTCGCGGAGGAGCGTCTCTTTTCGGCGCCGATCCCGCGTCGTTTCCCGGGCTCGGGATCATAGTCCCGCTCGGTATCTCATACTTCACTTTTTCCGCGATAGGATATCTGATCGACGTTTTCAGGGGGACCTGCGGCGCGGAAAAGAATCCCGCGCGCCTTGCGCTGTTCCTCTCTTTTTTCCCGATCATCTCGCAGGGACCGATCTGCCGTTACGGCGACCTTTCCGAGACCCTTTTCGAGGGCGAGAACCTGAAGGGAGAGAACCTGTCGCGCGGCGCGATGAGGATAGCTTGGGGTTATTTCAAGAAGATCGTCCTCGCGGACCGTCTCGCTCCCGCCATCGCCGCGATCTTCGCGGACCCTTCGGGCGCGGGCGGTATGGCGACCGCCGCGGCGATCCTGATGTACACCTTCCGGCTCTATTTCGATTTCACAGGAGGGATCGACATCACGATCGGCGTCGGCGAGCTTTTCGGGATCAGGCTGCCCGAAAACTTCAATCTCCCGTATTTTTCCGGCTCGCTCAAGGAATACTGGCGCCGGTGGCATATAACCATGTGTTCGTGGTTCCGCGACTACCTGTTTTACCCGGTCTCGACGTCCGGATTTATGACGAAGCTGTCGGGTAAGATCCGTACCCGCGTCGGTCCGAAAGCCGCGGGGCGCGTCGTTCTCTACGTGTCGTCCTTCCTCGTATGGGCGGCGACGGGGATATGGCACGGCGCGGGGATGAATTTCCTCGTGTGGGGCCTTTGCAACTGGGCGGTCCTTATGATCTCAGAGGAACTCGAGCCGCTTTACAAACGTTTTCACGACCGCTTCGGCTTCCGCGGGAAGGCGTGGCGAGTCTTTATGATACTGCGGACGTTCCTGCTCGTCGCGATGCTGAATCTCTTCGACTGCTTCGACGGCGTCGGGGGCACGTTCGGCGCCGCCGCGGCGCTGTTCGCTCCGTGGGATCCCGGCAAACTCGCGCTGACCGGTCTTGAGATAAAGGATATTCTGATCCTTCTCTTCGGCGGGGCGCTCGTTTTCGCGGTCAGTCTTATACGCACGAAAGTTCCCGATCTGCGGGGCGCGATCGCGCGGCGCGGTACCGTCGCGTGCTGGGCGGTGATCTTCGGGTTCACCCTAGCTGTGCTGCTCCTCGGCGCTTACGGTATCGGGTACGATCAGAGCGCGTTCATCTACAACCGTTTTTAAGGAGGAGCGCATTGTGAAAAAGACGATCATCGCCGTGCTCCTCGTGCTTTTGTCGCTCGTTTCGCTTATCGCGCTCTCCCGTCTGGTGACCCCAAAGTACGCCGACGGGATCATCGAGGGCGCGATGATCGCCGAGTATTATAAAGAAACGACGGATCACGACGTTCTTCTGATAGGCGACTGTGAAGTCTATGAGAACTTCATTCCCGCGGACCTTTGGAACAATTACGGGATCAACTCGTATATCCGGGGCAGCGCGGAGCAGTATATCGCTCAGTCGTATTATATCCTTGAGGATTCTCTGCGGACCGAGACGCCGAGCGTCGTCGTCTTCAACGTGCAGTCGCTTTCGTTCTCGGAGAAGCGCTCGGAGGCGTACAACCGCATGACTCTCGAGGGGATGCGCTGGTCTCCCTCAAAGGTCGGGGCGATCCTCGCGACCATGACCGAGGAGGAGTCGTTCGCCTCTTACGTTTTTCCTCTTCTGCGCTATCACGAGCGCATTTTCGACCTCAAGCCGACCGACTTCACTTATTATTTCTCGGTACCCCCGGTCAGTTATAACGGGTATTATATGCGCGTCGACGTCAGACCCGCCGAAAACGTGCCGGAGGGGAAACCTCTCGCCGATTACTCGTTCCCGGAGGAGTCGTGGAAATGGCTCGACCGGATGGCGGATCTCTGCCGAGAAAAGGGGATCGATCTTATCCTCATCAAAGCGCCCAGTCTTTATCCGTACTGGTACGGCGAGTGGGACGCTCAGGTCAGGGATTACGCTGAAGAAAAAGGCCTGACGTATATAAACTATCTTGAGATCGCCGGGCAGATCGGGATCGATTATTCGACCGACACTTACGACGGCGGACTTCATATGAACTTATACGGCGCCGAAAAACTCACGGCGCATCTCGGCGATCTTCTCACCTCCGAATTTCACCTGAAGAGCAGAAGGGGAGAGGAAGCGCTCGAGGCGGTATGGGCGGAAAAGACCGCCCGGTTTGAAAACGATAAGGCCGCGGCTGTCGCGGCGGAACAAGAGAAAGCAAACGGGGAGGCAACGGACTGATATGTGCGGGATCTGCGGAATCATGGATATGGGCGGAGGGAACGCCCCTCGCAAAGTACAGATAGAAGCGATGCTTCGCGCGATCGCCCACCGCGGCCCCGACGGGCAGAATATGTGGCTGGAAGGCGGAACGGCGCTCGGCTTCAACCGCCTCAGCTTCATCGATCTGACCGGAGGGATGCAGCCGCTGTTCACCGAGGACCGCGGAGTCGTCGCCGTCATCAACGGCGAGATATACAACCACCCCGAACTGCGCGAAGAACTGGAAAAGAAGGGACATACCTTCCGTACCCGCACCGACGTTGAGGTCGTTCTCCACCTCTACGAGGAGGAGGGCGAGGATTTCCCGAAGCGCCTGAACGGTCAGTTCGGGATCGCGCTTTTCGACACGGGGAGGAAGACCCTCTACCTCGTCCGCGACCAAATGGGCGTTTGCCCGCTTTACTGGACCGTCCAGAACGGCAGACTTCTCTTCGGTTCGGAGGCGAAGGCGATCCTCGCCCTGCCGGACGTCAAAAGAAAACTGAATCTCAAGGCGCTCGACCAGCTTATGAATTTCCCGGGCGTCGTCGCGCCGGAAACTTTCTTCGAGGGGATCAGGGCAATCCGCCCCGGACATATGATCCGCTTTCGCGTGGGCGAGGAACCCGTCGATACGGAATACTGGGATCTCGTATATCCGCGCGAGGACGCTGAGGACAAAGGGCTCGAGGCGTACGCCGCGGAGCTGCGCGAGCTTATCGTGCGCGCCATCCGCCGCCGCCTCGTCGCGGACGTTCCCATCGGATTCTACGTGTCCGGCGGTCTTGACAGCTCTGTCGTCGCCTGCTTTATCGGGAAATATCTGCTTAACAGTTACTATTCGTTCTCTGCGGAGATCGGAGAGGGCGATCTGGACGAAAGCCGTTTTCAGAAGATCGTCAGCCAGTCCGTGAAGAGCGATCACCGCAGCGTCACGGTTGGCGACCGCGAGATCATAGAGAATCTTCCCTCCGTTATTTATCACGCGGAGAGCGCGGTAAAGGAAAGCTACGACACCGCGGCGTTCCTCCTCTCCGAACTCGTGCGCACCACTCCCGCCAAGGCGGTCCTTACGGGTCAGGGCTCCGACGAGCTGTTCTGCGGCTACGTCGGGTATATGGTAGACCTGTTCCGCAATATGAACAAAGACGGGATGAGCGAGGGAGAGAAGGAGATAAACTCCCGCCTGTGGGGAGATCCGTATTTCCGCTACGAACGCGATCACGACGCCATCCGCGCCGTCCACAGGACGATCTATTCGTCCGAACTCGCGTCCGCTCTGCCGTCCTTCTCGGCTCTCTCGGAAAGCCCCATCGACGTCTCTAAGGTCGAGGGCCTTTCGACGCAGCGCCGCAGATCGTATATCGACTGCAAGCTCCGCCTGGGGGATCACCTCCTGCTCGAGCACGGCGACAGGATGTTCTTCTCGCATTCGGTCGAGGGGAGACACCCTTTCCTCGATCCCGAGATCGTCGCTTTCGTCACCGCGTTGCCCGACAAATACAAGATGAACGGCGCGCGCGAAAAATATATCCTCAAAAAAGCCGCGGAGGGGATCGTTCCCGATCCCATCGTCAAGCGGAGAAAATTCCCATTCCAGGCGCCCGGGATGTCCTCGCTCGTTAAGGCGGGCGCCGACAGCGTTATGCCGGATCCCGCTTTGATACGCAAGTACGGACTGTTTGACGAAAAGAAGATCGAGGAGATGAAAAAACTTTACTCCGATCCGTCTTTCCGTCTGATGGGCGCCTACGAAATCGATTACTTACTCATCGCCTCGACCGTCACCATACTCTGCGAGACCTACGGTCTGTCGGTGTAACGGAGGTAAATCCCCAATGGCTTCCTCTCATTCTCGCAAGGCGAAGGGACGGCGCGTCGCGCTCGCAGCCGCCGCCGCGCTCCTCATTCTGCTTCTGATCGTCGTTATCTCCGGTATCGTTCGCCGCTCCGGAGGAGATCGGAGTCCGGATCGATCGGATCAGACCGCTCCTCAGAGTGAGAGCGATACTTCGTCCCCGGGCAACGGCGCGGGACGGGTCGTTGAAGGACGGATCACCGGAGTCCGTGAAAAGATCACGGCAGATCTCGGCGACGATCTTTCAAAGGTCCTGACCGAGGGCGTATTCGGCCCCGAGGGACTCACATATAAGATCTTCAAAGTAGACGGCACGCCCGCCGAAGCGGACGAACCGGGCACGTACAGTGTCGTTTATTCCGCCCCCGGCGCGGAGGACGTGTCCTCCGTGCTCACGCTGAGAGCCGGAGACGTCACTCCTCCGGTGATCACGGGAGCGTACGACAGGAACGTCGCGGTCGGAGATACGTTCTCCTACAGAAACGGCGTCAGCGCGTCGGACGACGTTGACGGCGCGGTCGAAGTTTCCGTCGATGCCACCGCCGTCGATCTGAACGCGCTCGGCTCCTATCCCGTTATCTACTCCGCCGTCGATTCGAGCGGAAATCGCGCGGAGATCACCGTTACGATAAACGTCGTCGATCCCGACGTGACTCCCGTCGACGTCGTTCCCACGACCGACCCGCCGACGCAGGAGGAACTCGATTCGGCGGCGCTTGAAGTCCTGAATTCGATCATTGATCCGTCCATGTCCGACTACGACAAGGCGTATCAGATATTCCTGTACGTCAACGGCCATATCCGCTACGTCGGAACGAGCGATAAATCCTCGTGGCAGGTCGGCGCGTACGTCGGTCTGACCGAGGGCAAGGGCGACTGCTACAACTATTTCGCTCTGTCGAAGGAGCTGCTCACGCTCGCGGGGATCCCGAATATCGATATGTACCGTGTGGGAGGGACGACGGATCATTACTGGCAGCTCGTCAACGTCGGCACCGGGTGGTATCACTTCGACGCCTGCCCGCATCCCGACGATTATCCGATAACCGCGTTCCTCATAACCGAACAGCAGGCGCGCGACTACACCGCGTACGTCGCGCCCGTCCGCGACAATTATTACGTTTACGATTATGACAGTATCGACGTCACCGTAGAGGGTACGCCCTGAGCGTGGCGGGCGAACCGTAACGCAATCTGACCGAAAGGATCAAAGTGAAAATGAAAACTGAGAGAAACGAGAACAAAAACCGCTGGGTCAAAGCGATGAAGAAGATCGCCGTCGCCGCGCTTCTTCTGGCTGCGGTCGCGCTTCTGCTGTCCGCGTGCTCGGGCGGCGGATCGGAAAACGGCGGGAACGCGCCCGGAGGCGATCCGGTATCGACGGGCGAGGTCACGGACGGTAAGGAGCCGTACCGTTTCAAGGCGGCGTCCGCGAATCTGACGATATCCGTCGACGACGATATCGCGGCGGTATTGGAGGCGCTCGGAGAGCCGAAGTCGTATTTCGAGGCGCCCTCCTGCGCTTTCAACGGACTTGACAAGACGTATACCTGGTCGGGATTCACCGTCACCACCCGTCCCGAAACAGCGGGGGATCTGATCAGCTCGATCCTTCTGACGGACGACAGCGTAACGACAGCCGAGGGGGCGTATATCGGAATGAGCGGTTCGCAGATCACGTCGCTTTACGGTAATCCCTCCGAGGAGACATCCACCCTTCTCGCCTACCGGCGCGGCGGAATGTGTCTGCAGTTCGTCCTTCGCGACGGGAATGTAATATCGATCGAATATCTGTCTGAATGACCGTTTGAATAAGAAATCCGCGCATCCCGGACGGGGTGCGCGATTTTTTTATGAGGATGTGGGTTGGAGTTCTAAAATCGCGGTTCAAATCTCTCCCCGAAAAGGAAAAGGACGCGTCTGCTTGCTGACGCAAGCAGGATAAAGTTCTCTTGAAATGGGTCCCGACCCATTTCACCCGGCTTTGCCGGGACTAGAACTTTACGGAGAATCCGCTTTCGACGGGACGAGAACTTTACGCTGCACAACGTTAGTATTCCGAAATCGGAGTTCAAATCTCTCCCCGAAAAGAAAAAGGACGTAAAGCGTTAAAGGGTTATCTGATGAAGTCAGCGGGAGTTGTTCAAGAAGACGCACCCCGGGTTGCGGTGCCCGAAATCGCATTGGCGCCTTGGAGCGGCGCCGCGATTTCGACCGCGGCAGCGTTATCGCCTCCCCTCGGTCCGCCCCCGGCGGCGGGGAGGCGATAACACCCGCGCCGGTTAACCGGCGCTCGAGATTTTTCTTCTCCGCAGAAAAGAGGACGCATACGCGTCCTCTTTTCACGGAGAAGGAGAGATTTGAACTC
Source organism: Clostridia bacterium (assembly GCA_017518975.1). GTDB lineage: Bacteria > Bacillota > Clostridia > Oscillospirales > CAG-272 > RUG11130. The sequence goes on from JAFWTH010000074.1 coordinate 19,183, forward strand.
TCGCGCCGGTTACCCGACCTACACCCTTAGCAGGGGCGCCTCTTCGGCCAACTTGAGTACTTCTCCGAATTCACAAAAATATTCTTTTGTACACGATAGTATACACCACGGGGACGCGTTTGTCAAGGGAAAAAATGAAGGAAGCCGCAAAGCGCCCGAAACGACAGAAAAAAAGGCGCAAAAACGGCTTTTTCTATTGACATTTTCCCCCCTTTAAGATACAATGCTATCGGTAACATTCTTGCTCTTTCGGCAATTGTCTTAATATCTGGCCGAAAGCGCTTTTCCGGCGCTTGCGCGGCGGAAAATGCGGGAAAGGTAGGTTCAAATGAAAAAGAAAGCTGCCGTTATCGGCTACGGCGGAATGGGCGGCTGGCACGTCGACCATATCCTCAAAAGCGACGTCGTCACCCTCGCCGGAATATACGACATCAAAGAAGAAAAACGCGCTCTCGCGGAGTCCCGCGGTATAAGAGCGTATTCGTCGCGCGAGGAGCTCCTCGCAGATCCGGAGATCGAACTCGTCACGGTCGCGACTCCGAACGACGTTCACGAAGAGATAGTTGTCGCCTCTCTCGAGGCGGGTAAAAATACTCTGTCCGAAAAACCGGTCACGCTGTCCCTGGAGAGTCTTGAGCGGATGATCGCCGCCTCGAAAAAGGCGGGACGCATCTTCTCCGTCCACCAGAACAGACGTTTTGACGTCGATTACCTCGCCATGAAAAAGATCCACGACAGCGGTGAGATCGGCGAGATCATCGACCTTGAGTCCCGCATTCACGGGAGCCGCGGGATCCCCTCCGACTGGAGAAGTCAGAAGGAGTACGGCGGCGGCATGCTCTACGACTGGGGCATCCACCTCATCGACCAGGCGCTCATGGTCCTCGGGTTCGACGTCGAGTCCGTCCGCTGCACCTGCGACCACATAACCAACGACGAGGTCGACGACGGCTTCAAACTCTATATCGACCTCAAATCGGGCAAAAAAGCGTATATCGAAGTCGAGACGTACAACTTTATCGCCATGCCGCGCTTCTATATGAGAGGGCGCGGAGGCACCGCGATGATCACCGACTGGCGCGAAAAGGCGCATATAGTGAAGTGCAAGGCGTGGCACGAATCCGACGTTCTCCCCGTCGAGACCGCCGCGGGCATCACCAAGACGATGGCGCCCCGCGACTCCATCACGGTGGACGAGTACGATATAGAGAGACCCACGTCCGACGTTCACGACTATTACCGCAACCTCGTCCGCGCCATCGACGGCGTCGAGGAGCAGTTCGTGACTCACGATCAGATGAGGACCGATCTGAAGGTCATCCTCAAAGCGTTCGAGTCCGACGCCAAAGGCGGCGACAGAGTATATTTCTGAGGTCCGCACGATGAATAAAAAGACGAAGCTTTGGGATAACGGGACCCCGTACTATGATCCCGCGAAAGGGCAGGACGAGCCCGCGCTCGTCCACTATACCGATCTCGGCGGGAATGCCCGCCCCGACCGTGAAAAAACGGGATGCGTCATCGTGTTCCCGGGCGGCGGCTATGAGGTGAGAGCCGATTACGAGGGTGAACCGGTCGCCCGAATGTTCAACAGCTTCGGGATCAGATCGTTCGTTCTCGAGTACCGCGTCAAGCCGTACGGTTATCCCGCGATCCTCACGGACGCGCAGAGAGCCGTCCGCTGGGTCAGATATCACGCGGACGAGCTTCTGATAGACCCCGACAAAATTGCAGTTCTCGGTTTCTCCGCGGGCGGTCATCTCGCGTCGTGCGCGTCGACCGTTTACGACGGAGGACTCTCTGACGGGGACGAGATCGACCGCACCTCGTGCCGTCCCGACGCGGGCATCCTCTGCTACGCCGTCATTTCGATGCTCGAGCCGTGGACGCACGACGGAACGAGAGACGTCATGATGGGCGACCGTCCCGACAGGGAAGAGCTGACCCGACGTCTCACCGGATACCTGAACGTGACGGAGGACACGCCTCCGATCTTCATGTTCCACACGACGGAAGACAGCACGGTCCCGCAGCAGAATTCCCTCCTCATGGCGCAGGCGCTCGCGGAGAAGAAGATCCCGTACGAGCTTCATATGTTCATGGACGGCGGCCACGGGCTCGGACTCGCGGAGGGCAGACCCGGGCTTGAGAAGTGGGGAGAACTCGCTTCCATCTGGCTCAAAAAGCTCGGATTCTGAAAGAAATAACGCGGCGCGGATCTTCTCCGCGCCGTAATTATAGGTGACGGTATGAATGAAAAGATCAAGCCGCGGAGCGACGAAAGCGTCGCAAATCTGCTGTCTGCGCTCCGCGAGAGGAAACTGACCGTCGGTACGGCGGAAAGCTGTACCGCGGGGATGATCTCGGCGCGCATCGCCGATATACCCGGCTCGTCCGACGTTCTGGTCGGCGGGATCGTTTCTTATTCGAACGGTATAAAGATGAAACTGCTCGGAGTGAGCGAAGAAACGCTCCGCGATCACGGGGCGGTGTCCGAGCAGTGCGCCCGCGAGATGGCCGAAGGCGCGCGCCGCGCCCTCGGGTGCGATATCGCGGTCTCAGTCACCGGGATCGCCGGGCCGGGCGGCGGAACGCCGGAGAAACCGGTCGGGACGGTTTGCTTCGGTATTTCGTCGAAGGACGGCACGCGGACAAAAACGGAGCGGTTCGACGGATCGGTCGGCAGGAACGGCGTCCGCTTTATGACCGTGGCGGCCGCTCTGCAGATGATCGAAGAAAAAATAAACCGGGGTTGATCCCCGGTTTTATTTTTGGAAAACGAACTCAGGCGCCGCCGCCTCGCGCGGCGCCGCTTCCGGAGTCTTTCCCGACTCTCTTTTCGCGGCGGCGAGCATAAGCTTGATGCGGTTCTGCTGGTTGACGACGGACGCGCCGGTATCGTAGTCGATCGCGATTATGTTGATCGACGGATTTTTCTTTTTTATCGGCTTCATCATACCCTTGCCGCAGATGTGGTTCGGCAGGCATCCGAACGGCTGGGTACAGACGATGTTGGATGCGCCTGACTCGTACAGCTCGATCATCTCCGCCGTCAGCAGCCATCCCTCGCCCATCTTGACGCCGTGGCTTATGTAACCCTCGGAGAGCGAGACGGTACGGTCGAAAGGAGTGTACGGACGGAACGCGCCGTTTTCTTTTATTATCTCAATGACGTCGCGCTGTTTTTTCAAAAGGAATTTGTATGCCAAGCGGTTCAGCCGCCAGCGGAACGGCATCCTGCCGTAGAACTCGTGGTCGACGATCCCGTTGTAGACGCAGTACATACAGAAGTCGAGCAGTCCCGGAACGACGACTTCCGCTCCCTCGGAGACGAGGAACGCCTCGAGATCGTTGTTCCCGAGCGGAGAGTATTTGACGAAGATCTCGCCCACGACGCCGACCTTGACTTTTTCCGTTTTCGTCTTTGGTATCGACGCGAAATCACGGACGATCGCCCTGTAATTCTCCTTGACTTTTTTATATACTATCCTGTTGTTCGCCATCTCGTCGGTGAGCCGGCGCGTCCACTCCTCCGCTTTGCGCTCCGCCGTTCCCGGCTCGTCCTCGTAAGGTTTCGTCTGGTTGACGAGCGACATGAGAAGGTCGCCGTACGTCACGGCGTAGAGCATCCGGTGGAGCATCGGCAGGGAGAGCTTGAAACCGGGGTGGCGTTCGATCCCCGCGAGCGAGAACGATATTACCGGGACGTATCCGTATCCGGCGCGTTCGAGCGCTTTGCGCAGAAGGGAGATGTAATTTGACGCTCGGCATCCGCCTCCGGTCTGGAAGAGCATGAGAGCGACCTTGTGCGGGTCGTAATTTCCGCTTTCAAGCGCGTCTATGAACTGCCCTATGACGAGGATCGCGGGGTAGCACGTGTCGTTGTGTACGTATCTGAGCCCTGTCTCGCCGATCTTCGGCCCCGACGTCGTTAGCACCTGCGCTCTTACGCCGTAGTTGTTCATGACTCTGGCGATAAGACTGAAATGGATGGGAAGCATATTCGGGATGAAGACGGTATAGTCCTTCTTCATTTCTTCGGTGTACTGTATGTATTCTTTTTTCCGTTTCAAAGCTTCCCCTCCTTTCCGCGACGGGACGTATCTTTTATTTTGCCGCTTCTTTTTCTTCGATCGCGGCGAGCAGCGAGCGCAGTCTGATCTTCACCGCACCGAGGTTGGTGATCTCGTCTATTTTGATCTGCGTGCAGTATTTCCCGCCGTCCTCAAGTATGCGTCTTACCTCGTCCGTCGTGATGGCGTCGACTCCGCATCCGAACGAGACGAGCTGAACGAGTTCCGTATCGCCGTGATCCGCGGCGTACTTCGCCGCGCGGTAGAGCCGCCCATGGTACGTCCACTGATTGAGGACCCTGACGGACGGGGAGTCGGCGAGATGCGCGACGCTGTCCTCGCTGACGACGACGAATCCGAGCGAGAGAGCGAGGCGGTCGATCCCGTGGCAGATCTCCTCGTCGACGTGGTACGGACGTCCCGCGAGGATCATTATCCGCTTGCCGTTTTCTCTCGCGTACGCCAGCGCGGCCTCGCCTTCGCGGCGTACCGCGGCGTAATACTTTTCAAGCGCGGCGAAGCCCGCTTTCACGGCGCGGCGGATCTCACGCTTCGTAAACCCGGCGTTCCTGCCGCCGAGGCAGTCGAACAGCTCTTTTTCGAGCTGGGCTTTTTTGTTTATATTCAGATACGGGAAGAAGAAACGCGAGTTTCCCGTGTCTTCGAGATTGCCCGCGAGAAGCTCCGAATAGTACGCAACGACGGGGCAGTTGAAGTGGTTTTTCGTGACCTTTTCGTCTACGTTGTACGTTATGCACGGGTAAAAGATAAGATCGACCCCGCGCTCTGCGAGTTCTTCAACGTGGCCGTGCATGATCTTCGCGGGATAGCACGCGGTGTCGGACGGGATGGTGAACTGTCCTTTTTCATAAGTCGCGCGCGTCGACATTCCCGACACGGCGACCGAGTATCCGAGAGACGAAAAGATCCCGTGCCAGAGAGGCAGCAGCTCGTACATCCCGAGCGCGAGAGGGATACCTACCGTTCCCCTCGGACCCGTTTTTTCGGGAAGGGACGTCAGGTATTTTCTCTTGAAATCGTAAAGGTTGTGGAGCCCCGCGTCTCCGGGGTCGCGCCCGAGCCCGCGTTCACAGCGGTTTCCGGATATGAATCTTCCGCCGCCGGAGAACGTGTTCACGGTGAGGTGACAGTTGTTCGTGCAGCCCCGGCAGATCGTGCTCGTCGATTTGTGAGTGAAGTTTTCGAGCGCTTCCCACGGGATGAGGGAAGTCGGTCCCCTGTGGTTCATCGCCTTCAGCGCCGCGCCGTACGCTCCCATGAGCCCCGCGACGGCGGGACGGACGACCTGACGGCCGAGCTCGCGCTCAAGCGCGCGCAGAACTGCGTCGTTGAGCAGAGTTCCGCCCTGAACGACGACTCGCTCGCCGAGGTCGTCAGGTCCGGTAGCTCTTATGACTTTGTAAAGGGCGTTTTTAACGACGCTGATCGAGAGACCCGCCGATATGTCGTCGGCTCCCGCGCCGTCCTTCTGCGCCTGCTTGACGGACGAGTTCATGAAGACGGTACACCGGCTTCCGAGATTGACCGGAGCGCGGGCGAAGAGCCCCGCTCTCGCGAACTCCTCCGCCGTGTAGCCCATCGACCGCGCGAACGTCTCGATGAACGAACCGCACCCGGAGGAGCACGCCTCGTTGAGCATGATGCTGTCGATCGCGCCGTTTTTGATCCGGAAGCACTTTATATCCTGCCCCCCGATATCGAGGATGAAATCGACGTCGGGCATGAATTTCTTCGCAGCTGTGTAGTGTGCCGCCGTCTCGACGACTCCGATATCGACCCCGAACGCGTTTTTGATCAGGTCCTCGCCGTACCCGGTGACGGCGCTTCCCGCGATCTCGATCGAGTCGCCCGCGAGGGCGTATATCCGTCCGAGCTGATCCCTGATCACCTCGACGGGATTCCCTCTGTTGGAGGAATAGTACGAATACAGGATCTTTCCGCTCTCGGTGAGCAGAACGAGTTTCGTCGTGGTAGAGCCGCAGTCGATGCCGAGGTACGCGCGCCCCGAGTACGAGTCGGGGTCTTCCGTTTCGACGGTCGCTGCCGCGTGGCGCGCGGCGAATTCGTTATACTCGTCCTCCGACCCGAAAAGAGGGGGGAGCGCCGCTTCGCCCGACGATCTCACAATGCAGTTTTCTATCCGTCCGCACAGATCGGAGAGGGAGGTCGAAAGTCCGTTGTCCCGCGCGAAAAGCGCCGCGCCGAGAGAAACGGAGTGGCGGGCGTAGGACGGACAGACCGCGTCGTCTTCCGACAGACCGAGCGTCTCGCGGAAGCGTAGGCGCAATCCCTCGCAGAAGAAGAGCGGGCCGCCGAAGAAAAGGACTTTCCCGCGGATCCTGCGCCCCTGCGCGAGCCCCGCGATCGTCTGATTGACGACCGCCTGATAAATGCTCGCCGCGACGTCTTCTTTTCTCGCGCCCTGATTGAGGAGCGGCTGGACGTCCGTTTTTGCGAAAACGCCGCACCGCGACGCGATCGGATATATCTTGCTGCTGTCAAGCGAGAGGGCGTCGAGCTCTCCGACAGTCACGTCGAGAAGAGTCGCCATCTGATCGATGAACGCGCCGGTCCCGCCGGCGCAGGTCCCGTTCATCCTCTCGTCGACGCTGTTTCCGAAAAAGACGATCTTCGCGTCTTCTCCGCCGAGTTCGATTACCGCCTCAGTATCCGGGTGGTACGTTCTCACGAGCTCGGTCGTGGCGGCGACCTCCTGAATGAAGGGTATCCCCGCCGCCTCGGCCACGCCGAGACCCGCGGAGCCGGAGATCGCGGCGCTGACCGTCACGTCGCCGAGTTCGGCGAGAGCTTCGCGCAGCAGCTCCGCCGTTTTCTGTCTCACTGCGGAGAGGTGGCGTTCATACCGCTCGAAAATGATCTTTCCGTCTTTTACCGCGACGATCTTCGCCGTCGTCGATCCGATGTCTACCCCGACCGTTACGGAGGCGCGGCAAAGGGACTCCGCCCCGCGGTTTTCCGCGGAGCGGAGGACTTCAGTATTCTCCTCGCGTCTTATCCTGCTTTTTTCTTCCATAACGTAAGTCTCCGGGCTTTGAAAAAACGTCAGATCTCTCCCGCCGTCAGGGCGATGAGCAGATCGGTGTCGTCGGGCTGATCGCAGTCGCCGACAGCCGCGCGGTTTTTTCGCACCGCGCCGCATTTTCTGCATTTATGATAGATGACGAACCCCTTTTTCGGGTCCGGCTCCGTCTTTACGGCGTCCATTATCCCCCCGCACCCCGCGGCGCGGTCGCCGGGGTTCACGTCGAGGTGAACGGAGGAAAGACAGAACGGGCAATGGTTGCGCGACGTGAATTTCAGGGGCGTCACGTCCCTGCCGCAGACTGCGCATACGAAACCGTCGTCGTTTTTACGGAAACGCTTTTCTTCCACGCGCGCACCTCCTCATTTATGAACTCGGAAAAAATTTCACGGCGAAATGTTGCAAAACGTGCTTTTTATGGTATACTTATTATACGGATGGCAAACGATATCTCTGAAAGGCGGTTTGTTGCTATGAAAATTAAAAAAGGCGAAAAGAAATTTTCCGACGGTATCAAGGCGTTGTTCGTCGCCGTCGGCGCCCTTGTCACGATCGGAACGATCGCTGTAGTCCTTTATAACGTATTCAAGAAGTATTTCAAGATCTCCGTCGAATGCGAAGGCGACGACGACGATTGCTTTGACGATTTTGACGAATACGATCCGGTCTGCTCTCCCGATGATTGCGCTTCCTGCGAAATGAAGGAAGAAGAGGATGAGGAAGAAGACGAGGACGAGGACGAAGAGGAAGACGAATAATAGAAGCTACTGCGTATGCCGCGGCGATAACTCGCCGCGGTTTTTTTTGAAGACGAGTCCGCTTGCTTCTGCGAAGCAAGCGGGATAAAGTTCCGCTTGAAATGTCTGCTTGCTCATAAAGAGCAAGCAGGATAAAGTTCTCTTGAACGTGGCCCATTCAAGAAAACTTTACGGGCGGTTTCCGTAGCGTTTCTGTAAAAGGAGATCAGTGTCTTCCGGCTTCGCCGGAACCGCAGAATTTTACGGCGGCTGACGGGGAGTTTGCCTTATTTCGACTTCACCGATGCGAAATAGATCGTTCCGTCTTCACGCTTGACCAGCGTCGCGGAATATCTCATTGTCCGCTTTCCGTTCGAGCACTCGAACGTCACGCGGTAGGTGTTGCGCGTTTCCTCGATCTCCGTCAGCGTGACGTCGTACGCGTCGCTTATCGGGTGACCGATCGGGATGTACGCGTTGATGCGGGAAAGATACTTGAACGCTCTGCTGTCACCGTGGGATATTTTGACCGTTCCGCCGAAGCATCGGTACATCATCGATTCGAACTCGGACGCGGGGATTATCTGCGATACGCCGAGTTCGGGGTATTCCTCGTCCACCTGCGCGAGAAAGTCGGGATTTCCGGCGTACTTCGCGTAATCGGTGTAGAGCATATAGTTCAGAAGACTGTCGTGGCAGAGAGTTATCGCGTCCTTCGTGCTCGTGAATTCCGGAAGCTTAACGGAGTCGACCGACAGCATCTTGATCATCGACGTGATTTGCCCGGCGATCTCTCCGTCGAGCGGGACCTTCCTGATAACGTTTTCGCCGGAGTAGTCGGGATCGCCGAATCCTATCGCCCGCGACATCTCTCCGAACGCCCGGCACGAGCAAAGGGAGAAGACCAGAGCGACGAGAAGCAGCGCCGCGAGCGCGCGTCTTTTCATTTCGTTTTCCTTTCCCGGAGAACGGCGGGCTCCGCCTCCGCGTACATATAGAGCGTACCCATTATGAGAACGGGTCTTTTTACCTCTTTTGCAAACGAGATCGCGCGGGAGACCCCGTCGGGGACGGACCCGCACGCTTCCGCGGGAACTCCGCATTCACGGAACGCCGACGCGGATCCGGCGGGATCGAGCGAACGCGGATTGTCCGGTCTTACCGTGAAAACGCGGTTCGCGACCGGCGATACGGTCTTTATCATCTCTCGCCAGTCCTTGTCCGCCATAACGCCGAAAACGAGGACGGCGTCGCCCCCGAGAAGTTCTTTGACGTTCTCCTTCAGAGCGCGGATCCCGTCGGGGTTATGCGCTCCGTCGTAAATGACGAGCGGATCGGAAAGCAGCGGCTCGAACCGCGCGCTCCACCGGGCGGCGGCGAGTCCTTTTTTTATATCCTCGTTTTTTATCCTGAACCCGCGTCCGTTTAGGACTTCCGTGGCGGTCAGGACGACCGAAACGTTGTCGAGTTGATGGCGTCCGGCGAGGTTGATTCGGATCTCTCCGTACGGCTCCGCCGAGATGACCGCGCCGAACGGCGTCAGGGACCGGGGGACGATACGCTCTCCGTCCGCGCGGAAAAGAGAACATCCGAGTTCTCCCGCGCGGGCGAGGATCGGGGCGAACGCCTCGTCGGACACGCGTCCGACGACGACGGCGGACCCCGCTTTTATTATCCCCGCCTTCTCCGCGGCGATCTTTCCCTCCGTGTCGCCGAGAAGGGCGGTGTGGTCGAGACCTATCCCCGTGATCACCGAGAGCACGGGAGGGTCGATAACGTTCGTGGAGTCGAGCCGTCCGCCGAGCCCCGTTTCCAGGACGACGGCGTCGCATTCAGTCTCTTTGAAATATTCGAAACCGACGGCGGTGAGAAGCTCGAACTCCGTCGGAGGATCGCTCATTTTTTCGGCGGCGTCGCGCACGCGCTCCGTCGCGCGCCCGAGCTTGTCGCCCGGGATCGGCTCGCCGTCGACGGAAATACGCTCCTCGAAAAACCTGACGAAGGGAGAGGTGAAAAGTCCCGTCCGGTATCCCGCCGCGGTGAGTACGGATGAGAGCATCGAACAGACGGACCCTTTCCCGTTCGTTCCAGCGACGTGAACGAAGCGGAGTCCTTTCTGCGGGTCGCCGAGCGCGCGGCACAGCTCACGGATCCGCTCAAGACCCGGGCGGCTTCCGCGCCAGCTGACCGAATGGATATACGCTATCGCCTCGTCACGCGTCATTTTTCTTTTTCACCTCCGCGATGCGAAGCCTTCTCTTGAGAGTGCCGCCGAGTTTGATAAGTATCGGGATGATCGCGATCTCAACGGGGACGAGGATCGCGTATTCCCCGAGCCGGTAGAGGAACCAGCCCCACCAGGTGCGGCTCCCGTAGAGTTGACTTACCCAGGTTGTATTTACCGTCAGCCCGAGGACAAGACAGTTGAAAAGAACGGTGACGACCACGTTCGGGAAGACCCGCACGCGGCTTCGGATCGGAGGGACGGGGCCTCCTTTTTTCTTTTTGAACAGTTTGGCGGTGAAGCCGGGGTTAAGCAGAAATCCCGAGATAACGCCCATCAACGCCGCACAGACGGTGAATCCCGGATGGTAAGGACCGATCGGGAAGAGGATCGCTCCGAGCATATCGGACAGCCCCCAGACGGCGGCGCTCATCCCCGGTCCGAACATGATCGCGGCGAGAGTCGGAGGGACGAAGGCGAAACCTATTTTGAGCCCCATCGTATTGATCGACGCGAAGCGGTTGAGAACGATCTCCGCGGCGATAAGAAACGCGGCGACCGTTATATAGATCACCGGCTTGTTCCTGATCTTCAAAAAAACACCTCCCATGGAAACAGAATGAAATTCCGCCTGAACATCCATGAGAGCGTCTCAGATGTATGTTACAGCGGGATGCGGCAGATGCACCGCAACGGTCGGCCGACCGTTTTCGTCTCCCGGACAACTCCCCGTCCCGGGAGCACTTGACGCGCAAATGCCTACTCTGTCATCGCCGTCTTCCGACGGCGTATATATAATAGCACAAATCGGGGGGCGTTTCAATATTTTTTGATTCTTCTTTTCTTTAATTCTTTATTTCTTTATTCTTTATTTCTTGTTGATGATTTCCCGCGTTCGGAAAAACCGCGTTCGGAAAAACCGCGTTCGGAAAAACCGCGTTCGGAAAAACCGCGTTCGGAAAATCGCAACACGGTGGATCGAAAGCGGGATCATTCAACGGACCACGCACTTGAATTCGGGTAGTCCTTTATGATACAATATAGAAAACAGTCGGTTTTTATGAAAGGAACCCGGAATATGGAAGATATCACCGCGAGAGTAACGCTCCGCAAGATCATGGACGAGATGAAACTGACGTCCGTCGTCATGCCCGATTCACCGGACGAGCTTACCGTCGGGACGAAGGAGATCCAGAGACCGGGACTCGCGCTCACCGGGTTTTACGAGCACTTCGATCCGAAGAGGATCCAGATCATCGGGAGCGCGGAATCGTGCTATCTCGACTCGCTCGATCCCGACGAGAAGAAGGAGAAGCTTCTCGCGTTTCTGAAACGCTCTCCCGTCGCAATCATATTTACTCACGCTAGAAGGCCGGACGACGTTATGCTCGACCTCGCGGATTATTTCAGCGTGCCGATCCTTACGACGGACGAGAACACGAGCACGTTTATGGCGGCGCTCATCGCTTTTCTCAACGTGCGGCTCGCTCCGCAGATCACGCGCCACGGCGTTCTGGTCGAGGTATACGGCGAGGGTATCCTGATCCTCGGCGACAGCGGCGTCGGCAAGAGCGAAACGGCGATTGAACTCATCAAGCGCGGTCACCGCTTCATAGCGGACGACGCGGTCGAACTCAAAAAGGTCTCCGCGAAAACGATAATCGGATCCGCTCCCGAACTGATCAAATATTATATCGAACTCCGCGGTATCGGCATAGTCGACGTCAGACGCCTTTTCGGTATGGGCTCCGTCAAGGAGACGGAGAAGATCGACCTCATCATCAAGCTCGAGCCGTGGGAGAAAGGGAAGGAATACGACCGTTTCGGGCTCGTCACGGAGTATACGAACATACTCGGGATAGACATTCCTTCGACCGTTATCCCGGTGCAGCCGGGGCGCAACCTCGCCGTCGTCATCGAGATCGCGGCGATGAACAACAGGCAGAAAAAGATGGGATACAACACCGCGGAGGAATTCGATAAGAAGCTCTCCGCTCTCGGCGGGGAATGATCGCGTGAAGTTTTCGGTAAGTACGTACAGCTTCGGTCCGTACGCCTCGCGGGGCGTGCCGTTCATGATAGACGAGGCGGCGCGGCTCGGATTCGAAGGGATAGAATTCTGCCTCGACGGAGAGTATTCGGATGATGAACTGAGATCGTTCGCGAAGCGCGCGAGGGACGCGGGGATCGCCCCCGTCTGTTCGTGTGTCGGCGCCGATTTTCTGAGGTGTTCCGATTTTCGGGAGGAGATCCGGAAAGTCGAACGCGAGGTGCGCCGCGCGGCGGCGCTCGGGACTACGCTTCTGCGTCACGACGTGTCGGTCGGCTCCCCCGGAAAACTGTCCGACCGGGACTACGACGACGCTCTGCCGACTCTGACTGCCGCGTGCCGTGAGATAACGGAATACGCGCGCGGATTCGGCATCGCGACGTGTACGGAGAATCACGGATATTTCTCTCAGGACGCGAGCCGCATCCTGAAGCTTTACGGATCGGTCGGCGACGGCAACTTCGGCGTCCTGTGCGATATCGGCAACTTTATGTGCGCCGACGCGGACCCCGTTGAATCGACCGCCCTCGTCGCGCCGTACGCCGTCCACGTCCACGCGAAGGATTTTTACCTCTCCCGGGAAAAAGAACCTGCGGGAGAAGGGTGGTTCCCCACAAGGGGAGGCGGCAGTTTGCTCGGCGCCGTGATAGGGGACGGCGACGCGCGCGCAGGCGAATCGCTGTCCGCTCTCCGCAAGGCAGGTTACGACGGGTTCGTCACGGTCGAGTTCGAAGGCGCGGAGGACAATATTGAGGGAATAGCCCGCGGGCTGGAATTTTTGACAAATGTAAAATAAGTCGCGAAAGCGCTGAAAGGAAAGAGAAAAATGGGAATTCTTTACAGACCCGGCGACGGGATCACCTACGGCGTACCGGACAGATATTACGAGGAGAACGTTTTCCGCACGATGGAGCGGGAGGATAAACCTCTTCCGACGTGGGAAGAGTCGAGGGATCTTTTGCCTCGACCGTTCTGGGACGGTCACGACGACGCGATCGCGTGCTACGACAAGGCGTGGGAGATCGCCTTTTCGAACCTGAGACAGCCGACGGAGATCTCGGGGTTCAAATCGAACTTCATCGATACCGCGTTCAACGGCTTCCTGTTTATGTGGGATTCGTCCTTCATTCTCATGTTCGGAAAATACGGGACGAGGGTCTTCAATTTCCAGAATACGCTGAACAATATGTACGCGCGTCAGCACTCGGACGGATTCATCTGCCGCGAGATATGCGAAACGGGGGACGGAGAACAGTTCTTCCGCCACGATCCGGCGTCCACGGGTCCGAACGTGATGGCGTGGAGCGAATGGGTATATTTTGAGAACTTCGGAGATCTTGACAGGATCGCGAAAGTATTCGCTCCTCTGATGGGGTATTACAGGTGGCTGAAACTGTTTCGCACTTGGCGCGACGGCACGTACTGGTCGTCGGGGCTCGGCTGTGGGATGGACAACTCGCCCCGCATCGAGACCAAGTATTACGACAATCTCGAAGTCTCCAACGGTCACATGGTATGGATCGACGCCTGCTGTCAGCAGATACTGTCGGGGAACATCCTCGTCAAGATGGCGAAACTTCTCGGCAGGGAAGAGGAAACGAAGGAGATAGAGGAAGAGGTCGCGATGCTCGCCTCGTTCGTCAACGAAAAGATGTGGGACGAAAAAGACGGCTTTTACTACGATCTCTGGTCCGGCGACCGCCTGTCCGGCTCGAAGACGCTCGCGTCCTACTGGGCGCTCCTCGCCGGGATAGTACCGGAGGACAGGATCGACCGTTTCGTCTCTCACCTCTTCAATCCGAACGAGTTTTACCGCGTTCACGTTCTGGCGTCTCTCTCCGCGGATCACCCGGAATTCCAGCCGAAGGGCGACTACTGGCGCGGATCGGTGTGGGCGCCTACCGCGTATATGACGCTGAAGGGTCTCGACGCCGTCGGAAAATTCGATCTGGCTCATAAACTCGCGATGAATCACCACGAAAACGTCGTGAAGGTCTTCAACGATACCGGGACCGTGTGGGAGAATTACGCGCCCGACTTCGTCGAGAGGGGAAGCGCGTCGAAAGCAGATTTCGTCGGCTGGACCGGTCTGCCGCCGATCGCGGTGCTCTTCGAGTATGTCATGGGCATCATCCCGGACGGGATGAACAAGACGGTAACGTGGCACGTCAACTTGACGGAGCGCCACGGAGTCAAAAAATACCCGCTCGGAACGGAGGCCGAACTCGACCTGATCTGCGAGGCGAGGAAGAGCGAGGACGAGCGCCCCGTCGTAACGGTAAATTCGAATATTCCCGTCACCGTCAAGGTGGTCTGGAGCGGCGGAGAATACGAGATCAGAACTTGATTATACAGGGACCGCAGTAGCGGTCCCGGTCATTTTGGAGAGTTATGAGATTTTCACTCGATCATTTGATAAAAACTCAGGAAGATATGGAGCGGATCGTCCGCGAGGTCGGCGTCCTGCCGATGTTTGAAAACTCGATCAGGGGTTTCTCGGTCGAGGAGCACGTCGATCCCTCCGTCTGGTTTTCCGATCAGCCGGGGCCGTGGGAGTGGAAGGGCCCCGTGATCGCCTCCGTCGGCTGCGCTTACGGCAAATTTTTCGAGGGCAAAGCGGCGTTCGTCAGACGGGACGTTTACGCGCGTCTCGCCAATTTCCGCCGCGACGGATATGACTTCGACGCGCGTTTCGACGACGGGCTCGCATCGTTCAGAGAAAAGGATCTGTACGACCTGATCGCGCTCCGCGCGCCCGCGCTCTCGCGCGATCTCAAGGCTGAGGGCGGCTACGGGAAGGGCGGAAAAAAGGGCTTTGAGACGCTCCTCACCGGACTGATGATGAAAGGGTACGTTCTGACCGAGGATTTTGTATACGACAAGGACAGAAACGGCAAGCCGTACGGATGGGGCGTCGCGGTGATCTCGACGCCGGAACGGGTCTTCGGCGAGGAGATAAGAGCGGAGATGTACAAGGAGTCGCCGGAGGAATCACACGAGGCGCTTGTCGGGCTGATATCCGCGGCGATGGACGACCCCGACCGCGACGGGATCGAGAGATTTCTCAAAAAACGGGCGTAAAGATGTTGACAAACGGGGTTGAGTGTGATATCATATCTTTCGTTGACAAGCGCCTTTAGCTCAGTGGATAGAGTGCCCGGCTACGAACCGGTAGGTCGTGGGTTCGAATCCCCCAAGGCGCGAAAAAAAGAGTGGGAGGCTCTGCCTCCCACTCTTTTTTTCACACCGGGGATTCGAAGGCGGCGCGTGTAAGAAAACAGTCCGGTGGACTGTTTTCCCGCGCCGTGACCGAGCGGCCGTTCGTTTTTTTCGCTGAAAGCGGGAAAAACGAACTCGCGGGAGCGAGAATCGAATCCCCCCGCGCCAAAGGCGCGGCCTTTGCAAAAAACAGTACCCTTCATTCAAAGTACTCCCTGCTCCGTAGGAGCAGCCTGTTTGACGTGCGGTATACGATATCAAAAGCAAATCAAAAAGGTTTTTTCTCACCTCATCCGTCACGACTCCGTCGCGCCACCTTGTCTACCCTGCGGGGTTCGGTTGCAGACAGAATAAAGAAAAGCGTACTTCATTGTTACCGTCTGTCTGCCGAAGATCGACGCCTCGCGTCGATCTTTCCGCGATCTGCGGTTGTTGCAAAAGCGGCTCTGACAATCCCCCGGATTGTCATTCACCACCGCGCCGTGCGCTTCGCTACCCTCAAGGGGAAGGCTCCCCTGCTCCGTAGGAGCAGCCTGTTTGACG